>JAFAAS010000136.1 GCA_023426435.1 Verrucomicrobiota bacterium | reverse complement strand
CGGGGGGTTTTTTGTGGTGGGGCTGGTTTCGGTGGGGCTGCTGATCGCGTGGGGGGTGGCGAATGAATTTACGGGGAGAGGGATGACGCCGGGGTTTTTGTTTCACCTTTTCTATGGGGTGGAAGGTGCGGGCGTGGCGGAGTATTGGGGGATGATTGTGTGGGGGACCCTGGCGATCGCGGGGGCGACGGCGGTGCTGGGGTGGAGTTGTTTGTCGGCGCGGTGGAATCGCGGGCGGCGAGTGGGGCTGGTCGTGGTGGCGTTTGGGTTTTTGGCGGCGTCGCTGGTCGTGAATCCGGGTGTCGCGGATTTGAAGGAGTTGCTATGGCCGCGGGAGGCGGGGGCGGATTTTTTTCGGTATTATCGGCCGCCGGTGTTGAAGGCGACGGCGGGGGAGCATCCGAACTTCGTGTTCGTTTTTGCGGAGAGTTTTGAGCGGACGTATTTCGATGAGCGGATTTTTCCGGGGCTGGTGAAGGAGTTGCGGGAGTTGGAGAAGGAAAGTGTTTCGTTCACGGAGCTGCACTCGCCGGAAGGCACGGGTTTCACGATGGGAGGGCTGGTGGCGAATCTGTGTGGGATTCCGCTGATCAGTCCGGCGCATCCGAATTCGATGTCGGGGATGGATGAATTTTTAGCTGGGGCGCCGGCGTGGACGGATGGGTTGCGGGAGGCGGGGTATCATCTGGCATTTTACGGCGGGGCGCATGCGCACTTCGGCGGGAAACAGAAATTTCTGAAGACGCATGGCTTCGAGGAAGTGGCGGGGTTCAGTGAATTACACGGGCGGGTGAGCGATCCGGGGTATTTGAACAATTGGGGATTGATGGACGATACGCTGCTGGAGCTGGCGTATGCGCGGTTCGAGGAGTTGTCGCGGGAGGGGCGGCGGTTCGGGTTGTTCGTGCTGACGATCGATACGCATCACCCGGATGGATACCATTCGCGATCGGAGGCGGATCGGCCGTATGGCGACGGGAGCAACTCGATGTTGAGTGCGGTGGCGATGTCGGATCGGTTGATCGCGAAATTTGTGCGGAAGATTCGCGCGTCGGAGTGGGGGGCGAACACGGTGATCGCGATCGCGTCGGATCATCTCGCGATGGAGAATGGGGCGAGCGAGCTGTTGCGGAAGGGGGCGCGGCGGAATCTTTTCATGGTGCTGGATCCGCGCGTGAAGGAAGGGAAACGGGTGGAGCGGAGCGGGGCGACGTTCGACGTGGGGGCGACGTTTTTGCCGTTTTTGGGATTTCGGAGCGCGGTGGGGCTGGGGCGGGATTTGTTGAGCTCGGCGGTGTCGGATGAGCGGCTGGCGAAGCGGCAGAGCCCGGAGATGTTGCGCGCGTGGCGAAGGGAGTTGCTGGAGTTTTGGGAATTTCCGCGACTGCGGCGCGAGGTGATTTTCAGGAAGGAAGGGACGGAAGTGGCGATCGATGGTCGGAGATTTCGCGCGCCGGTGTTGGTGGAGTTGGACGAGGAGTGGCGGACGCGGCTGCGTTTCGAATTCGATTCAGGCGGAGATGCGCGGGTGGCGGAACAAGCGGCGCGATTGGAGGAGGGGGCGCGGTATTTGGTGGTGGCGAAGCGGGAGGATTTGGGGGTGTTGGCTGCGGTGGATGAGGTGGAGACGGAATGGGTGATGGTGATCGGAGTCGCCGGCGGCGGACGCGAGGTGCGAGCGATGCAAGACGGGATGATGATCTCGAAGGAAGAGATCGAACGGACGCTGGAGCGCGTGAGCGAAAGGTAGGCGCGGCTCGGCGGGGACCCGAGAGGTCGGGGCAGGCTGCCTCGCCCTACCTAGCCCGACGGGGACGTCGGGCTCCACCTGCGAGCGCCTAGATCTGCCAGTCGTGGGCTTTGAGGTCGGAGATCGAAGGGTTTTCGATGAGGGCCTCTTTGCGGCGGCGGGTGCGGGTGACGAGGTTTTCGCCCTTGTTGTAAACGACGGATTCGGCGGGGACGGATTTGATCAGCCAGACGTTGGAGCCGATGATCGAATGTTCGCCGATGCGGGTGTCGCCGCCGAGAATCGTGGCGTGAGCGTAGATCGTGACATGATCGCCGATGTCGGGGTGGCGTTTGATGCCCTTGATCGGATCGCCGGCGTCATCGGTCTCGAAGGATTTCGCGCCGAGGGTGACGCCCTGGTAAAGCTTCACGTGATGGCCGATGGTGGCGGTTTCGCCGATGACGACGCCGGTGCCGTGGTCGATGAAAAAGTGGGTGCCGATGCGCGCGCCGGGATGGAGATCGGCGCCGGTGCGCTCGTGGGCGTATTCGGTGAGCATGCGCGGCAGGAGCGGGACGCCGAGGCGATAGAGCTCGTGGGCGAAACGCTGTAGTGAGATCGACAATACGCACGGGTAGGCGAGGATGATTTCCTCGATGCTGCGGGCGGCGGGGTCGCCGCGGTAGGCGGCGGTGACGTCGGTCTGGATGATTTCGCGAAGGGCGGGAAGTTGCGCGAGGATTTTGCCGGTGAGCTGGCGGGCGCTGGCGGCGGGCGAGGGGATGCCGGCGAAGCGGAGGCTTTTTTCGATTTCGGTTTCGAGGCGTTGGTCGAGGCGGGCGAGGAGCTTCGTGACGTGCGCGGCGATGTCGGCTTTGGCGAGCCGGGTTTCCTCGAAGAAACCGGGGAAAAGGAGATGCATGCAGTCGACGGCGATCTGCTTGACGGACGACTGCGAAGGGAGGTTGACGCCGTCGAGATGGTTGATGCCGCCGTCCTTTTCGTAGGAGGCGAGGAGGGATTGGCGGATGTCGTCGAGACTCATTCCGAGCGGAACGAAAGCGGCACGAGGCGGGGGCTGGCGAGAGTGAAGAATGGAGGGGCGGATCCCGCGCGGTAGAGATGGAACGATTATCGTGATCTTGATCGTGCTCGTGATCTTGATCGTGATCGACTTTCTTAGCGCGAGCCGAGCACGAGCACGAGCACGATTACGATTACGAGCACGAGCACGATTACGAGCAAGTGCACGGGCACGGGCGTGAATCCTTAGCCGGACTCGTGCAGTTGATCGGGTCGGATCGAGGGATCTCGGCGGCCATACGATGCCCTCCTCACCTCGACGGGCTTCATTCAGCCCGCCTTCGGTTCGTCGTTCACCGTCTGGTTCGCCGATCTCTCCTCGCTCCTCCGCCTCCAACTGCACGAGTCCGGCTTAGATGTAATACATCTCCTCCGGGCGGCGGGTGATGAGCATGTCGAGGGTGAAGGACTTGGTTTTCTCGACGAGGGTGTCGCGAATTTCGGTCCAGACCTCGCGCATGCGGCGGCCGGAGCGGCCATCGTGATTTCCGCTGAGGCCGAGGATTTCGCGGTCGATCACGGTGATGATGTCGAAGAGCGAAATTTGATCGGGCGGGCGGGCGAGGGCGTAGCCGCCTTGGATGCCGCGGCGACTGGTGATGAGGCCGGCGTTGCGGAGTTCGGAGAGGATTTGAGCGAGGAAGTTCTGCGGGATTTTCTCGACGCGCGAGAGATGTTCGATCTGGGCGAGTTCCGCGGAGCCGTGCAGACGCGCGAGTTCCGCGAGGACGCGGCAGGCGTAGTCGACTTTGGCGGAGATTTTCATTCGCGAAACGTAGGAAGCGCCTCGGTTCAACACACCCCGCCCTGTCGGGCACCCCTCTTGGTAGAGGGGACTTCGGCGGTGCGGCGGGTGAGGGACATTTTCAGATCACGTAGTCGCCGGACTCGGGTTTCACGAGTTCGCGCGGGGGCATGAGCATGCCGGCGGCGACGGTGGCGTTGGTGCCTTGTTCGACGAGGATGAAGGAGCCGGTGAGGCGATTCGCGGCGTAGCCGTCGAAGAAGATCGATTTGGCGGTGCGGATGCGGATTTCGCCGAGGTCGTTCATGGCGAGTTCGGCGGGCGCGGGTTCCTTCTCGAGCGTGGCGATGTTGAGGCGGTGCTCGATGTCGGTGACGGCGGCCTGGACGGTGTTCGTCGTGTGTTTGAGGAAGTATTTCTTGCCGCGCTGGAGGGGGCGCGGATGCATCCAGCAGATTTTGGCGTGGAGGTCGGTGGAGGCGCCGACGAGTTGATCGAGACCGACGATCATGCTGCCGCGGGAAACGTCGATGTCCTGATCGAGGACGACGGTGACGGATTGCGGGCAGAAGGCTTCCTGCAGCGGGCCGTCGAGGGTCCAGATCTGTTTCACGGTGGAAACGATGCCGGCGGGAAGGGTGAGGACTTTTTGGCCGACGCGAACGACGCCGCCGGCGATCTGGCCGCTGAAGCCGCGGAAGTCGTGGAGGGTTTTGTCGGTGGGATTGTTGGGCCGGTTGACCCATTGAACGGGAAGGCGAAAGCCGTTCAGGTTGAGGTCGCTGGCGATGTGGACGGTTTCGAGATGGCCGAGGAGCGTGGGGCCGTCATACCACGGCGTGTGGCGCGATCCCTCGACGACGTTGTCGCCGTTGAGTGCGCTGATCGGGATGAATTTGACGTCCTTGATATCGAGACGCGGGAGGAATTCTTCGAACTGGGCGCGGATTTCGTTGAAGCGCGCTTCGCTCCAGTCGACGAGGTCCATCTTGTTGATGGCGACGACGAGGTGAGGGATGCGGAGGAGCGAGGCGATGGCGGTGTGGCGGCGGCTTTGCTCGATGACGCCGGCGCGGGCGTCGACGAGGACGATGGACAGGTTGGCGGTGGACGCGCCGGTGACCATGTTGCGCGTGTATTGGACGTGGCCCGGGGTGTCGGCGATGATGAAGCGGCGCTTCGGCGTGGCGAAGTAGCGGTAGGCGACGTCGATGGTGATGCCCTGTTCGCGTTCGGCGCGGAGGCCGTCGGTGAGATTGGCGAGATTGATTTGTCCGCCGCCGGTGATGTCGGCGGAGCGCTCGAGGGCCTCCATCTGGTCCTCCATGATGTTCTTCGAGTCGAAGAGGAGGCGGCCGATGAGGGTGGATTTGCCGTCGTCGACGGAGCCGCAGGTGTTGAAGCGGAGGATGTCGATGGGCGCGGTGGGCGCGGTGGCGGTGCGCACGGAGACGGAGGCGACGGCGGAAGCGGCGGAGGAGTCGATGGAGGTGGTGGGAGCGATCACGATTGAAGGCGAGAGTTTGGATGTGGCGATGGTCAGCGCTCGGGAGAGACACACCCCGCCCTTCGGGCACCCCTCTTGTTAGAGGGGACTTCGGCTGCGGGAGGTCGGGGTGTATTTTTCGGGTTAGAAGTAGCCGGCTTTTTTGCGGTCCTCCATGGCGGCTTCGGAGGCTTTGTCGTCGGCGCGGGAGCCGCGTTCGGTGACGCGGGCGGCGGCGATTTCGGTGATGATGTCGTCGAAATTGTCGGCGGGCGATTCGACCATGCCGGTGCTGATGATGTCACCGATGGTGCGGACGCGGACGACGAGCTCGCGGACCTCCTCGTTCGGTTTCGGGGGAACGATGTCGTTGACGGGGAGCCACTGGCCGGCGCGGCGGACGCAGGGGCGTTTGTGGCTGAAGTAGATCGAGGGGACCTCGAGGTTTTCACGGCGGATGTATTCCCAGACGTCCATCTCGGTCCAATTCGAGAGCGGGAAGACGCGCATGTTTTCGCCGGGGTTGAGGCGGCCGTTGTAGAGATTCCAGATTTCGGGGCGCTGGTTTTTCGGGTCCCACTGGCCGAAGGAATCGCGGAAAGAGAAGAAGCGTTCCTTGGCACGGGCTTTTTCTTCGTCGCGGCGGGCGCCGCCGATGCAGCAGTCGAAGCGAAATTCCTCGATCGCGGCGAGGAGCGTCGGAATTTGTAGTTTGTTTCTCGATACTTCGCCGGGGGCGGGCGTGGCGATGCCGGAGGCGATGGCGTCCTCGACCTTGCGCACGATGAGTTTGGCGCCGAGCTGTTTGGCGCGGCGGTCGCGGAATTCGTTGAGCTCGGGGAAGTGATGGCCCGTGTCGACGTTGAGCAGCGGCATCGGGATCTCGGCGGGGCGGAAGGCTTTTTCCGCGAGGCGCAGGAGGCAGATGGAGTCCTTGCCGCCGGAGAAGAGCAGCGCGGGGCGCTCGAATTCGCCGGCGACTTCGCGCATCACGTGGATGGCTTCGGTCTCGAGATGCTGGAGGTGGTCGAGGTGGTAGTTGGACACGGAGCTAAAAGTGTTCGGGCGCGTGGATTCTTCGCTTCGCTCAGAATGACAAAGAGAGATCAAGCCGAAGCGGCGGCTTGTTTGCCCCAGGCGGCGTGGAGGCCGCATTCGCGTTTTTCGTCGGCTTTGGCGGGGTCGAAGTAGTCCCACTCGTTGGGCAGGTTGTGCTGCGCGAGGTAGGATTCCATGTCGGCGTCGCTGAAGTAGAAGACCGGCGAAACTTTCAGGGAGTTGAAATTCGCGTCGTGGGAAACGATATCGAGGCCGGCGCGGTTGGGGTTTTGAACCTTGCGGAGCGCGGTGATCCAGACGGTCGGTGCGAGCTCGCGCATGCCGCGTTGGAACGGCTCGAGCTTCATGACGGCGCTGAATTTCTTCAGGCCTTCCTCGTCCTCGGTCGTGGGGATGTCGCCGTGGATCGCGTCGCGGTGGGCGGGCGTGATTTTCGGGAGGAACGGCTTGATGTTCAGGTTGAGCTGGGCGCGCAGTTGTTCGGCGTGTTTGTAGGTCGCGGGGCGGTTGTAGCCGTGGTCGACCCAGAGGACGGGGATGTCGGGCTGGACCTGCGTAGCGAGGTGGAGGACGACGGCTTCGTAAGGGCGGAAGTTCGTCGAGACGATGGCGCGGCCGTGCGATTGCGCGATGGCCCAGCGGACGATGTCGAGCGGGGACTTGGTGCGCAGGTCGGCGTTGGCGGCGGCGAGTTGGTCGGGGGAGAGCATCGCGGGTGCGAAGTTGAGAGATGAGAGTTGAGCGATGAGAGAAGCCCGACGGGGACGTCGGGCTCCACCTTACAGCGTGGGAGCGGGGGTGGCGGGGGCGGGCGTTTTCGCGGCGGCTTCGGCGGCGATGGCGGCGGCGGTTTCGATTTCCGGCCAGAGGACGCGGGCGGCGAAATCGCCGAAGCGTTCGCCGGGCTGGCGTTCGTTTTTCCAGCGCGTGAGGACGGGGCGGAGCTCGTTTTCGATGTCGGGATCCTTCACCGTGTCTTTGTAAACGCGGTTGAGGCGGGTGCCGGCTTCGTTGCCGCCGAGCCAGATTTGGTAGCGGCCGGGGGCTTTGCCGACGAAGGCGATTTCCGCCATGTAGGGACGGGCGCAGCCGTTGGGGCAGCCGGTGGAGCGGATGATGATTTCTTCGCCGCCGAGGCCGAGTTCGCCGCCGAGTTTTTCGATGCGGTCGATGAGGCCGGGGAGCATGCGCTCGGATTCGGCGAGGGCGAGGCCGCAGGTCGGGAGGGCGGGGCAGGCCATCGCGGCGGCGTGGAGGACGGAGGCCTGGTTTTCGGTCTTCACGCCATGCGATGCGAGGACGGCGGTGATGCCGGCGCGGTCGGATTCGGGGACGTTGGCGATGATGACGTTTTGGTTGGCGGAGAGGCGGAATTCGACGTGCGGGAATTTCTGCGCGATCTCGCGGAAGGCGGCTTTTTGCGTGTGGCCGGGGACGTCCTTGATGCGGCCCGTTTCGACGAAGACGGTGAGGAAGAGCTTGCCGTCGACGCCGCGATGCCAGCCGTAGAGATCGCCGGTTGTAGTGAATTTATAAGGACGCGCGGGTTCGAACGTGATGCCGGCGCGGCGGGCGATTTCGTCGCGGGTCCAGTCGGCGCCGCGTTCTTCGACGACGTATTTGAAGCGCGCGTGTTTGCGGTTGGTGCGATCGCCGAAGTCGCGGAACGTGGCGATGACGGCTTTCGAGACGGGGATGACGTCTTCGGGTTTGATGAAGCCGATGACATCGGCGAGACGCGGGTAAGTTTGGACGTTGCCGTGGCTGCGACCCATGCCGCCGCCGATGGCGACGTTGTAGCCGAGGACCTGGTCGTTTTCGACGATGGCGATGAAGCCGAGATCGTTGGTGAAGACGTCCATGTCGTTCACCGGCGGAACGACGAAGGACATTTTGAATTTACGCGGCAGGTAGGTCTGGCCGTAGAGCGGATCGACGAAGTTCTTGTTTTCGGGGTCGTCGAGGTTGAGTTGGACGTTGTCGACCCAGATGGAGTGGTAGGCGCGGGTTTTCGGCGCGACCTCCGGGACGGTTTGGAGGGCGTGGGCGTAAACGGTTTCGCGAGCCTTGGTGGTGGCGGGGGTGGGAGACGCGGTGATGTTGCGGTTGACGTCGCCGCAGGCTGCGAGGGTGGAGAGGAGGGACTCGTTGATCTTCTTGATGAGCGGGCCGAGGCCGGACTTCACGACGCCATGGAACTGAATGCATTGGCGGGTGGTGACGCGGAGGGTGTTGTTGCCGTAATTCGTCGCGAGGTCGTCGAAGGTGATCCACTGGTTCGCGGTCATGACGCCGCCGGGGATGCGGCTGCGGATCATCATGATGTATTTTTTGCCGGTCTTGCGCAGGTCGCGATCGTCCTGTTGATAGATCCCGTGGAACTTGGTGAATTCCTTTTCGTCGTCCGAGAAGCGGTCGAGTGAAGCGTCGGCCAAGGTGGCGGCGATGGTGCTGGCGAGGGTGGGATTGGCCTGCTTGAGCGACTCGTTATGGGTAAGTGGCGCGGTGGTTGCTTCTGGCATAAAAAGAGAAACGACTGAGTTGACTAGTTTACTAAAGAAGTAAAAACAAAACTTCGTCATGGTTCAAAACGCCGCAAGGGAAGGGATCGAAAAACGTCCGGTGGTGCGCCTCGTGGGCGCGGGTCCGGGAGCGGCGGATTTGATTACGTTGCGCGGGGCGCGAGCGCTGCAGGATGCGGAGGTCGTGCTCTACGATGATCTTGCGAATCCGGAGCTGCTGGAATTATGCGGGGCGGCGGCGGAGAAGATTTATGTGGGGAAGCGCGCGGGGGCGCATAGTTTGCCGCAGGGGGAAATCAACACGCTGCTGGTGGCGAAGGCGCGGGAAGGGAAGCGGGTGGTGCGGTTGAAGGGGGGAGATCCGATGGTGTTTGGGCGGACGGCGGAGGAGATCGAGGCGCTGGCGACGGCGGGATTTGAGTTTGAGATTGTGCCTGGGGTGACGGCGGCGGCGGCGGCGGGAGCGGCGGCGGGGATTCCGTTGACGCAGCGCGGGGTGACGTCGGCGACGGTGTTTGTGGCCGGTCATGCATGCGCGGATCGGAATGGGGCGCCGACGAACTGGCGGGCGCTGGCGGCGCTGCGGGCGACGCTGTGCATTTATATGGGCACGCGGCGGTTTTCGGAGATCGCGTGCGAGTTGCGCGGTGGTGGATTGCCGGAGACGACGCCGGTGGCGGTCGTGGCGGGGGCGACGTTGTCGTCGCAGAGTTTGCGATTTGGGACGCTGGTGGAAGCGGATGCGTTGTTGGCGAATCTGCAGGGGCGTCCGGCGATGATTATTGTTGGTGAAGTGGTGCGCTGGAGTGAGCTCGCGGCGGCGGCGCAGCAGAGTGCGAGCGCGGGGATGATGGGGTGTGAGATTTGAGCGGAGGAATGCGGATGGATGGTGAAGGCGGACGGCTCGGAGAGCCGCCCCTACCGGCGCTGCCGCGCCATCGGCGGGTTTTGTTGGTGGATAATGGGTCGCTGGAAGCGGCGAGCACGTTGCAGTTGCGGCGGCTGGCGGTGGAGTTGGAGGGGAAGGTGGGAATGAAGGTGGAGCCGGTGTCGGTGGCGCATTCGACGAAGGTGTCGGCGGAGGAGTTGGAAGGGAGGCGGGCGGAGTTGTTGGAGGAGGCGTTGGATCGCTGTGTAGCGGAAGGCGTGAGCGATGTGATCGTGGCGCCGCTGTTTGTGGGACCGTCGTATGCGATTGTGCGGCATGTGCCGGCGGTGGTGGCGCAGCGGGGGAGTTTGCGTGGGCGGGTGGCGGCGCCTTTGTTTGTCGAAGGGGAGACGCGACTAGCGGAGATTTTGGTGGAGCATGTGCGGGCGGAGGTGGAAGAAATCGCCTGCAAGCAGGCTCCTACAGGGGGAGTGCGGGTGGCGGTGGTGGATCATGGGAGTCCGGCGCGGGGCGTGACGGCGGTGCGCGATGCGGTGGCGGCGCAGGTGCGGGAGAGATTGGGCGATGAAGTGGCGGACGTGGCGGCGTGCAGCATGGAGCGGCGAGCGGGGGAGGAGTTTGCGTTTAACGAGCCGCTGCTGGAGGGATTGTTGGCGAGAGAAGGATGGCGGGATGGCGGGGTGGTGGTGGCGCTTTTGTTTATTGCGCCCGGAAAGCATGCGGGGCCGGACGGGGACGTGGCGCAGATTGTAAAGCGGGCGCGTGGAGGTCGGATGGAAGGCGTGCGATTTACGCGGACGATGGGAGCGCATCCGTTGTTGGTGGAGATTTTGGCGGATCGGGTGAGAGCGGCGGCGGGGTGATTTTCGAATTTCGATTTGGGATTTTCGATTTCTGAAGAGCCGGGGAGAGGCGTAGAGGACGGAGTGGTTGCGCAAGGGGTGGGACCCGGCAGGTTGGGGAGTGGCGGCGAAAAGGCAGACGCTCGAAAAAGTGCGGGCGGAGGCGCGTGGGTGCACGCGGTGTCCGCTTTACAAGATCGGGACGCAAACGGTGTTTGGCGAAGGGCCGGTCAAGGCGCGGGTGATGATGATTGGGGAGCAGCCGGGCGATCAGGAGGATTTGGCGGGGCGGCCGTTTGTGGGGCCGGCGGGGAAGTTGTTGGATCGGGCGCTGGTGGAGGCGGGCATCGAGCGGGACGACGTGTATGTGACGAATGCGGTGAAGCATTTTAAGTGGAAGCCGGCGGGGAAGCGGCGGCTGCACCAGAAGCCGAATGCGCGGGAGATCGCGGCGTGTCGTGTTTGGCTGGATACAGAGCTGGAGTTGATTCAACCGGAGCTGGTGGTGGCGTTGGGGGCTACGGCGGCGCAGGCGTTGATGGGGCGGAATTTTCGCGTGACGCAGCAGCGCGGGAAAGTGTTGGAGGCGCCGTTTGGAAAACGGTTGGTGGCGACGGTGCATCCGTCGTCGATTTTGCGAACGCCGTCGGGAGATCGTGAGGGGGCGTATGCGGGATTGGTGGCGGATTTGAAGGTGGTGGCGCGGGAGTTGAGCCGGACGGGCTGAAGTTCTGCGCTATCTCGTGGTGGTGTCGTGGGTGATTTCGCGGACCTCGTCGTCGCTGACGGCGGGAAAGTGATCATACCAGAGTCCGACGGCGTGAAACGGATTGGGTTGAATGGGGCAGACGAGTTCGTCGACGGCGGCGGCGAGCGTGGCGCAGGAGTCGGGGGCGCCGACGGGGATTGCGACCGTGATGTGGGGTGGGCGCATGTGTTGAAGTGCGAGCACGGCGACGCGGAGACTGTAGCCGGTGGCGAGACCGTCATCGACGAGGATGATGCGGCGATGGGCGAGATCGGGCGGTGGGCGATCGCCGCGGTAGAGCGTTTCGCGGCGGCGGAGTTCGGCGGACTCGCGATTGATGATGTCGGTGACGACCTCGTCTGGAATGCGCTCGGCGGCGATGAGCGAGTCGTCGAGCAGTTGGACTCCGCCGCTGGCGATGGCGCCGATGGCGAGCTCGGGATTGGAAGGATGGCCGATTTTTCGGACGAGAAAAACGTCGAGCGGTAGATCGAGTGCGCGGGCGATTTCGGCGGCGACGGGAACGCCGCCGCGTGGAAGAGCGAGCACGAGCGTGTGGTCGTGAACGTGAGAGGCGAGATGACGGGCGAGCGCCTGGCCGGCCTCGCTGCGGTCGCGGTAGCGGTTGATAGGCGTCATGGCAGCGGGAGTCTGACACACGAACGCGCGCGGCGGTGCGCGAAAGAGGGGTGGGAGAAAATACGAAACGGGAACGGCGGGTCGGGAGACCCCGCCCTACAGTGGCGGCGAAAAGCGAAGCGGGAAATCACCCATCGGGCGCGCCGACATTCGCCCGATTTCGGGGGACGCGGGGCTGCGTAGATTGCGGCGATGAAAACCATCCACACCGCGGAAATGATCGCGCAAGGTGGACGGGATGGCACGGTGGAGGCGCCGGATGGCGGCTTCTCGGTGCGCCTGTCCACGGACGAACAACAAGGAAGTGTGACGCCGGAGCACCTGTTTGCGGGTGCGTATGCGTCGTGTTTTTTAGGAGCGTTGAAGAATGCGGCGACGACGGCGCATTTGCCGACGGAAGGAATGACCGTCGTGGCGCGCGCGAACTTGGATGAGGACAATCGCGGCGGCTGGCGGTTGAACGTGGAGTTGCGCGCGGCGATGCCCGGTATCAGCGGATCGGATGCGCAGCACATCATGAACCTGGCGCATCAGACGTGTCCGTATTCGAAGGCGACGCGCGGGAATATCAACGTGACGCTCGCCTTCGATTAAGAGAACCACCGAGAACCACCGACCCTTTTTGCCATGAACGAAAATTTTATCGTTACGCTCGATCGCGGACATTTGCGGATTTATGCGGAGCAGCGAGAGCCGGGTCAGACGCCGCGGCTCGATCTCGTTGAAGCGATGGACTTCCCGCAGGGAAAGAAAAGCTACACGGCGAATGACTCGGACGTGGCGGGGCGTTTCCAGAGCTCGAAGCAGCAGACGGGTGCGCCGGGTGCGCCGGGAGGAATCATGGGCGGCCGCACAGGCATGTCGATCGACGAGCGGTTGCCGATGAAGGAGGAAGTCGAGCGGCGGAATGTGCGCGTGATCGCAGAGGAGGTGGAGACGTTTTTGAAGAATCGTCCGGATGCGACGTGGGATTTCGCGGCGCCGCCGGCGGTGCACAATGCGGTGCTCGAAAATTTGTCGGAGGAAACGCGGGCGCGCATGCGGCGCGCGCTGGCGAAGGATTTATCAAATCAGAGCAGCGAGGAAGTGAGGGCGCATTTCGAGATGGCGGGGAGGTGACGGGGTGGGGCGAGGCGGAGTGTTTTGAGCCCGACGGGGACGTCGGGCTCCACCTTGCGGACGGCGGGGGAAGTGCGTAGGGGTGGGCGCATGGCGAACTCACGGTGGTTGGTGTGCGCGTTGGTGGTGGCGGAGGCGGTGTTGGCCGCGGAGGCGCCGGCGATCCGGGCGCCGGAGAATTTGGTGACGGAGAATATTCCGGCGATTCCGGTTTCGATCGCGGAGGAGGCGAAGCGTTACACGGAGTTTCGGACGGCGACCTTTGGCGGTTGGCATCCGACGCGGACGGAGATGCTGATCGGGACGCGATTCGGCAACACGGTGCAGTTGCACGGCGTGAACGCGCCGCTTGGGATGCGGCGGCAGCTGACGTTTTTTGACGAGCCGGTGACCTCGGAAGGAATCGATCCGGTGGCGGGGGAGTTTTTTGTTTTCTCGAGGGATCGCGGCGGGAGTGAGTTCCGGCAGCTGTATCGTCAGGATTTTCGCGATGGAAACGTGACCTTGCTGACGGATGGCGGAGAGCGGACGCAGAACGGCGGCGTGGTGTGGAGCAACCAAGGCGATCGGATTGCGTATGGATCGACGCGGAGAAATGGAGCGGATCGCGATTTGTATGTGATGGATCCGCGCGATCCGAAGAGCGATCGACGGGTGGCGGAGATGGCGGGTGGCGGCTGGTTTGTGGTGGATTGGTCGCCGGACGACCGGGCGTTGTTGGTGGTGGAATATGTTTCGATCAACGAGTCGCATCTATGGCTGGTGGATGCGGTGGCGGGGACGAAGACGGAGCTGACGCCGCGGACGCAGACGGGCGTGGCGTATGGCGCGGGGGAGTTCAGCGCGGACGGGAAAGGCGTGTTCGTGACGACGGATCTGGAGAGTGAATTTCACCGGCTGGCGTTCATCGAACTGGCGACGCGCGAGACGGAGTTTTTGACGAAGGATTTGAAGGGCGACGTGGAGAGTTTGGCGGTGACGGAGGATGGGGAGCGGCTGGTGTTTGGGGTGAACGAAGCGGGGGCGTCGCGTCTTTATTTAATGGATACGACGACGCGCGAGTATCGGCCGGTGAGTGGGATTCCGGTGGGCGTGATTGGCGCGGGCGGTTGGCACGAGGAAGGGCGGCAGTTCGCGTTCACGCTGAGCTCGGCGTCGATTGCGGGGGACGTGTTCGTGCTGGATGCGGAGACGGGAGCGGTGACGCGGTGGACGGAGAGCGAGTTGGGCGGCGTGGTGGCGTCGGAGTTGACGGAGGCGCAATTGATCACGTGGAAGAGTTTCGATGACCGGGAGATTTCGGGGTTTTTGTTTCGGCCGGCGGTGCGGTTTGCGGGGAAGCGGCCGGTGATCGTGAACATTCACGGCGGGCCGGAAAGTCAGGCGCGGCCGTGGTTTTTGGGGCGGAATAATTATCTGCTGAACGAACTGGGCGCGGCGATCATCTATCCGAACGTGCGCGGATCGGCGGGTTACGGGAAGACGTTCCTGCGGCTGGATAACGGGAAGCTGCGCGAGGATTCGGTGAAGGACATCGGTGCGCTGTTGGAGTGGATCAAAGAGCAGCCGGATTTGGATGCGTCGCGCGTGCTCGTGATGGGAGGAAGCTACGGCGGCTACATGACGCTCGCGACGGCGACGCACTACAGCGATCGGATTCGGGCGGCGATCGACGTGGTTGGTATCAGTAATTTCGTGACGTTTCTCGAGAGCACGGAAAGTTATCGGCGGGATCTGCGGCGCGCGGAGTATGGGGATGAGCGCGATCCGGAGATGCGGGCGTTTTTGAATGAGATTTCGCCGCTGACGAATGCGGCGAAGATTCAGGTGCCGTTATTCGTGGTGCAGGGCGCGAACGATCCGCGGGTGCCGCGGACGGAGGCGGTGCAGATGGCGGAGACGATTCGAAAAAACGGTGGGGTGGTTTGGTATCTCGAGGCGAAGGACGAAGGGCACGGATTCCGGAAGAAGGTGAACCAGGACTTTCAGTTTTATGCGCAGGTGCGGTTTATGCGGGAGTTTCTGGTCGGGGAGTAGGTGGAGGGATGGCCGCAAAGAGGCGCAAGAAGGCGCAAAAAAATAGGAGCGGAATCATCCATTTGAACCACGAATGGACACGAATTTACACGAATGACGGATCTGCAAAGGGGAGTCACTGAAAGGTGATCAGGATTGGGACACGCTCCTGGTCGGCCATTCTCTCCATTAGTGTGCCCTCGTGTCCATTCGTGGTTTCATAACGAGGGTTAGCGGCCGAGTTTTTTGCGGGTTTTGTAGTCTTGGAGAAAGATGCTGCCGACGAGGTAGAAACCGCCGGCGGCGGCGGCGAGGAAGAGGAGGATCGCGAGGCCGGGATAACCGAAGATCTGGAAGCGCGTTTGGACCTGCATCAGCAAGGACGCGCCGACGATGAGGGCGGCGAGAACGACGCCGCAGGTGATGCGGTTCGCGATCTTTTGCATGCCGTCGAGGACGATCGGGGCGTCGATGGTTTTGATCTTCACCTCGAGCTCGGCGTTCGTGATCGCATCCATGATGCGGTTGAGACGCGTCGGCAGGCTGGTGAGGAAATCCTTCATCTCGAGCATGGAGCTGAAGAGATTTCCCTGCGTGAGATCGCGCTTCATGCGCTGCGACATCAGCTCGGTGACGTTGCGTTGGATCGAGCCGTTGGGGTCGAAGTCGGGGTCGAGGATGCGGCCGACCTCGTCGAGTTGAAGGAGGGTTTTGCCGAGCAGCGTGAGTTCGCTGGGGACGCGCAGGCCGTTGTCGCGGGATTTTTGCGACAGCTCGAGGATCGAGCGGCCGACGTTCATTTGCTCGAGTCCTTGATCGCGACGGAGGGCGACGAGCTGGCTGACCTGGCGGCGGAATTCGGGCGGGTTGAAGTCCTCGAGCTTCTCGCCCATGCGGATGGCGATGTCGGCGGCTTCGTCGCCTTTGCCGTCGCTGACGGCGAGCAGGATTTTGAGGAGGTTTTCCTGCATGCTCGGCGAGGTGTGTCCGACCATGCCGAGGTCGAGGAGGGCGATGCGGCCGTCGTCGGTGATGAAGACATTGCCCGGGTGCGGGTCGGCGTGGAAGAGGCCGTCGACGAGGACCTGTTTCAGGTAGGCTTTGAAAAGTTCTTCGATGAGCGGGGCGCCGTCGATGTCGAGACGCGCGAGTGGGGAGAGCGACGTGATTTTTCGGCCGCGCACGTAGTCCATGGTGAGGACGCAGCGTGACGTGTAATCGGGGACGGGTTGCGGGATGAGAAGGAGCGGGTAGTCGCGGAGGTTTTCGCCGACGCGGGTGAGGTTTTGGGCTTCGAGCTCGTAGTTGAGTTCCTGGAGGATGGTGAGGCGGAACTCTTCGAGGACGGCGGTGAAGCGCACGCGTTTGCCCATCGCGGTGTGGCTGTCGAGGAACGCGGCGATTTCGCCGAGGACTTCGAAGTCTTCGGCGATTTGGGCGCGGATGTTGGGGCGTTGGACTTTGACGACGACGGGGCGGCCGTCGCGGAGTTCGGCGTAGTGAACCTGGCCGAGCGAGGCGGCGGCCATGGGCGTGGATTCGAAGCGGGTGAAGGCTTTGGAGAGGCGGACGCCGAGCTCGGTGGTGACGATCTCTTCGACTTCGGAGAACGGGAACGGTTTGACGCGATCCTGGAGACGTTCGAGGGCTTTGAGGTAGGCTTCGGGGAGGAGGTCGGGGCGGCCGGCGAGGACTTGTCCGAGTTTCACGTAGGTCGGGCCCATGGCCTCGAGATCGTCGGCGAGCTGCTCGGGTTTGGCGTCGACGGGGAGATCGGCGTCGTTGGGATCGGGGGCTTCGAATTCGGCGGACGCGGCCATCTGGCGGGCGAGGTCGGAGCGGCCGTATTTCCAGAGCAGGCGAACGATCTCGCGGTAGCGTTTCAAGTGAGTGGCGGAGAGTTTCATGCGAGCGAGGGCGGTGGGCGCCGGGGGGTGTTGCGCCAAGGGACAGAGGGACACGGGTTTGGCGGCGCGGTTCGGGGGTGGAGGAGTGTTGCGCGGCGGGGAGGAACAAATGCGCGGGGAGGAGATTCTATGGCGGGATGTTCTCCGCGGCGAAGGATGCGATCGCGAGCAAGGCGGCGCAGAGTTTCATCAATCAGCGCATCGCGCGTTATGGCGAAGTGCGGACCTTGAAGCTGGATTCGAAAAACAAATCGGCGGAAGTGGTGTGCTCGCTGCACGGAGAGCAGGAGCCGATCATGGTGCGCGTGGAGCGGTATGAGCTGACGCAACGCGAAGGGCAGACGTATGTGCGGCTGGCGCAGTGTTCGGCGAACCGGCCGTGGCTGCAGAATCTTTTGATGGATTACGGCGTGGATCGCGAAGTGCCGGTGCCGCCGTGGGCGGCGTCGGCGTTGTGAGCGAAGCGGGAAAAGCGCCGAGTTGCGGGAGAAGGCGGGAGGAAAGTGTCATACATAATATGACACTTTGGGAAGGCGTGGGGAGGGTTGCGTTGAGAGCGGGAGGTGTGAGGCTGGGCGGATGGTTAAGATTACGGGTGAGTATCAAGGGGAGTTGCACTGCGTGGCGGTGCATGGGCCGTCGGGCTGCGAGCTGAATACGGATGCGCCGAAGGACAACATGGGGCGCGGGGAGGCGTTTTCGCCGACGGATCTATTGGCGACCTCGTATGCGACGTGTGTCGTGACCACGATGGGAATCGCGGCGAAGAAGAAAGGCGTGGAGTTGGGCCGTATCCGTTTTGAGGTGACGAAAGAGATGTCAGCGGATGCGCCGAGAAGGGTCGTGCGGTTGGCGGCACAATTTTGGATGCCCATCAAGAAGACGGATCCGCTGGCGGAGTGGCTGGAGACGATCGCGCATAATTGTCCGGTGCATCACAGCCTTCATCCCTCGGTGGAGACGCCGGTGGTGTTTTATTGGGCGGAGTGAAACGCGGCGTTGTGGTAAGGACGCGGGGTTACGGCGCGTGGGGACAACGCGCCCTGCCGAGCCCGACGGGGACGTCGGGCTCCACCTAGGGGAAGCGGTAGGTGGTGTTGAAGATGAGCTGGATTTTCTTCGAGACGAAGACGCGGACCTTGATGGAGCCGGAGAGGGAGTTGGGGCCGTCGGGGATCGCGCGGCCCTCGACGTGGCGTTCTTCGCCGTCGTCGTTGAAGGCCTGGCCGGTGAAATGGATGACCTCGCCGCGTTCGAGGGCGCGAAGGGTTTCGTCGGGGATGGCGATCGAGAGGGTGCCGCTTTCGTTGTAGAAGAAGTAGGGGAAAACTTTCGCCTGGTAGGGGGCGGAGAAGACGCCGTTTTCGCGGACGAAGGTAGGCAGCTTCATCGTGATGCTGCCGATGTAGATGGAGGTTTTGGCGTCGGCGATGTCGACGCGGTTGTAGCGGTCGAGGGGGAGTTCGGCGGCGAGGGCGGTGGCGGCCAGGAAGGCGAAGGCTAAGAACTGGCGGAAAGGCATGGAGGGGAAGTTGGGGAGGGGATGGGGGTGGGCAAATGGGAATGTGGGAGCACGGTCAGGTTGACCGTGCTACGGCGGTCGGACGGCGGGGTCGGGAGACCTCGCCCCACAAGGCGATGCAGATTTCGCGTTGCGGGGAGGGGCGCGAGCGAGTGGTGTCGGCGGACTTATGGCGAAGAAAGCTTCTCAGGTGACGTGGGGCGGGCGGTTCACGGCGGGGCCGGCGGAACTGATGTTGCAGTTCAGCGAGTCGGTGTCGTTCGACCGGCGGCTGGCGCCGTTTGACGTTGCGGGAAGCAAGGCGCATTCGGCGATGCTGGCGCACGTGGGGCTGATCACGAAGGAGGAGCGCGACGCGATTCATGCGGGGCTGGATGCGATTTTGGCGGAGATCGAGGCGGGGAAGTTTCGTTGGGATACGAAGCTCGAAGACGTGCACATGAACATCGAGCAGGCGTTGACGAAGCGCGTGCCGGCGGCGGCGAAGTTGCACACGGCGCGGAGCCGGAATGACCAGGTCGCGACGGACATGAGACTGTTTTTCAAGCATGCGTGCGGTGTCTTGGCGGAGAAGATCAAGGGGGCGGAGCGGGCGTTGCTGGCGGCGGCGGAGGCGAATCGGGACGTATTGATTCCTGGATACACGCATCTGCAGCGGGCGCAGCCGGTGTATCTGGCGCATCATTTGTTTGCGTGGATGGAAATGCTGGAGCGGGACCGGCAGCGGTTTTACGACGTGGCGGAGCATGCGAACTGGTGTCCGCTGGGATCGGGCGCGATTGCGGGGACGACGCTGCCGATCGATCGCGAGTTTACGGCGAAAGCGCTCGGATTTGTGGATGCGAAAGGGCGTCCGCAGGTGTCGCAGAACTCGATGGACACGGTGGCGGATCGCGACCTCTTCATTGAATTCGCGAATGCGTGCGCGATGTTTGGCGTGCATGCGTCGAGGATCGCGGAGGATTTGATTTTGTGGAGCAGCGCGGAGTTCAAGTTTGTGGAGCTGCCGGACGCGTTTTGCACGGGATCGTCGTTGATGCCGCAGAAGAAGAATCCGGATTCGTGCGAGCTGTTGCGCGGGAAGTCGGCGCGGTTGCAGGGGAATCTGCATACGCTGCTGACCCTTTCGAAAGGGCTGCCGCTGACTTACAATCGGGATCTGCAGGAGGACAAACCGCCGGTGTTCGACAGTTATGATCAGACGGCGCTGTGCGCGGACGTGTTGGCGGGGACGGTGGGTGGAATGAAAATTTACGAAGAGAAGTGTGCGGCGGCGGTGGCGGATCCGGCGCTGCTCGCGACGGATTTGGCGGATTATCTCGTGTTGAAAGGGGTGGCGTTTCGCGAGGCGCATCACGCGGTGGGTGCGGTGGTGCGGCTGGCGGAGGAGCATGCGGTGGCGCTGGATCAGTTGCCGACGGATGCGGTGCAAAAGGTGCATCCGGCGTTTGGGGCGGATTGGGTGGAGGTGTTCGATTTGAAGCGGGCGCTGGCGAAGCGCGAAGGGACGGGAATGCCCGGGCCGAAGCAGGTGGCGCGGCAGTTTAAGCGGTGGGCGAAGGTGTTGGGGTGAGAAGGGGCGGCGGGAGGGGAGCACGGTCAGGTTGACCGTGCTACGGGGGGGGCGGGGTTGCCTTAGCCCGACGGGGACGTCGGGCTCCACCAATGGATGCGGAGTGTTTTTTGGGAGATGCGGAGGCGCGGGGGCGAAAAGTGGCTATAGTGGGGCAGGTTTGCCGCGGGGTGTTCCGGCGGAGAACCGGCGTTTACCCCTGGTTTTTTCGTCATGAAAGACTACGCCACCTCGGACCTGAGAAGTTTTGCGGTTGTTGGCCATGCGTCGGCGGGAAAGACGATGTTGTGCGAGGCGATGCTCGCGTGTGCGGGACGCATTGGGCGGATGGGCAGTATCGCGGGTGGATCGACGGTGTCGGATTATCACGCGAGCGAGAAGCAGCATCAGATCTCGATTCACGCGACGCTGCTGAACACGGAGTGGCAGGGGAAGAAGTTGAACGTGATCGATTGTCCGGGCTACGCGGACTTCATCGCGGAGGCGTATAGCGCGATGCGCGTGGGGGATTTTGCGCTGGTGGTGGTGAACGCGGCGCACGGGCTCGGCGTGGGGACGGATGCGGTGTGGGATAATGCGACGCTGCATGGATTGCCGCGCGTGCTGGTGGTGAACGCGCTGGACAAGGCGAATGTGGATTTCGACGCGGTGGTGGCGTCGGCGCGGGAGCATTTTGGGCAGAAGGTGTTTCCGATGACGATTCCGATGGATGCGGGGCCGGGGTTTAGTCGCGTGCTGGATGTGTTGCGGAACGAAGTGGTGACTTACAAGCCGGGTGGAAACGGGAGTTACACGGAGGCGGCGGCGGAGGGAGAGCTGGCGGAGAAAGTGCACACGTTGCACAAGGAGTTGATCGAGTATGTGGCGGAGTCGGACGACGCGTTGATGGAGCGGTTTTTTGCGGAAGGGGTGTTGGATGAGAACGAGCTGCGGGCGGGGTTGCATCGGGCGATTCAGAATCAGGTGTTCATTCCGCTCTTTGCGGTGTCGGCGGAGACGAATGTGGGCGTGGCGCGATTGATGGATTTTGTGGCGAAGTATGGATCGTCGCCGGTGGACCGGGCGGAGGTGGATGCGTTGGATGCGAGCGGTGTGCATGTGCCGGTGGCGCTGACGCAGGCGGAGCCGGTGGTGTATGTTTTCAAGACGATGAACGAGCCCGGTGTGGGCGAGTTATCGTTGTTTCGGGTTTACTCCGGCACCGTCACAAGCGGTGCCGAACTTTTTAATCCGGCGCGCAAGGTGATGGAGAGGTTGGGGCAGGTGTATGTGTTAAATGGACACGACCGGATGCCGGTGCCGCAGTTGAGGGCGGGAGATTTGGGCGCGGTGGTGAAGCTGCGGGAGACGCGGACGGACGACACGCTGTGCAGTCCGCGGTTCGTCGTGACGCTGCCGAAGGTGGAGTTTCCGCGTCCGAATATCCATGGGGCGTTGAAGCTGCGGTCGAAAGGCGAGGAGGATAAACTCGCGGTGGGGCTGGCGACGCTGCACGCGGAAGATCCGACCTTTCACTATCGGGTGGATGACGAGCTGCATCAGACGATCGTGTCGGGGCAGGGCGAGATTCACCTGCAAGTGATCGTGGAGCGGCTGGCGCGGCGATTTGGGGTGACGGTGGAGTTGGTGGAGCCGGGGATTCCGTATCGGGAGACGATTCGCGGACGCGGGGAGTCGCGGTATCGGCATAAGAAACAGACCGGCGGGGCGGGGCAGTTTGCGGAAGTGTGGCTGCGGATCGAGCCGGCGCCGCGCGACAGCGGGGTGGAGTTTACGCAGTCGTTGGTCGGGACGAATGTGGATCGCGTGTTCGTGCCGTCGGTGGAGAAAGGATTGAGGACGGCATGCAGCGAAGGGGTGCGGGCGGGGTTTCGGGTGACGGATGTGAAGGTGGATTTTTACGACGGGAAGATGCATCCGGTGGATTCGAAGGACATCGCGTTTCAGGTGGCGGGGTATCACGCGTTCAAGGAGGCGTTTTTGGCGGCGTCGCCCTGTTTGCTGGAGCCGATTTACAAGGTGAAGTTGACGGTGCCGGAGTATTACATGGGGGCGGTGATGGGGGATTTATCGGCGCGGCGCGGCCATATCCTGGGTGTGGATACGGACGGGCAGTTTCAGGTGATCCATGCGCACGTGCCGCAGAAGGAGTTGCATCGTTACAGCACGACGCTGCGGTCGTTGACGAGCGGGCGCGGGCGGCACGAGGAGGAGTTTAGTCACTATGCGGAAGTGCCGGCGGAGTGGGAGGCGAGGTTGGTGGCGGAAGGGAAACGGTAGGAAAGATCCAAGATCCAAGCTCCAAGATCCAGAGAACCTCCAAACTCCAATCTTCAGGATTCGCCGCCCTCCTTGGAGTTTGGGGCTTGGTCATTCTCTGGAGCTTGGATCTTGGTGCTTGGAGCTTCCGTCGCGAAGCGGCGGATGAATTCTGCGCTTCCGTTTGCGAGGGAATTCACGCTTTGCTGAGAGGCTGATGGCCAAGGTCCGCATTCTTCCTGATCGGGTTGCGAATCAGATCGCCGCTGGCGAGGTGATCGAGCGGCCGGCGGCGGTGGTGAAGGAATTGGTGGAAAATGCGCTGGATGCGGGGGCGACGCGGATCGAGGTGGAGTTTCGGCATGGCGGGCGGGCGTTGATGCGCGTGGAGGATAATGGTTGGGGGATGTCGCGGGACGATGCGCTGCTGGCGTTGGAGCGGCATGCGACGAGCAAGATCGTGGAGGCGGGCGATCTGGACCGGTTGGCGAGTTATGGATTTCGCGGGGAGGCGCTGCCTTCGATTGCGAGTGTTTCAAGATTCGAGCTGCAGACGCGCGAAGCGAATCGGGACGTGGGGACGGAGATTTTGGTGAATGGCGGAAAGATGGTGCACGTGCGCGATTGTGGGAGGCCGGTCGGGACGCGGATCGAGGTGACGCATTTGTTCAACTCGGTGCCGGCGCGGCGGAAGTTTTTGAAGACGGATCAGACGGAAGCGGCGCATATTGTGCAGTGCGTGCGGCTGTATGCGCTGGCGTGTCCGGGCACGGCGTTCACGTTGATCGAAGACGGGCGGGTGATTTTTCGTTCGCCGCAGTGTGCGACGCTGGCGGAGCGGGTGGCGGAGATCTTTGGGCGGCAGACGGCGGAGGCGCTGGTGCCGATCGAGGCGGCGGAGACGGGGATGCGGTTGAGTGGATTTATCGGGAAGCCGGGCGTGGGGCGCGGGACGCGTCACGAGATGATCGTATTCGTAAATCAACGACCGGTGGACAGCCGGACGCTGAACTACGCGCTGATCGAGAGTTATCACGAATCGATGCCGAAAGGGCGTTATCCGGTGGCGTTCGTGTTTTTCGACTGCGATCCGGCGGCGGTGGACGTGAACGTGCACCCGGCGAAGCGGGAGGTGCGGTTCAGGAGCGAGCCGGCGGTAAGGGGATTTGTGATACGGGCGGTGTTGTCGCGCTTGCGGGAGATCGGCACGCCCGGGACGGCGGAGGTTTCGGGTTCGGAGTTTCGAGTTTCGAGTTGGGAAAGTGGGGATCGGGGGCAAGTCGGAACGCCGGTGGCGGGGGCGGGAGCGAACCTGCGTCCGGCGGTGGCGTTGCCGTTTCGAGCGGGAGACCGGTCGATGGTGGCGCCGAGCGTGGCGACGACGACTTCGTCGTCGCGGGATCCGCAGCCCAATCCCTCGATTCCGGACGGCGAAGTTCGAACGCCAAATTCCGTCGCGGCGGCTCCGCCCCCGGTGGCGCCGACGTGGCGGTTTGTGGGGCTGGCGCATGGAACGTATGCGTTATTCGAGACGGCGGCGGGGTTGGTGTTGCTCGACCGGCGGGCGGCGCATGAGCGGATCTGGTTCGAGCGATTGCAGGAGCAGTTCAAGCGTGGGGACGTGCCGAGTCAGCGCTTGCTGCTGCCGGTGCCGATGGAGCTGGATCCGATTTCGGCGACGATGTTGTTGGACCGGCTGTTGTTTTTGAACGCGCACGGATTTGAGGTGGCGGAGTTTGGGCGGAATTTTTTCCGGATCGAAGGCGTGCCGGTGTGGATGGAGCCGGCGGATGCGGAAGGATTTTTGCGGGATTTGCTGGGAGCGTTTCGGGAGGGGCGGTGGCCGGATGGGAACCCGGACCTGGCGCGAGAGGAGTTGGCGAAGATGGCGGCGGCGAAAGCGGTGCGGTTGCCGGCGGCGAGTGGGGAGGCGGAGTTGCAGGCGGTGTTGGGGCAGTTGTTTGCGACGCGGGCGCCGTTGACGAGTCCGATGGGGCGGCCGACGTATATCGAGTTGAATCACGGCGAGTTGGCGCGGCGGTTTCAGCGATAGGACCTGAGCGAGGGAAGCGCGCGCGAGCGGGCGGCGTGCGGCGGCGAAGAAACGGATGAAAAAGGGCGTGCCTTTGTGCGCGCGGTGGCACGAAAATTGGTTTTTAGCGTCCATAGCGTTCTCATTTTTCTCATGCCTACTGCTGCGTCTTCGCCTTCCTCAAAATCCAACCAAGCCTCGCAAGCGACGAACTCCGTGGAGGCGAATGGGAAACAAGTGCTGGCCGATCGGATTCGGCATCACCTGACGTCGACGCTGGCGCGGTTTCCGGGGGCGGCGACGCCGCGGGATTGGTGGGTGGCGACGGCGCTGGCGTGCCGCGATCGCATCCATGAGCGGATGATTGCGACGCAAGCGGTGCACAATAACGAGAATGTGCGCCGGCTGTATTACTTCTCGCTCGAGTATTTGATGGGCCGGCTGTTCGAGAGCAATTTGCTGGCGACGGGGATGATGGAGGAGGCGCGGGCGGCGTTGAAGGATTTGGGGGTCGATTTCGATGCGGTGCGGGAGTCGGAAGTCGACATGGGCCTTGGCAACGGCGGCCTTGGGCGGCTGGCGGCGTGCTTCCTGGATTCGCTTTCGACGCTGGATTATCCGGCGCTTGGATACGGGATTTATTACGAGTTCGGCTTGTTCAAGCAGGAGTTCGTGAACGGGCATCAGGTGGAGCATCCGGATGCGTGGGGACTTTTTGGCGATCCGTGGGAGGTGGTGCGCGCGGATTACACGCAGGAAGTGCGGCTGTATGGACGCGTGGAAAACGTGTTCGACGATCGTGGCAACTCGCGTCCGCGCTGGGTGGGCACGAGGACGATCATCGGCGTGCCGCACGATATTCCGATCGCGGGGTTTGGGACGAAGACGGTGAATCTGTTGCGCTTGTGGGCGTCGAAGGCCTCGAAGGATTTCGATTTGGCGGCGTTCAACTCGGGCGGCTATGTGGAGGCGGTGCGGGACAAGGCGATCGGCGAGACGATCTCGAAGGTGCTTTATCCGAACGACAAGACGGAGAACGGGAAGGAGCTGCGGTTGGTGCAGCAGTATTTCTTCGTGGCGTGTTCGCTGCGGGACATCCTGCGGCGGCATTTCCGGAATCCGCTGAACACGTGGGCGAATTTTTCGGACAAGGTGGCGGTGCAGTTGAACGACACGCATCCGGCGATCGCGGTGGCGGAGCTGATGCGGATTTTGCTCGATGAGCATCAGATGTCGTGGGACGACGCGTGGCAGATCGTCGGGAAGGTGTTTGGTTACACGAATCACACGCTGCTGCCGGAAGCGTTGGAGAAGTGGAGCGTGTCGCTGTTCGAGCGTGTGCTGCCGCGTCACCTGCAGATCATCTATGACATCAACGCGCGGTTGTTGAAGAGCGTGGAGCAGATGTGGCCGGGGCAGGTGGACAAGATGCGCGTGTGCTCGCTGGTGGAAGAAGGCAACGGCCGGATGATCCGGATGGCGAACCTCGCGGTGGCGGGATCGCACGCGGTGAACGGCGTGGCGGCGCTGCACACGGAGCTCTTGAAGAAGCATTTGTTTCCGGAGTTCGACGCGCTGTTTCCGGGCAAATTCCAGAACAAGACGAACGGCATCACGCCGCGCCGCTGGTTGCTGCAGTGCAATCCGGCGTTGTCGGAGTTGATCAGCGCGAAGCTCGGCAGCGAGGCGTGGGCGCGGGATCTGGATTTGTTGCGCGGATTGGAGAAGTTCGCGGACGATGCGGCGTTTCAGGAGCAGTTCATGGCGATCAAGCGGGCGAACAAGGTGAACCTCGCGGCGGTGATCAAAGCGGAGTGCGGGATCGAGGTCTCGCCGGATGCGTTGTTCGACGTGCAGATCAAGCGGCTGCATGAATACAAGCGGCAGCATTTGAACCTGCTGCACATCCTGGCGCTGTATCGGCGGCTGTTGCAGGATCCGTCGCTGGATATTGTGCCGCGGGTGTTTGTTTTCGCGGCGAAGGCGGCGCCGGGTTATGATCTGGCGAAGAACATCATTCGCGCGATCAATCTGATCGGGTCGAAGATCAATAGCGACCCGCGCGTCGGGGATCGGTTGAAGGTGGCGTTTCTGCCGAATTATCGCGTGTCACTGGCGGAGAAGATCATTCCGGCGGCGGATTTGTCGGAGCAGATTTCGACGGCGGGCAAGGAAGCGTCGGGCACGGGCAACATGAAGCTCGCGTTGAATGGGGCGTTGACGATCGGCACGCTCGATGGCGCGAACGTCGAGATCAAGGAAGAGGTCGGAGACGAGAATATTTTCATCTTCGGCATGACGGTGTCGCAGGTCGAAGCGCTGGCGGGCTCGGGTTACAAGCCGTGGGAGATTTATCAGCAGGACGAAGAGTTGCGGGCGCTGGTGGACTGGGTGGGCAGCGATTATTTCACGCCGGGAGAACACGGGGCGTTTGGGGCGCTGCATCACAGCCTGTTGGGCGGCGGCGATCCGTTCATGGTGTTGGCGGATTTTCGGGCTTACAGCGATTGTCAGGCGCGGGTGGACAAAGCGTATCGCGACAAGGCCGGGTGGGCGAAGAAGGCGATCCTCAACACGGCGCGCGTCGGGAAGTTTTCGAGCGACCGGACGATTCGCGAGTATGCGGAGCAGATCTGGCGGTTGCCGGCGGCGCGGGTGAAGTAACCGGCCGCGCGCCGCGAGGCGGCGCGCGGAAGATCCAAGCAGCAAGCTCCAGGGAAGGTTCAAACTTCAGCTTCCAATGGGCGCGTGGGGCGCGGCGGAGATCGGCGATGGGGAGGTTGGACGTTCTCTGGAGCTTGGATCTTGGTGCTTGGAGCTTTTCGCGGTGGCGGGGCCGCCGCGAATGCGGGGTTGGCAGACGGGAGGAGAGTGCGTTAGCAAGCGGGCGAAATTGCCGACTTTATTCTGCATGTTTCCGAAGGGCCGCAGGTGGCGGGTGATGGTGTTGTGTGTGGTGTGCGCGCTGCTGCCGTCGCGCGGAGACGCGGCGGGCTTCGTGCTGCCGCCGATTCAGGGCGAGTTGGAAGGGGAGTTTGCGGCGTTGAAATTTCCCGGGGCGCCGAGCCTGCGGTGGAAGGCGACGATCGAAAGGGATGACGCTTGGCGGCGGCGGGCGCTGGTGACGATCGATGGAGCGGGGACGAAGTTGCGGATCGAGGCGCGGGCGGATGTTCGGGGCGACGGCGAGTGGACGATTGTGGAAGGGGTGTTGGATTTGGAGAAATGGTTTCCGGTGGCGGTGCCGGAGATCGGCGAGGTGGCGGAAGGGGTGACGGCGGTGGGCGTGGTGAGGTTGAGCGGAGGAGGGGAGTTGTTTGGCGGGCAGCCGAGCGGGGTGGTGAAGGTGTCGTTGGCGGACGCGGTGGTGCGGCACGAAGCAGATGGGTGGACGCTTGAAGGGGTGGGGCTGGGGGGAGAGTTTCGAATTTCGGCGGGGGATGCGGCGGCGGTCGCGGGGCCCTTCGAGGCGAGTATCCGAACGATCATGACAACGCGTTTTGGGGCGCGGAGTTTTTCGGCGCGCGGGCGGTTGAATGAAAATGGGACGGTGACGCTGTCGGAAGCGCGCGTGGAGATCGCGGGAGGAGAAGTGGTGGTGGATCCGGCGACGATCCCGCTGTCGCCGCTGGCGGTGGATATCAATTTGCGCGTGATCAATGTCGGGTTGCAGGACGTGGCGGCGTTGGTGCCGGCGAGTCTGGCGGAGGCGCGCGGGCGGATCGATGGCGCGGTGCGAATGGGTTGGAACGAGCGGGACGGGTTTCAGCTGGGGGTGGGCCAGTTGAGATTGGGGGAGCACGAGCCGGCGTCGGTGCGGCTGGCGGCGACGCCGGGGTTTTTGACGGATCGGGTGCCGAGGTATTTCGAGCTGATTCCGCCGTGGGCGGGGCCGCTCGCGAAGTGGTTGCGGCCGGAGAATCCCGCTTACGACGACATGGCGGCGATCGAGATGGGCCGCACGGAATTGAGGGTGGAGTCGTTGCGCGTGAGCCTGACGCCAGACGGAGATGAGCGCGGGCGGACGGCGTCGGTGACCCTGACGGCGCAGCCGATGCAGGCGAGCAGCGTAGTGGAGAAGGTGACGTTCGAGATCAACGTGGCGGGACCCTTGCGGCACGTGTTGAAGCTGGGATTGGAGCAGCCGTTTTCGTTGGATGTGCGGTGAGAAACTTCTGTTGCCAGCGGCCGTCTTTGGAGGAGTATTTGTCACGATTTTTCCCATGCGCTTGCGCCTTTTTCTTCCTTTGGTGGCGGTTCTGCTCGGCGGTTGCATTCACGTGAAACTCGATCCGGTGCAGGTGCATGCGACGGTGGACGTGAATGTGCGCGTGGATCGGGCGCTGGATGATTTTTTCGGCGATTTGGATCAGAAGTCGGCGACCATCGGAAACTCCAGCAATTGAACTCATGAAAACTTCCTTGGTGCGGATCTGCGGATTGGTGTTGGCCCTGGTGTTGGGCTTGGGCGTGGTGGCGGTGCGGGCGGCGGACGATCTCGGCGCGGTGAAAGCGCGGATGAATCAGCGGCTGTCGCAGGTCGATCAGCTCAAGGCGAGTGGAGCAATTGGAGAGAACAATCGCGGGTATCTGGACGTGCGCGATGGCGGCGGCGACGCGGCGAGTGTGGTGAGCGCGGAAAATCGCGATCGTGAAGCGGTGTATGCGGAGATCGCGAAGCGCGCGGGTTCTTCGGCGGAGCAAGTGGGGAAGGCGCGGGCGCGGCAGATCGCGGCGAACAGTGCGTCGGGGGTGTGGCTGCAGCGCGAGGACGGGAGTTGGTATAAGAAGTAAGCGAGCTCGAGTCTGTCTGGGGACTGCGTGGGGGCGATGTGGCGCGTGCGCCTATTGGAATCGCCTGCAAGCAGGCTCCTGAAATCGGTCGAAGCGGCTGGAGCTTTCGACGGACCTCAGCGGGTGAGCAGGCCGGCGATGCAGGCGGTGAGGAAGCAGGCGAGATTGCCGCCGATGAGGGCTTTGACGCCGAGTTTGGCGAGGGTGGCGCGTTGGGAAGGAGCGAGGGCGCCGATGCCGCCGACCTGGATGCCGATCGAGACGATGTTGGCGAAACCGCAGAGCGCGTAGGTGAGGATGACGATCGAGCGCTCGTGGACGAAAGTGCCGGCGGCTTTCATCTCGCCCAGCTGCATGTAGGAGATGAATTCGTTGAGGACGGTGCGCGTGCCGAGAAGTTGGCCGGAGACGAGAAGATGGCCTGAGTCGATGCCGATCAGCCACGCGAGCGGGGAGAACAGCATGCCGAGCAGGAACTCGAGGGAGAAGGTTTGGTAGGCGCCGCCGGTAATCGAGGAAACCCAGGTGTTGAGGCCGGTGGGGGCGCCGATCCAGGTGGCGAGGATGTAGTTGGCGAGAGCGACGAGCGCGGTGAAGACGATGAGCATACCGCCGATGTTGACGGCGAGACGAAGTCCGTCGGTGGTGCCGAGGCAGATCGCGTCGAGGAGATTGGCGCCGACCTTTTCGCGCGGGATGGAGAGGTCGCGTTGCACGTTCTCGGTTTGGGGCACGAGGATTTTTGAGATCATGAGCGCGGCGGGCGCGGAGATCACGGAAGCGGTGATGAGGTGTGTGGCGAAAAGCGTTTGTTGCGCGGGATCGGAGCCGCCGAGAAACGTGATGTAGGCGATCATCACGCCGCCGGCGATGGTGGCCATGCCGCCGACCATGACGGCGAGGACTTCGGAACGGGTGAGACGTTCGAGGTAGGGTTTGATGAGCAGCGGAGCTTCGGTTTGGCCGACGAAGATATTGCCCGAAGCGGAGAGGCTCTCGGCGCCGGAGAGCTTCATGGTTTTCGACATGACCCACGCGAAGGCGTAGACGACCTTCTGGAGGATCCCGAGGTAGTAGAGGACGGACGTGAGTGCGGAGAAGAAGATGACGGACGGCAGCACCATGAAGGCGAAGACGACGCCGTGTTTCGAAGGGTCGACGAGTGAGCCGAAGACGAAGCGTGTGCCCTCGTTGGTGAAATCGAGGAGTTTCACGAAGCCGTTGCCGATCGACTCGATGACGAAGCGGACGGGGGGCGCGTAGAGGACGAGGGTGGCGAAGACGAGTTGGAGGGCGAGCCCGGTGAAGACGAGCCGCCAGTCGATCGCGCGGCGGTTTTCGCTGAGAGCGACGGCGAGGCTGACGAATACAGTGATGCCGAGCAGGCCGCGGCCGACGTGGAGCAGAAGGTCCATAGATGGCGAGAGCGAGAGCGCAGCGGAGATTGAGGCGTGGCGAGGGCGGGGCGAGCAGCGAATCGGAGAAGTTGTGAGGAGCGGCGCAGGGAGAAAGATGGAGCGAGATTTTTTTTGACGGCGGAGGAAGTGGAGGGGAGGTGGAGGAGAATGGGGTGAGGAGGCGAAAAGTGAGAGGGAAAGAACGCGGGCGATTGTAATATAATGTATTACAATTGATCGGGACGTGAAGGCAGCGTCGAGGGGAGGCGGGGGTAATGATGTAATATAATGTATTACAAGTTGGTTTGGGTTAGGACGGGGAAGGCGGGGGGTGGGGTGAGGAGGGATGGGCAAGAGGTGGGGCGTTTCGTCGCTTGCGGCGGGGGCGGGGGCGGGTGACGGTGGGCGCATGACGGTTGAAGAAAGATTGGAACGGCATTTGTCGAAAACGCCGGATGTGGCGCGGGCGAATTGGGTCGCGAAGAATGCGACAGTGGTGGGCGACGTGACGCTGGCCGAGCAGTCGAGTGTGTTTTATGGCGCGGTGCTGCGGGGGGATATTGCGCGGATCGTGGTGGGGGAAGGGACGAATATTCAGGACAACGTGATTGTGCATCTGGCGGATGATCTGGATGCGATCATCGGCGATTGGTGCACGATCGGGCATGCGGCGATCATCCATGCGTGCACGATTGGCGATGAGTGTTTGATCGGGATGGGAGCGACGGTGCTCGACGGAGCGAAGATCGGCGCGCGTTGCATCGTGGGCGCGGGTGCGGTGGTGACGCCGCGAACGGTGGTGCCGCCGGGATCGATGGTGTTGGGTGCGCCGGCGAAGGTGACGCGGGCGTTGAGCGAGGCGGAGCAGAAGGCGTTGCGAGGTTGGGCGGAAAAATACGTGGCGGTGTCGAAGGCGCATCGCGTGCGCGAAGGGGCGTGAGGCGAGGGCGGCGGCGTGAAGGTTGCGTGGCGAGCGCGTGAAGGTTGCGCGGCGAGCGCGCGTGAAAGTTGCGCGGCGAGCGCGCAACCTACGGGTTGAACTGCGAAGGATTTGGCAAGAAGTGCGGAGCGGGCGGGGGAGCGACGGCGTATCCTCGGGGCGAACCCAGTTCTCCCATGAAAAAGAACGTTGGATCCTATGATGGTGCGGCGAGGTTTGTAGCCGGGTGCCTGATCATGATGGTCGGGAACCACTATCACAGCTGGTGGGGGCTGGTCGGGCTGGTGCCGATTTTCAGCACGTTCACGGAATGCTGTTTCGTGTATGCGGCGTTGGGGATCGATACGACGGCTTGCGACAAGCGTCGGGCGAACTAGCGGCCAGCGACAGCGGAGGGTTGCGCGGTGGAGGCACCGCGCCTCCAGCGGAAGGTGATTAATCGGCGAGGCGCTGGAGCTCGGCGGTGAGAGCGGCGCGCTCGGTTTCGTCGGGGCAGAGCTCGATGGCTTTGCGGAAATGCGGAAGCGCGGTGGAGGTTTGGCCGCGGGCGAGGAGGACGCGGGCGAAGCCCTCGTAAGCTTCGAAGTTTTCGGGATCGAGGAGCCAGGCTTCGTTGTAGCGGCGCATGGCGTCGTCGAGGTTTCCCGCGGCGAGCAGACGATCGCCCTGGCCGGTCCAGGAGAGACTGGCGAGTTTGCGGTTGCCGCCGAATTCGGCGCTGGCGGTTTGGACGAAACGAGCGTCGGCCTGACGGAGCAGGGAAGGGCGCGGGATTTCCGGCGCGCCATACATGGGACGGGCGTCGACGGGGATGGGGCCAGGGGCGGAGGAGCAGCTGGCGAGCGTGAAGCCGAGGAGCGGAAGGAGAATTCGTGCGAGGTGAAGCACGGGAAGCGGAATCGGCGGGGGCGGTGGGACGGGGGCCGGGGGGGGGGGGGGG
>JAFAAS010000121.1 GCA_023426435.1 Verrucomicrobiota bacterium | reverse complement strand
TCGTTCACCGTCTGGTTCGCCGATCTCTCCTCGCTCCTCCGCCTCCAACTGCACGAGTCCGGCTAAGCGCTGGCGGGGTCGGGCGGGAGAGCAGATATTTGTAATACATTACATGACAAAGGTGCGGAGGGCGACGCGGGAGAGTTGTCATTTAATGTATTACAATGGTTTGTGGTGGTGGGCGGGGAAAGGAGGGGAGGAGAAGGAAGGGTATCGGGGTGGTTACGGTGGGGGTGGTTGACCGGGGCGGGATAAAGGTTACCGCTGATCTTTCCTATGCCAGCGAAGTCACGGAGATTGAAAGCGTCGGGAGTGCCGCGGGTGCTGAAAGGCACGGTGTTCATCACGCGGCAGGTGCATTTCAATGCGGCGCATCGGCTGCATAATCCGTCGAAGAGCCAGGAGTGGAACGAGCGGCAGTATGGGCTTTGCACGAATCCGCACTGGCACGGGCATAATTACGTGCTGGAAGTGACGGTGAAGGGGCAGCCGGATCCGGAAACCGGATACATCGTGGATTTGGCGGAGTTGAAGCGGATCGTTCATCGCGCGGTGGTGGATAAATGCGATCACCGGAATTTGAACGATGATGTGGATTTTTTGCGCGGGGTGATTCCGTCGACGGAGAATCTGGTGATCGCGTTCTGGCAGGAGATCGAGCCGTTGCTGCCGCCGGGCGGGAAGCTGCATTGCGTGCGGTTGTTCGAGACGCCGCGGAATTATGCGGAGTATTTCGGGCCGGAGGTTGTTTAACCACGGATGAACACGGATGGACACAGATGGAGGAGCGGGTGCATCGATCTCGGCGATCCGTGTGCCTCGGTGTGCCGCGGTGATTTAGATTTATCTGAAAACAAAACTACGTCGGCGGGCGGTTATCGTCACCCGCGGTCGGCGTGAAACCGGCGCGCCTCGTTTGGGGTGCGCGCAATAAAAACGAACATGAGCAAAAAGAAGCAGATGTATTTGCACCGCGCAGCGAGCGGGGCGGAGCCGCGCGTGAAGCGTGGGTATGATGCGAAGTTTCGCGTCACGAACGATTATCGCGAATCGTTGCCGGACATGATGGAGGCGGCGCACGATGCGATCCAAGGCGCGCATGTGCCGATCCAGCAGGTGGGGGTGCACAATTTCAAATTGCCGCTGAAGTTTCGGACGAAAGGCGGCGAGATTCTCACGCTCGAGGCGAGCATCACGGGCACGGTGTCGCTCGAGGCGGATTTGAAAGGGATCAACATGAGCCGCATCGTGCGCTCGTTTTACGAGCACAAGGATGAGGTGTTCACGGGCGAGTGGATGGGGAAGATTCTTTGCGCGTATTTGAAGGACGTGAAGAGCAAGGATGCGCGGTTGAAGGTGAGCTTCTCGTATCCGATGTTGCACCGGAGCCTGCGCAGCGGGCTCGAGGGGTATCAATTTTATGAAGTGGCGTTCGAAGGCGTGTTGACGCGGAGCGGCGAGTATCGGCGGTTCATCCACTTCGATTTCGTGTATTCGTCGGCGTGCCCGTGCTCGGCGGAGTTGTCGGAGCATGCGCGGGACACGCGGGGCGTTTACACGGTGCCGCATTCGCAGCGGAGCAAGGCGCGCGTGGTGATCGAGGAGGAGCCGGGGAAGAAAATCTGGATCGAGGACGTGCAGGCCTTGTGCCTGAAGGCGCTGCAGACGGAGACGCAGGTGATGGTGAAGCGCGAGGACGAGCAGGCGTTTGCGGAGTTGAACGGGGCGCACCTGAAGTTTGTCGAGGATGCGGCGCGGCTTTTGTATCAGGTTTTTGATGCGGAGAAGCGGGTTCGGGATTTTCGGATCGCGTGCTCGCATCTCGAATCGCTGCATTCGCATGACGCGGTGAGCGTGATCTGCAAAGGCGTGAAGGGCGGGTTTTCCGCGGACTTCATGGATTTTGGATCGCTCGTCTGCTAGCCGCCGCGGAGCGGCGGCTAGCAGAAGCTCCAAGGACCAAGATCCAAGCTCCAGAGAAGGTTCAAACAGCAAGCTGCAATAGGCCGTGGTGTTCGAGAAATCGTTCAGTTTCGAAGCGCTAATTGGGAGTTGGATATTCTCTAGAGCTTGGGGCTTGGATCTTGGAGCTTCGGCGCCGCAGGAGACGATTTTATGAAGAAACCGGTTGTTCTCATCACGGGCGCCTCGCAGGGGATTGGGGCGGAGATTGCGAAGGTGTTTGCGCGGGAGGTGCGGGGCGTGCGGCTGGCGTTGGTGTCGCGGAACGAGAAGAAGCTGGCGGCGGTGGCGAAGGCGTGTGTGAAGCTGGGCGCGACGGCGGAGGTGGTGGGCTGCGACGTGACGGAGGAAATTGCGGTGGCGGAGATGGTGGCGGCGGTGAGGAAGCGCGTGGGGGAGGTGGATGTTTTGATCAACAACGCGGGGGCGTTTGTGCCGGCGGCGTTGCTGGAGACGACCGTGGCGGCGTTCGACGCGATGATCGGCGCGAACCTGCGTAGTGCTTTTCTGGTGACGCGGGCGGTGGTGCCGGCGATGGTGAAGCGCGGGCGCGGGGATGTGTTTTTCATGAGCTCGATCGCGGGGCTCGAGGCTTATCCGGCGAGCGGCGCGTATTGTGCGGCGAAGTTTGGCGTGACGGGGCTGGCGAAGGTGCTGCGGGAGGAAACTAAAGGGACGGGGGTGCGCGTGTGCTGTATCCATCCGGGTGCGACATGGACGCCGTCGTGGAGCGGGAGCGGCGTGAAGGAGGAGCGGATCATGCCGGCGGCGGATGTGGCGCGGGCGTTTTTCGACGTTTATCGGATGACGCGGCGCACGGTGGTGGAGGAGGTCGTGTTGCGGCCGGCGGCCGGAGATATCGAGTAGGTCGCTGGGACTGAGGATTTTTCAGGACACACCGGCGGGGAAAATACCCGGAACCCGGCGCGAAGACGTCATGTCGCCGGAACGCATGCTGCGACCTGTCGACGTCCCCGCGCTTTGCACGAGCGAGAATTCGTGCGTCGTGCGGAATGCGGTGCGGGTAGTGGTGCTCTCGAACACACAATTATACAGTCTGCTGTTGGCGTGCGGCTTAGGATTTCGACGCGGTCGTTGGCACAGTGGCGGCTAAAACCAAGTATCATGAATTTGAATCACGCCTTTGGATTTCTTTTTGTTGGGACCGTCTTCGGTTTGCTGCCGCGATTTGCGCCGGGCCTGTGCGTGCCGACGGGAGTGGACGGCACGAGTGCGCGAGAGATCTGGCTGCAGCTGATGAGTGCGCTGCTGATCGGTGTGGCGCTGGTGTATTGCCTCCAGCGGGCGATGGGTGTTTTGGCGACGATGCTCGAATATGATCCGCAGCGTCGCGCGGGTGTGGTCGAGCGCCCGGCGTTGCCGGCGGTGGCGGACGGCACGGAGATCGTGGTGCAGCCGCGGTTGGCGCGGGCGGGCGGTGCGCGGTTGATGCCGGTGTCGGCGGCGTTTCGTCGCGGTTTGATTGAGCAGCGTCGGGCGGCTTAAGCCGGACGACGGCGCGTCAGGAAATGGCGCGGACGGAGCTGCGCCCTCCAGGGTTGAAACGGACGCGATGGGACGGCATGGGTGGGGCCCATGCTGTCGCTGCGTCAGACGATTCTCGTGGTGGAGGATGAGGCGGGGATCGCGGACACGATTGTTTATGCGTTGAAGACGGAAGGGTTTGCTCCG
>JAFAAS010000075.1 GCA_023426435.1 Verrucomicrobiota bacterium | reverse complement strand
CCCCTCCCCTCCCACTTTCACTCCCACTTTCACTTTCCCTTTCACTCTCACTTTCCCTTCCCCTTTCACCTTCCTCCTCCCATTCTCGCCGCATGTCCGACTACGCGGGCCAGTTCCTTCAAGCCTTCATCCCGCTCTTCGTCGCCATCGATCCCATCGGTCTCGCCGCCATCTTCCTCGCCATGAGCGCCGGCGTTCCCGCCGAACGCCGCCGCAAAATCGCCGCCCAAGCCACCTGGACCGGCGGAGGCGTCGCCCTCCTTTTTCTCCTCCTCGGTCAAACCATCTTCAACGCGCTCGGCATCACGGCCTCCGATTTCCAAATCGCCGGCGGCCTCATCCTCTTCATCCTCGCCGCCCGCGACATCATCCACTCCGCCACGGAGCAACCGCGCGAGCTCGCCGACGATTTCGGCGTCGTCCCCCTCGGCATGCCGCTCATCGCCGGCCCCGCCTCGATCACCACCCTCATCCTCCTCGCTCAAACCGTCGGCGTCGCCATCACCCTCATCGCGCTCGCCACAAACCTCCTTCTCGTCGTCCTCGCCTTCGCGCAAAGCGACCGCATCGCCCGCCGCATCGGTGGCACCGGCATGCGCGCCATCTCCAAAATCATCTCCCTCCTCCTCGCCGCCATCGCCGTCAACATGGTCCGCCAGGGCCTGCATTAACCGCGTAGCCCGCCGTGCACTCCGCGACTCCGACATTCTAGCAGATCCTGTCGCCAAACCTTTGGGCGCAAAGAGGCGCAAAGAGGCGCAAGAATTCAGAAGAGCTCTCCGGTTTTTGGGTCTTCTACGCCTCTTTGCGGCCCTCCCCCCTCACCCTTCAAACGTCGTCAACAACTCCGCATAAATCTTCGCGCAGTTCACCAAATCCCGCACGCGCGCCCGCTCATCCACCGCATGATAATTCTCGCCGCCCGGCCCATAACCGAGCGTCGGAATCTTCAAATGATGCGCGAAAAAATGCATGTCGTTGAACCCCGTCGACACATTGAACAAGGTCTTCGCCCGCCGCACACGCGTCACACACTCCGCCATCGTCGCGAAAAACGGATGCTCCGGCTCCGAGTAACACGCGAAATTCTCCGACACTTTCCGCACCGTGATCCGACACTGCGGAATCCTCCTCGCCGCCACCGCGAGAAACTCCCGCAACTCCCGCTCCGCCGCCTCATGATCCTCGATCGCCAGCACGCGCCGATCGATCGAGAAACTCGCCTCCGCCGGCACCGTGTTGATCTTCCCGCCCGGCCCCGACGCAAACACGCCGCCCACATTGATCGTCGGCCGCATCGTCACCCCATCCGGCGTCCGCCACGTCCGCTTCGCGAGGGTCTTCTTGTAATCCTCCAACGCGATCACGAGCGCCGACATCTTCTCGAGCGCATTGATGCCCAAATCCGGCCGCGACCCATGCGCCGCGCGTCCATGCACCACCACCTCGAGCCACACCACGCCATTGTGCCCGCAACACACGCGCGGCCCCTCCCCGCCTTCCATCACCACCGCATAATCCGGCTCGATCGGCGCATGCCGCACCAGCCAGCCCGCGCCCAACTCCGAATCCGTCTCCTCGTCCGCCGTGAACGACACTTCCACATTCACCTTCGGCCTCGCCCCCGTCGCCCGCAGCGCCTTCAACGCCAGCAGCAAGCTCGCGTGCGACCCTTTCATGTCCGAGGTCCCGCGCCCATAAACCCAGCCTCCTTCCAGCGCTCCGCTGAAGGCCGACGCGTGTCTCCATCTTCCGGATACCGGCACCACGTCGTAGTGCGCGTTGAAATGCACCGTCTTCCTCGCCCCGCGCACGCGCCATTTTCCCACGACATTGAAACGTGGATACGCCCACTGCTCCTCCGGCAGCAGCTTCTTCAGCAGCTTGGCCGGAATCGTGTAACGCTTCGCCTGCAATCCCGCCGCCTCCAACTCCGCCCTCAACAACTCCGTGATCTCCGCGTAATTTTCTCCCGGCGGATTCACCGTCGAAATTCCAACCAGCTGCTGCAACGTCCCAACCATGTCCGCAGCGTGAAGATCGATGTAAGCAGAGGGTGTCATGCGTGTTCGACTCCGTCGCATGAACGACGATGCCGCGCCGATTGTCCAGCGCCCGCGCCTCGCGCCGCTTCCGCACGGGGGCGGCATTTTTCGTCGCACCTGGACCGCCCCCTACCGCGATTCCTGTCCGGCCGCGACTGGATCCTCGCCTTAACGAGATGACTTTTGACACGCTCAACCCGCGTTTCATCATCGCCGCCACCACGCCTTTCCATGTCGCTCGCCGATCTGCGCAAAGACTACTCGCTCGCCGGACTCGCCGAGAAAGACCTCGCCCGCGATCCTTTCCGCCAATTCGAAAAATGGTTTCAAGAGGCCGAGGCCGCCAAGGTGATCGAGCCTAACGCCATGACGCTCGCCACCGCCTCGCGCGACGGCCGCCCCACCGCCCGCACCGTCCTCCTCAAAGGCGTCGATGGCCGCGGCTTCGTCTTCTACACCAATTACGAAAGCCGCAAGGGCCGCGATCTCGACGCCAACCCGCGCGCCACACTCCTCTTCCCGTGGCTCGCCCTCGAACGCCAAATCACCGTCGAAGGCACCGTCACCAAGGTCTCCCGCGAAGAATCCGAAGCCTACTTCCACAGCCGCCCGCTGCTCAGCCAGCTCTCCGCCTGGGTCTCGCAACAGAGTTCCATCATCTCCGACCGCAAGTCGCTCGAGGACGCCTTCAAGGTAGTGGAAAAAAAATACGCCGGCCAGCCCGTGCCCCTCCCGCCGCACTGGGGCGGCTTCCGCGTCACGCCCGAAACGGTCGAGTTCTGGCAGGGCCGCCGCAGCCGCCTTCACGACCGCCTGCGTTATCGCCGCGCCGCCGACGGCGCCTGGACCATCGAGCGCCTCGCCCCGTGAAGAAACGCGCCGCGAAAAAAATCAGCGTCGCCCCCGGCCTCCTGGCCGCCGCCCTCCGCGCCCAAGCCGACGGCGTGTTCATCGCCGACGCCAAACCGTCCGCCCGCGGCCTGCAGATTCTTTTCGTCAACGACAGCTTCTGCGCCATGACCGGCCGCACCGCGCGCGAGCTCGCCGGCAGCGCTCACGGCACGCTCCACGCCGATCCCGCCGACATCGAGCGAACGACCAAATGGCTCGACGGCGGCCGCGTCTCCCGCCCGCTCACCGGCGAAGGTTATCTCACCCGCAAGGACGGCAGCGCCATCTACGCGTCGTGGACCTTCAGCCCCGTCTTCAACGCCCGCGGCCGCGCCTCCCACATCGTCGGCACTTACCGCGACACCACCGAAAAACGCCGCCTCCAGGAAGCACTCGTTCACTCACAGCGGCTCGACGCCGTCGGCCGCCTCGCCGGCGGCGTCGCGCACGATTTCAACAACCTCCTCTCCGTCATCAACGGCTACTGCGAGATGCTCGCCGCGCAGCTCTCCGATCGCCCCCAAGCGCTCCGCGAGGTCCAGGAAATCCACAAATCCGGCCTCCGCGCCGCCACCCTCACCCGCCAGCTGCTCGCGTTCGGCCGCCGCCAGCCGATGGACGCCCGCGTCATCAATCTCAACCGCATCGTCCGCGACAACGCCGAGATCCTCCGCCGCCTCATCGGCCACGCCGGCCGCCTGGAACTCGATCTCTCCAAAAAACTTTCCAACGTCCGCGCCGACCCCACGCAGTTCCAACAGGTCCTCCTCAATCTCGTCATCAACGCCCGCGACGCCCTCCGCGACCGCGGCTGTATCACGATCAGCACGACAGACCGCGACATCAAACCCGGCCTCAACCGCCGCACCACCGACGTGCCGCCCGGCCACTACGTTTCGCTCTCCGTTTCCGACAACGGCACCGGCATGGACGCCGACACGCAGAAACATCTCTTCGAACCTTTCTTCACCACCAAGCCCGAAGGCAAGGGCACCGGCCTCGGCCTCGCGCTCGTTTACGGCATCGTCCAACAAAGCAGCGGCTACATCAACGTCCGCAGCGTCCTCCTCGCCGGCTCCACCTTCGAAATCCTCCTCCCCGCCACCACCGAGCCCGAAGAATCGTCCGCGCCTCTCGCGCCGATCATGCCGCTTCCCGCCACCCGCGGACACGAAACCCTCCTCCTCGTCGAAGAAGACGAGGTCGTCCGCAAAATGGTCGGCGGCATGCTCGCCGCCGATGGCTACAACGTCCTCGCCGCCGCCTCCGCCAAGGAAGCCGCCAAACGCGCGCGCGAACACCCCCGCCCCGCCCAACTCCTCATCGCCCCGCTGGACAACGGCGGCGAAGAACTCGCTCGCCGCCTCGCCAAATCCAATTCCGAGCTCCGCGTCCTCGCAATCGGCCAGTTCGACGATCCACTCGCCCTCCCCTGGCTCGCCGCCTCCCGTCAAACCACCCTCTCAAAACCCTTCGCCCTCAGCGAAATCCTCCGCAGCGTCCGCACCCTCCTCGACGCCTAGGACTTGTCACTCTGAGCGCAGCGAAGAGTCCACGTGTGCATTCGCCTGCGATCACCGCGCCCAAGTTTCACTCCACCGCTCACTCTCCTTTTCACTCTCACTTTCACTTTCCCTTTCACTTTCACTCTCCCTTTCACCCCTCATGCGCCTCCTCCACCTCGCCCGCCTCACTCTTCTCGCCCTCGCCGCCGCCACATTCAGCGGCTGCACCACCCCCGCAGCCAACTCCACCCCATCCAAATGGGTCGCCTCCTGGGTCTCCGCCCAACAACTCGTCGAACCCCATAATCTCCCGCCCGCTCCCGGCCTCGCCGACCGCACGCTCCGCCAAATCATCCAACCTTCCCTCGCCGGCAACCGCCTCCGGCTCGCTTTCTCCAACGCCTACGGCGAAGCCCCGCTCCGCATCGCCGCCGCCCACGTCGCCCGCTCCGCCGGCGGTTCCGCCATCGTCGCCGACACCGACACCGCCCTCACCTTCAACGGCTCCCCTTCGGTCACAATCCTCCCCGGCACGATGATGTTCACCGACGACGTCGCCTTCGACGTCACGCCTTTCGTCAACCTCGCCGTCAGTATCCACGTTGCGGATATCCCGCAAAACGTCACCGGCCACCCCGGCTCACGCACCGGCTCCTTCATCGTTCCGGGCAACGCCGTCTCCGCCGCCAATCTCACCGAACCCGTCCGCACCGAACGCTGGTATCTCCTCGCCTCGCTCGAGGTCTTCACCGACGCCCATTCTTCCGCGATCGTCATCCTCGGCGATTCGATCACCGACGGACGCGGCTCCACCACCGACCAAAATGATCGCTGGCCCAACCTCCTCGCCCGCCGTCTCCACGCCAATCCCGCCACCGCCCACCTCTCCGTTCTCAACCAAGGCGCGGGCGGCGGCCGCGTCCTCCGCGACGGTCTCGGCACCAGCGCTCTCGGCCGTTTCGACCGCGACGTCATCGCCATTCCCGGCGTCCGCTGGCTCATCATTTTCGAAGGCGTCAACGACCTCGGCACCGCCGTCGGCGCGCGCGCCAACGGCCAACCCCACGCCACCGCCGACGACCTCATCGCCGCCTACCAACAAATGATCACCCGCGCCCACCCTCACGGCATCAAAGTCATCGGCGCCACGATCATGGCCTTCGGCGGTTTCAACGGCTACGACACCCCCGAAAGCGAAGCCGACCGCCAAAAAATCAACGACTGGATCCGCCACAGCGGCGCCTTCGACGGCGTGATCGATTTCGACGCCATCACCCGCGATCCCAACACCCCTTCGAAACTTTCCGCCGCCGTCGACGGCGGCGACCACCTGCACCCTTCCGCCGAAGGCTACCGCCTCATGGCCGAAGCCATCGACCTCTCCCTCTTCCAGTAAGACAGGGCGAGGGTCCCCGCGCTCGCACATCTGAGAGACAGTTTACGCCAACGTCCCCAGCTAAACTCGTAGCAGCACGCCTCCGCGCGTGCCCCACACCGCTCGCCGATTGGTCCTTGGTCCTTCTCTGGATCTTGGAGCTTGGATCTTGGATCTTCCCCCTCCGACCCCCGATAGGCCACCAACTCGCTAGCGCTCCGCCCCCGCCCGCAGTCCATCCACCCCGTAGTCCGTTGTCCGTGGTCCCGTGGTCCCGTGGTCCGTAGTCCGTTGTCCGTTGTCCGTGGTCCGCCGTCCCGTCGTCCATCGCCATCCGATAAATCACCCCATTCGGCCGATTGATCACCACATAAGGAAATCCATCCGGCCCGGACACCACGTCGCGAATCCGCCCGTGCCCCTTGAAGAGCACCTCCTCGCCGATCGCCCGCTCGCCTTCCATTCGCATCAGCCGAAGTTCCTGCGCACCCAAACTCGCCACCAACAAATTTCCCGCCCAATCCGGAAACGCCTCGCCGTCGTAAAACGCGATCTGTGAAACCGCGATCGACGGCGTCCAATGATGCACCGGCGGCTGCATCCCACTGCGAAACGGACTCTCCGCCAGCGGCGTCCCATCATAGTTGATCCCGAACGTCGCCAGCGGCCACCCATAGTTCTCGCCGCCCCGCACGAGATTCAGCTCATCGCCTCCGCGCGGACCGTGCTCCGCCGACCACACCGTGCGTGTCTTCGCGTTCAACGTCATCCCTTGCGGATTGCGATGCCCCAAACTCCAGATCGTCGGCAACGCTCCTTCGCGGCCCACAAAGGGATTATCCTCCGGCACGCGGCCATCTTCGCGCACGCGGTGAATCTTCCCAAACGGACGACTCAGGTCCTGCGCCCACTGCATCGTCGTCCGATCGCCAGCCGAGAAATAAAGATGCCCATCGAGCAAAACCATCCGGCCGCCAAAGTGCGCATAAGCCGTCGTGTAGAACTCCGGCGCCGCTCGATAAATATCCTGCTGATCAACCCAGCGCCGCCCTTCGATCCGCCCCCGCACAATCCGCGTCATCGTCCCGCTCTCCATCCCTTCACCCGGCCCCACATCCGCAAACGCCAGATACAACCATCCGTTCCTCGCATAATCCGGATGCGGCAACACCCCGAACAATCCGCCCTGCACCCGATCCCACACCGGCGGCGTTCCGACGATCTGCTCCAAGGGCTGCCCTTCCACGAACCGCACCAACTGACCATTCTTCTGCGACGCGATCATGCTGCCATCCGGCAAAAACGCCATCGCCCACAGCTCCCCCGGCGCCTCCGCCACCCGCTCCAATCGGAACCGATATCCACCGGCTGAATACGTCCCCGCCGCGCCGCCAAACGTCGCACTCGCGCCGTCATTTTCGCCCGGCTCATCGCTCAACCTGAATCGATCGAGATTAAAAATCCCTCCGCCCTCCACACCGTAGATCGCGAGCGTGTGCTTCCCTTTCAACTCGCGCGCGAGCCCGATCCGTCGCGTGCGAAACTCCTCCCAGCCTCCCGTCGAAGACGTCTTCGCCTCCCCCAGATTGATCCGCTCGCCCAACCCGCTGCGATCCACCGCCAGCACCGCGAACCGTCCCGCATCGTCCATGCCCCGCGCATAATCGAGTTCGATGCTGCGCACGCCCGTGAGGTCCACGTCGTCATACGTCAGCACGCTCATCCCGCCAAAATACCCGATGTAACGACGACGCGACTCCGCCTCCGTATCCACAATATGATACCCCGACGAGGTCGCCGGATTCAGCCACTCCGCCTCGATCACCGCTCCCACCGCGCGCGCCGGTCTCGTCGCCTCGTCTTCAAACTGCGCGCGAATCAACGCCACCAGCCCGCCAATCTCTTCATCCGACAACGCCCCGCCAAACGCCGGCATCGCCCCGCCTCCCGCGCCTTCGCGAATAATCCGCGCCAACGCCGCCTCGTCCCCGCCCGCCACCACGCTCGATTGCACGAGCGCCGTGCCCGTTCCCCCGCGCATCTCCAACCCATGACACGACGCACACAGCGCCACATAACGTTCCCGCGCGTCCTCCTCCGCCTCCGCCCGCATCGCACTCGACCCCGCCAATACCATCACCGCCAGCCACACCCCCAAACCCCGTCGTGTGCTCCGCTTCAAGTCATGCGTGTTCATCGTCAAATCTCGATTCGCTTCCGCCCACTCTCCCAGATTCTCCGCCGCCGCAACAGAGCCACTCCCGCACATTTTCCATGGAGCCACTCATCCCTCCTGTAGGAGCTCGCTCGCGGGCGATGTTCCGCCTTCGCCGACCGAACTCGCCCGCAGACCATCTCCCGCCCCTCCGCCGCGACTTTGTTGAACCCGCTCTAAACCATCTCCCCGCTCGCCCGCACCACCGTCGCCAGCCGCCGCACCCCTTCCCAAATTTCCTCCAAACTCAACGCGCCAAATCCCAACAGCACCCCGTCCGCTTCCTTCCTCTTCACCAGCGCATAATCGCCCGCCGTATCGAATCTCACTCCCGCCTCCGTGCACCGTTCGCGCAACGCCTCGGTCAGCGCCACCCCGCGAAACCGCGCCACGAGATGCAACCCCGTCGAGTTTCCCGAGATCGTCACCTGCTCGCCGAAATGCTCCCGCAACGCCGCACACAGCGTCTTCATCTTGCGCGCGTAAATCCGTTTCATCCGCGCCACGTGACGCTCGAAATGCCCGTCGCGCATCAGCTCCGCCACCGACGCATGCAGCACGCGCGATCCCGCCAGATACAGCGGCCGCAACATCCTCACCAGCTCCGCCGCCACGTCCGGCGGCAGCACCAAATACCCGAGCCGCATCGCCGGCGCGAGGCTCTTGCTGAACGTCCCCAAATGAATCACCCGCTCCGGATCGAGCCGGCACAACGAGCTCACCGGCGCGCCCGCAAACCGAAACTCGCTGTCGTAATCGTCCTCCACCACGAACAAATCGTGCCGCCGCGCATAACGCAGCAACGCCAGCCGGCGCGCAATCGGCAGCGTCCCGCCGAGCGGAAACTGATGCGAGGGCGATACAAACACGAAGCTCGCCGCCGGCTTCGCCGGCAACGCCTCCACGACCAATCCCTGCTCATCCGCGCGCACCGGCCGCACGCAAATCCCGCATCGCTCGAGCGTCCGCGGCACAAAGCTCACCACCGGATCCTCCACCAGCGCCGCCGCCCGCCGCTCGCGAAAGAAAAGCCCCAGCAACGCGATCCCATGCGTGCTTCCTTGCGTCAGCACCACCTGGCTCGCCGCACAACGAATCCCTTTCACCCGCCCGAGATGCGCCGCGATCTCCTCGCGCAGCGACTGCAGCCCCGCCGTTTCATTATAACTCCAAATCTCCGCGGAACTGTGAAATCCCACCTGACGCATCGCGCGCAACCACCGCGCCCGCGGAAACGCGCTCAGATCCGGAATCCCGCAACGAAACTCGATCGTCCCTTTCTCCGGCGTTCCCGGTAGCGGCCCCGACGCGCGTGCCGTTCGCCGCCGCACCGGCACGCTCGGCGGCAATTCCAGCCGCGCTACAAACGTCCCGCTTCCGCGCCGCGTTTCCAAATACCCTTCCGCCTGCAACTGCTCGAACACTTCGACCGCGATGTTGCGCGCGATGCCCAACTCCTCCGCCAGCGCGCGCGACGACGGCAACCGCTCTCCCGCGCGCAACTCCCCGCCCAAAATGCGCGAGACAAGTTGATCGTAGAGCTGCTGGGTCAGTGACGCAGATCGGTTCCGATCGAGATCGAGCCACAACACGCCCTCGAGCGAACCCACGCCTCTCCCCAACGCAATCACCCTTCCACCCGCTGCACGCTTCACGCCCCCACACCTCGCAACGTAGCCGCACGCCTCCGCGCGTGCCGCCAGCGACAACCAAAGTCGCCCCCCCCAATTGAATCTTGGTCCTTCTCTGGATCTTGAATCGTGGAGCTTGGATCTTCCCCCTCCCCGTCGTCCCGCAGTCCGTAGTCCGTGGTCCCGTAGTCCGTGGTCCGTAGTCCGTAGTCCCTCCGTCCCATCGGCCCCCTCACCCGGGCCGCCCGGCCAAGCGCGCGATCGCGCGTTTTCCGGTAATCTCGCCGGCCTTCCCGCACCACACGTCCAACCCTGAGCCATCCCCCATGCTCTTCAATTCCCTCACCTTCGTCGTGTTCTTCTGCGTCGTCGTCGGCGCCTACTGGACACTCCGCTCGTGGGAAACGCGCAAGAACCTCCTCCTTGTCGCCTCCTACGTTTTCTACGGCACGTGGAATCCACCGTTCGCCGCGCTGCTCTTCGCCACCACCGCACTCGATTACTACCTCGCCGCGCGTATCCACGCTTCAAGCACACACCGCACGCGCCGCGCCTGGCTCGTCGCGAGTCTCGTCAGCAACCTGAGCATGCTCGGGTTCTTCAAATACGGAAACTTCCTCCTCGAGAACACCCAGTGGGCGCTCGCCCAGATCGGCATCAACTACCAGCCGCCGCATCTCGATCTCTTCCTCCCGATCGGGATCTCGTTCTACACGTTCCACTCGCTGTCCTACACGCTCGACGTCTATCGCGGCATGCCGCCGACGCGTTCGCTGCGCGATTTCACGCTCGCGGTCTCGTTCTTCCCACAACTCGTCGCCGGCCCGATCGTCCGCGCCGCCGACTTCCTCCCGCAAGCCGCGCAACCGCCCGCATGGAACAGCAGCCGCTTCATCTGGGGCCTGCTCCTGATGACGCTCGGCCTCTTCGAGAAAACCGTCCTCGCCGACACGATGCTCGCCGCCTCCGCCGAAAAGGTCTTCGCCTACGGCGGCCCGCTCGCCGGACTCGACGCGTGGACCGGCGTCCTCGCGTTCTCCGGCCAGATCTTCTTCGACTTCGCCGGCTACTCCACCTGCGCCATCGGCGCCGCGCTCTGCCTCGGCTTCCATCTCAAGGACAACTTTCGCTTCCCCTACGCCGCCGTCGGCTTCTCCGATTTCTGGCGCCGCTGGCACATCTCGCTGTCCACGTTCCTCCGCGACTACCTCTACATTCCGCTCGGCGGCAACCGCGCCGGCGGCGTTCGCGCCGCATTGAATCTCATGATCGTGATGTTCATCGGCGGCCTCTGGCACGGCGCCGCCTGGACCTTCGTCGTGTGGGGCATCATCCACGGTCTCTGCCTTGTAGTGGAACGGGTGTTACGCGCTATCTTCAAGGACGCCGCCTGGACCCAAGCCTTCGGCATCCAACTCCTCCTCGGCCTCGGCACCTACGCCGCCGTGTGTTTCGCGTGGGTGTTTTTCCGCGCCACGGATTTTCCCACCGCCACGCGTCTCGTCATGGCCATGAGCGGTCAACTTCCCACCGGCGACGCCATCCTCCCCACGCGCGAAATCCTCCAAGTCGCGCTCGTCACCTCCGGCCTCCTCCTCGCCCACGCGCTGCTCCGCAACACCACCATGGAAGCCGTCGTGTCGCGCACACCTCGCTGGCTCCTCGCGAGCACGTGGTCGGTCATGATTTTCGGCATCATTCTCACCCAAGGAAACGGTCATGCATTCATCTACTTCCAATTCTGATCTCGAGTTCACCCGCACCATCCCCGACGTCCCGTGGCGTCGGATGCTGCTCGCCGTCGCGCTCATCACCACCGCCGCGACAATCGCCTGGGAAATCAACGCCCGCGCCGCCGGCTACCGTCCAACGCTCAACGACACCGCCGACCTCTGGGCCGAAGCGCGCTCATCGGTAAAATCCGACTCGCTCGTCCTCCTCGGCACGTCGCGCATGCTCTTCGACGTCGATCTCGATCTCGTCGAAAAACATCTCGGCCAGCGCCCCGTGCAGCTCTCGATCGTCGGCAGTTCGCCCTTCCCGATTCTCGCCGACCTCGCGTCCGACGAGTCCTTCCGCGGCACCGTGCTGCTCGACATCGTTCCCGCGATGTTCCTCGCGCCCGGCGGACCGCCCGTCGAAGCCTCCGAAAAAGCGCTGCATCGCTACCGCACCTGGAATCACGCGCAGCGCTGGAGCCACCGCCTCGGCGTTCTCCTCGAAAACCGCATCGCCTTCCTGAAACAGGAAGACCTCACCCTCGCGAAGCTCCTTGAACGCCTGCCGATTCCGAATCGCGCCAACGCCCAGCTCGCGCCGCAAATGCCGCCCTACTTTTACACCATCGATCGCCACCGCCGCGCGCGCATGTTCGAGGAAGCCGCCCTCGTCGGCAGCCCGCTCCAACAACGCGTATCCAACGGATGGTTACCGCTCTTCAGCATCCTGCCGCCGCCGTCCTACATCCCGCTCGAGCAATTCCAACAAAGGATGGGCCAGGCGATGGAAGCCCGCTTCGCCGAAACCGCGCGCCATATCTCGAGCATCCAATCCCGCGGCGGCAAAGTGGTTTTCCTCCGCCTCCCCGTCACCGGCCCGCTTGCCGAACGCGAAGAACAACTCGCGCCGCGCGTCGCCACTTGGGACCGCCTCCTCCGCGAGAACAACGTCCCGGCGATCCACTTCGCCGAACACGCCGACCTTGCGTCTTTCGACTGCCCCGAGTGGTCCCACCTCTCCGCCGAGGACTCCGTCGAATTCACCCGCCGCCTCGTCCCCCACGTCCAATCCGCGCTCACCTACCATCCCACCTCCACCGCCCTCGCCTCCGCCGGCCCCACCCCCGCACGCTCCGCGATGGCACGCTGAATGCGCAGAACAACGCCCCCTCGCCCCTGAAGCAGCCGCTCCTTTCCATCACTTTGCGAGAGAGGCAACATGCCCAAGGAGTCGCGTTGTTTCGACACATCCCATCAACGTGCCAAGAAACCGGCCCTTTTCTTTACACGTTCCCGAAACGTGTTAACGAAAAAGCGGTTTCTTTAACACGTGAGCGCCCTCCCCCTCCTTCCCCTTCCGGCATCCGTGGATCTGGAAACGCCCGCCGTTCTGCGCCAACTCGCTCGCTCCCACCGACAACTCGCGGAGCTGAAGGGAGTCGCTGGCACAATCCCCAACGAAACGATCCTCATCGACACCCTCTCATTGCAGGAAGCCAAAGACTCTTCCGAAATCGAAAACATCATCACCACCGAGGATGAGGTTTTCCAGGGCGACCTGCTCGCGGCGCAGTTTCCCAGTATCGCTGCCAAGGAAGTGCATAGCTATGCCGCAGCGCTGAAACTCGGCTTCGATCGGATTCGTTCGCAGAAGTTTCTCCGCCTCGACGATGTGCTCGCCATCCAGGCGACGTTGCTCAACAGCCGAACCGGTCTGCGCACCATGCCGGGCACCGTGCTCAAAAATCAGGAGACGGGCGCCGTTATCTATGAGCCCCCGCAGGACCCGGAGGAAATCAAGCGATTGCTGGCCAACTTCCTCGACTACTTTCATCTCGACGACCACACCGGCCGGGCCGACCCGCTGGTGCGGATGGCCGTGCTGCACCATCAGTTCGAAAGCATCCACCCTTTCTACGACGGCAACGGCCGCACCGGCAGAATCCTGAACCTCCTGCACTTGGTGTTGCATAAGCTGCTCGATCTGCCGGTCCTCTACCTCAGTCGCTATATCGTCCGCCACAAAGCCGACTACTACCATCACCTTCAGACGGTGCGCGACTCCGGCAACTGGGAAGCGTGGATCCTCTACATGTTGAGCGCGGTGGAGGAAACTTCGCGCCAAACGATCGTCCAGATCCATGGCATTCGCGAGTTGATGCAGCACGCGAAGCAACGGTTACGCGGAGAGTATCCAAAGCTCTACAGCCAGGATCTCCTCAATAACTTGTTTCGCCATCCCTACACGAAAATCGAGTTCATCGAACGCGATCTGAACGTGTCTCGCCCGACGGCCACCAAATATCTCGATCAGCTCGGCGGCGCCGGCTTTGTCCGAAAGGTAAAGCTCGGGCGCACCAATTTCTACATCAACGAGCCGCTATTCAGACTGCTCAGTTCCTGAAGCAAACAAGGCTGAGACGCCCGCCGAACACCCCGACCTCGCGTCCTTCGACGGTCCCGAGTAGTCGCACCTCCACCGCCCTCGCCTCCGCCGGCCCCACTCCCGCGCGCTCCGCGATGGCACGCTAAACGGCCACAAGCGTCCTCGCAGCACGCCGCTAGCGAAGGGGACTCGGCCACTCGATCCTGTCAGGAAGTAGATCAGTCGGCGACGCCGGCGGAGGCTTGTCTACCGATGGGAATAACCCGCCGCACTCACATCGATCTCGCAGCGAATCACGCCCGTCCCATTGCCCGCCGCCGTCGCAAACGCCGCGCAGCCCACAGCCACCCCAGCGCCGCCGACACGGCGCCACCCGCGAACCATGGGCGCCGCACCACTCGAGATCCCTTCGCTATTTCTTCTCATAGCACACCTCCGTCCGAGCGTGCCGGTCGGTCTTCAACAACCACAACCGATCCTTCCAGCCCGCGCCGCCATGGTTCACTTCCTCGAAGCGAAACGGCACACGTTGCGCCTCCTCATCGCCGCGTCCACGCAAAATGAGCTCCCGCCCCGAAATCTCATAGCTCCCGTCGCCGCTCCACGCGTGCGAACGGATGTGCACAAACGGGTCATCGCCCTCGCTGCGCGCGAACGAAGAGCCGAGTCCGCCCACAAAAGCATACCGTCCGTTCACCGCGAAGAGGGTGTCACCCACCGCACCGCCTCCCGATTGCGACCAGACTCCGATGATGCGTTCCGCCACCCGCTCCTTTTTCGCGCCCGCAACCGCCTCCGCGCCTCTCACGGTGAAACTGTTGAAGAAGCGACGCCACGTTTCGTAGCGGTTCAAACAATCATTGTGCGCGAGCACGCTCCGATGCCGCACCGCCACGATCGCCACCTGCGCGCCCGCTTGCACCACCAGCGCGGCGCCCTCCTCCAACTGATAACGGCCATCCGCGCTCGTGGCGTTCATCGCCGCTTCCTTCATGAAATAGCGCAGCCCTTTCGGCAGCACGCCACGCGACAAGGTGAAGCGCGGCGAGCCGGCTTTCTGGTAGTTCCATCCAGGATACATCATATCGAACACCGCATTCGCATCCTGCTCGAGGTCACCGGACGAAACCTGCCGCGGCAGGATCTGAATCACGCAACCGGTCGGATCCGCGCTCTGGCGAAGCAGCACGTGATCCGGCCTGCTCTCGATCTGCCAGCCTTCCGGCGGGATGTATTCGTAATCGTGTGACACCGAAGTCTCCGCCCACGCCATCGCGACCACCGCCATCGCAGCCATCACCGGCCCAGCATGCATGTGCGCCTCCACGTGATCGACCGGGCCTCTTGCTGCCGAGAGTTGTCTGCTAGCGAAGCACTCAGCCAGCAGCCGGTGAGCAGAACGAATGAATCGAGTCGTTTCGATTTCACCTTACGTGGGGATTGAGGCTTTTCATCGGGCCACCCTGCGCGAACCCGCGCAGCCGCCCGACGCTCCCGATATGGACTCAACCCCCGCTCGCTACGAGGCGCGGCCCGCCCGATTTCCTCGGAAAGAATGTATCGGAGTTCAGCTCATAGCGGGCATCAAATCCCTCCGTGTCCTCCGGTGCATTCCGTAGGCTCATCAAATCCGTGTTCATCCGCGTCCCTCCGTGGTTAAACTGATTCGTTCCTCCCGACTTCGTGCCCATTCGCGTCCATTCGTGGTTCACTCATCTTCTTTGCGCCTCCTGCGCCTGTTTGCGCCATTTCGAAGATCGAAAATTCACCCGCCTTCTCCTCCCTCAACTCTCATCTCTCGACCCTCAACTCCCCTCCTCCTTTCACTCCTTTCGCGTGTTTAGCAGGCATCAAATCTTTCCGCGATTTCGCGGCCGCGCCTTTGACCCGGCGCCCTCGATCGCTTCATCTGACCACCCATGACCGAAAACCCGCTTACCCCGATCTCATCCTTGGCGCCGCGCGTCGCCCGCTTGCTCGCTTTCCTGTCGCTCATGCCACTCGCCGCGGCCCAGAGCCCGCAGACGCTCCAAGCCGCCTACGAAGGCGCCTTCCGCTTGGGCACCGCCGTCAACGAAGCCCTCGTCGCCGGCGAGCCGCCCGAGCTGCAGCAGATCGCCCTCCGCGAGTTCAATTCCATCACGGCGGAGAACGTGCTCAAAGCCGAGGAAGTGAACCCCCAGCCGGGCATCTACGACTTCGCGGCCGCCGACGCCTTCGTCGAATTCGGCGAGAAGCACAACAAGTTCATCATCGGCCACACGTTGATCTGGCACAATCAGACGCCGCCCTTCTTCTTCCACGACGACAACGGCCAGCCCAACACCCCCGAAGCCCAGAAGGAAGTCCTGCGCCGTCACATCGAGAAAGTGGCCGGCCGCTACCAAGGCCGCATCCACGCCTGGGACGTGGTCAACGAAGTCATCGACGACGATGGCTCCTACCGCCCCACCACCTGGGTCAAAGGCGTCGGCGACGGCGACGAGCTCGTGAGGCTGGCGTTCAAATACGCCGCCCAATACGCGCCCGACGCCGAACTCTACTACAACGACTTCAACGCCTGGCGCCCGGCCAAACGCGACGGCATCGTCCGCATGGTCAAGATGCTGCAGGCAGCCGGCATCCGGATCGACGGCGTGGGCATCCAGGGCCATTGGGGCCTTAATTATCCGAAAAATGAATACATCGAAGCCGCCATCGACGCCTACGCCGCGCTGGGCGTGAAGGTCATGATCACCGAACTCGACGTCGACGTCCTCCCGCTCACCAAGGAAGGCCAGATCATCGGCCAGGGCATGGCGCACCCGCAATTCCAACTCGAGGAGTTCAAGACCTTCCTCGACCCGTATCAGGACGGCTTGCCCGCCGAGCAGCAAACGGCCCTGGCCAACCGCTACGCCGAACTCTTCGAAATCTTCTACCGCAAGCGCGACAAAATCGACCGCGTCACCCTCTGGGGCGTCCACGACAGCATGTCATGGAAAAACGACTACCCGATTCCGGGCCGAACCAACTACACGCTGCTCTGGGACCGCGCCCTCCAACCCAAGCCCGCGCTCGAAGCAGTCCTGCAAGTCCCCACAAAAGCGAAGTAGCCTTCGGCTCGGCTGCACCCGCGCCGACCGTAGACAGCAGTCCGTAGTCCGTGGTCCGTAGTCCGTGGTCCGTAGTCCGCAGTCCGTGGTCCGTAGTCCGCAGTCACCCCCGCGGTGCGAGCCGGTCGAGAGCACTCTTGATCGCCTGCAAATAATTGGGATGCCAGAGCTCGTGATCGGCGTCGGCGACGACGGTGTAGGTGCACTGGCGGTAAAAATCGCGCACGGCGGTGGCGCGGCGATGCATCTGTTCGTCTTCTTTGGCGCCCACAAGCACGTCCGCCGGCGTGGCAGCGTTGCCCTCTTTATAGGAAATCATCCACCGCTGCGGCTCGTCGTCGTCCTCGAGGAAAAACGGTGAGATCGAACCGAGGATCAGATGCGGGCACGGAGTGCACCCAGATGCGAGTAGAGCGCGCCGAGAGAGAAGCCCATGACGAACTTGCCTGCGGTCTGCGCGTTCACCTGCGCAAACAACGCGCGCGAATTGAAGTTGGGTTGAGGACCGATCCAATCCAGTTGGACAAACTCGGTGTCCCAGCCCGAAGCGTGCACGAATTCCGTGAACGGACGAAACCGCCGCTCCGCTCCCGGCATCGGTGGAACCACGGTCAACAATGGCATCCCCCACGCGATGTCCATCGGTCGCTAAACGTCAACCGCGCCCACCCGTCGCGCGCGGAGAACCGCCACGTGCGCGAGAGCGAAGTTCACCCAGCTGCGGCCGAGTTCCTCTTCGGACCCCTCCTATTTAGCGACGTAGTCGAAGACGAGGACCTTGTCCAAGACCGGCCCCAACAGGGCAACGAAGGCCTTGTGCTCGGGGTGAGGGAGATAGATCTCGAGGTCGGACTTGGATTTGAACGTGACGAGGAAGCAGTGCGTGAACCCATTGGCCAATCCCTCGGGGCTGACGTTGGTGCCCCACTCAAACGCATGGATCTGCGGGATCTTGGTCTTCAGCGCGACGAAGGCGTCTTCGATTTTCTTCACGTCCGCGGCGCCCGCGCTGTCCTTGAACTTGAACAGCACAATGTGCCGGTAAGGAGCTTCGTCCGCAACCGCGGTGCCGACGCCGAGACCGAGGAAGACCAGGAGGAAAGAGAGGAGACGTTTCATCTCGAAAGCACTACCCGCACACCCCACCCCAGCAAGCGAGGAGAGAATCGCGGCCGCGTTATCCGCCGAAGCGCAGCAGCCCCGTTGGACACAGGCACCGCCGTCTGCGCAAGTTCACCAAAGTGCGGCCGAGTTCCTCTTCGCCGCGTCAAGAATCAGACATGACCCCTTGGCTGGCCAGTGAGCAGCCAGAGCGACATGCGCGCTTCACAAGAAGCAGGATGGGGCAGTTATGTGGTGCCGACGTGGAGGCGCAATGCCATTACCCGGCTGAAGAAATCAGAATCGATTGGCGCGATCCCTCCACACTGCGCCGCTGGCCGCTCAGATACCTTCAGCCCAAACCTTGTCCCACCTTCAGCCCCTCCAAGCGCGCGAGCGCGTTGGCTTTCGCGTCGAAGCTGAAGAAGTGATCGCAGCCGAGCAGGCGCGCCGAGACCACATGGAGAATGTCGTAGGTGCGAAAACCGTGCTTCGCGGTGTGACGCGCCGCCATTTCCTCGAACATAGGTCTCAGATCGGAAGCTTGGATCGCCACGCTTTGCAGGAAGGTTTCCGCCTCCAAATCCGACCGGAAGGTCTCCAGGGCTACCGCCGCAATCTGAGCCGTCACCCGCGGATGCCCGCCTTGCTTTCCGAGCCAGACCGACAACTCGAACGCGTTGGCCAATTCCATGCAGTGAAGCCAGGAGACCGGCAGGCGTGGAGCCTGTTTGCTTTTGGCCGCAGCCATGAGGCGGTCCGCCTGCGCACTCTCGGGCAACGAGAGATAAACGCGCGTGAAGAAATTCGTGTCCGCGTAGGGTTTCATTCCCCCGCGATCGCCCGGTCGAGCTGCTGAATGACGGATTGCGGCAGCGCCTTCCGCATCAGCCGGCTTCGGCGCTGCTCGAAATCCGGAAGCTCCGTCATCTGTTTCTCAGGCGCGGCCTCAGGAATGATAAGATAAGTCTGCCCTCCACGCGCACGAATCCGCACGCGCCCCTCCGTCCGCGACGCCTCAAGCACCACGCTCGGTGATCGATCAAGGTCCCGAACCGTGAATGTCCTCATGTCCGACATCATGTCGGCGTTCAAAGCACAGTCAACCGGGACTCTTATTGTGGGCCCACTGCGACTGGTGGCCTTCTGGCCATCGCTTCGCAACCGCGCTCCGCGCGTCCCATCTCCACGGCGCTTCGGCATTCACGAGCGCCAGCGAGTAGCCTGACGCCCAGGTCTCATTCCAGTGGGAAGAAATGCTGAGTGACGGTTTACGGAAAGTCAGTTGTCACATAACCCGGCCTAGGAAACCCAAGGAATCTAGGAAAAAACGCACCATCGTGACACAATTATGAGCCACGATTCCGACACTGACGCAATTCTGGTCCGAGGTTACGGATACTCGTCTGGTGGCAGCGGGTCATCCGCACGTATCGCCAACCAAGATCCTAACGTCTGCAGTAGTCATCGAGTCATCTTCCCGTCTTCTCTCGTTCGCATCGGCATCGCAGCCACTCAGTCACCCCCTCTAGATCCGATTGACCTGCAAGCGCATTTGCACCTGCGTATCGAGCCCAAGCAGGAGACGATCGCAGCATGCGCTCTAGGTATCCCAATGATTCTTCTCTGCTTGATTCCAAAGAGCACTGCTTGGAGTGAGGTTCGGTGGATTGTGAACCAGCCAGTTCGGCAGCCTCTTACCGAGCCAACTGCCCTTCTCGATGAATTGTCTCTGAGTGGTTGAAGCATGGTCCGACTCGGTTCGGACTCGACGGGAGAGATGTTCGAGGATGTGCATCGATCCTTCACCGAGCAGATAGCTCACCGTCATCATCATTTCTCGCCAGCGCGCAATTCGCGCATCCAACTTGCTGTGGATCGCGGCGGAAGACCCTTCTCGCGGGCGTATCCAAGCACACCCGCCTTATCTGCGCGAGCAACGTCGAGCGTCACGTGAGTCGGAACGTCCAGCAAGTCCGGACACGAACCAGCCAAGGCTGCGAACTTCCGCTTCCGTGTGGCAGCACTCAAAGGGTCCGGAAGGACGCCCCCTGCGGGAGCGGGCGAAGCCGACACTTTCTTCACCGAAGCGTGGGATTCCCCGGCAGCCTTTCGGGCGCCATGCTTGACCGATTTTGGCACGTGAGGAGGATAGCCTTGATCGATGAACGGCTCAAGTTCGTTTCACCCCTCCCAAGATGCGAACTTCATAGGGGGCCCAGAGCTCAATGAATCCACATTCCCGATAGGAATCGCACAGCAGCACGATCGGATCATCCTTAGCCGAAAGATCCTCAAGGCGGAGGCGAACCCCACGGACACAGCCGCAAGGCCACAAGGATCTGCTTATTCGCGTCGTAACCCACGCATCGCTGGGCTGCAACTCCGCCGGCAGCTTCACCTCCGTAACGACGGGTTTCAGCCGAGGCGGCGGAATGGGGGCGAACTCGACTACCTCAGCATTCGCAGTGCAGAGTCCGGCCGAAACACGAGGGTGAGTGAAACACGACCGTTCCCTTGCGGCAAGGAAGCGTATCGTGAGCGATGCCGTGCAAGTGAGATTGGGTGCACTGAAAAAGCCTCCTAGGGGCCAGAGGCTGGGTTGGATGGTAAGACCGCTGAACGCGGGGTGAGGCCCGACGTTCTGCGACTAGCAAGAACCCGCCTTTCTCGCTGTTCGACACCACCCAGGCTAGAAGCATCGACCACTTTTTGCCGTCACGTTCGGTGGCTGCGCCGAAATTTGTCATCCGCGCGTATCGCCAACTAACACCCGATCCACCAAGTCCACCACCTTCTGCCCCTTTCCTTCGAGCCAGGTGTCATACGGCGATCGATCACCAAGGCTTGGGATTTTTCGGTGCCACCATGAACGAAAAGTATCTGGCTCTCGCACCTGTTTGATCGCTCGGATTCGGGCGATCTTCTCCAATGTCTCAAGCACCGGTATGAGTGTGGGGGTTGATCGACGATCCCGAATTACGCCCTTTTTGCCTTCCGCTACACAGGCGAGCTCAGTGAGATTTGAGAACCCGAAAGCTTCGCAAACTCTTCTCGCATCGAGCCTCCCGTGTTCATCACGCAGGTCTGCCGTCGTTTGTCCGATTCCTGGGAAGGAATCTAGAATCGACGTCGCATGATGGACCGACTGTGTCGGAGGAACGCTCATTCAGCTCGATAATCTTCGTAACAGATCTCTCGCAACTCTACCAGCCTACGACCGTATCCGTCGGATGAAGTGCCAGCACCGGACATCGGTTCACGAAACGCATACGCTATCTTGCACACGTCGCCACCTCCTCGGGTCGCTGGCTGCCTCGGACGGAAGCCTTTCGGCTGCGCTGGGATCTGAATGGCTTTGGACCCGTCGACGCGTGGCCTCGCGTTTTGGATACCGTCACGGCTAGTCAATACGGCTCAGAAAAGTAGTTCTCCCTGCACGGCAGATAGATCGGACCTCGTCACTTTCGGTTTTTGGGAACGCGCCGGCGGAGGCATCGCTTGACTGGCCATCGCTTCGGCCGGAATCGGGTGACAGAGCGCGCGTATTTCGTCGGGGGCGAGCGGTGTGTGCCCCAGCCAGCGCCGAGCTCCATGGTCGTCGAGGACGAGAGGCATGCGGTCCTGGATCCTCGCTGCCAGTGCATTTGGCGACGTGGTGACCATGGAGAAGCTCCGCGTTGTGCGATCCGGATCAACATCCCACACCCCGGCGATGAAAAACGCGTTGCGATCTTTCAACGTGAACCGCACCTCCCACTTCGCGCCATCGGGTCCCTCCGGCTCGTAATACGCGTTGGCGGGAATCAAGCATCGTCGCTCAGCGATGCAGTAACGCCAAGTGAACCCGCTAAGCTTGTCGTCTCGCGCATTGGTCACGTATTTCGCGCTGGGGCCCCGAGGCCCTTTGATCTCTACTCGAACGCCCCATCTCGCAAGTTCGACTGAACGGCCGACGTTCGTCTGCACGACTATTGGCGCCTTGTATTTCGGATACGTGTGCGGTGGTAGCGCGGTCAGGTCATCTGGCGCAACCACGTCGCCGGCGGCGTTCACCACCCAACCCTCAATTCCGAGTATTCGCACCCCCATTTCGATGATGTCGACGTTCTTTTCGTAGTGGTTGCACATTGCTGAACGGTGGCGTGCCGCAAAGATGGTATCAAGGGCTCCCGCTTGCGAAGCACAGCACAATTGCAATGCTCGAAGCGATGGATGCCGCCCCTACGAGCCCTACTCTATGCATTCACAATGTCTCATCGCTATCTTGGAAACATCGGAGTGCGGAGCGCAGCAGATCGCAGTCTCGGGGGACAGTCGGGAAGAAGCCTTGAGCATCGCTGCGTCGTTCGTTCAGTTCGACGAGCCAGACGACCCGGACCGATTCGCTCAGATTGCAACTCGAATCGTCGACTTCATGGTGACCTTCGCGCGTGATCCAAGCAACCAACCAGTCGAAGATCACCGACGTGTGAACAGCGGAGTAGCAGGCATCCTGCGCGAAGAGTTCAGCCTACCTGAAATCCTCTACTTGGAATGATCTGACGTGGGACCGCCGCTGACCCACCGATGGTGCTACTTTCGCCATCGTGAAAACGTTTCGGGTCTATCGCGACGGCTGTGTCTATGTGCGCTATCGGCTCTTGGCAGAGCCGCCATTCACCGTGGTATTTCCTTCCGTAACCTTCACGGTAAGATGGTCCCATGACGGATACGGCCGACACTGGCTCAATGCAGAGCGGCGAGGTGGGCTCTGGTGTTTGTTCGAACACACCGATGGCTCACGTCGCCACGTTCATCCGATCATCGGAACTCCCCCGTGCATCTGCGATGACAGGATCCCATGGGTGACCGGGATCGACATCAACCGTCACTCTGGCTCGGACACAATTCTCCAGCGGATTGTCCGCGACGGGCGGGCTGAAATCGTTATCGGCCCGCACAGCCAGGTGCGAGTCTACGAGGTGTTCGGACCTTGTTGAACGTCGCGTCTTCTGTTCTTCTTTCCGAGACATGGATTGTGAAGGATGAACCGAAAACCTGGTTGGTTCAGGCAGCACATCTCCCAGAGATACCGCATGCGCCATCATACTCCAAGGTAGTCGCTTTACTGACGTTGCCTTAGTGAGTCAGGGGTGCACTACGCCGCGCGAGATTCGCGCCCTCTTTTCCAATGCTATGAACGCTGGATGATGCACTACTGACCCTGGATCGCTCCCCGGAAAATCCTTTTTGATCTCCTCTACAATGGCACGCAACGAGCGGAATTGTAACTCTCTTCGAGGCTTCTCTCTTCGCACGACAGAAGGCTTCTGATCGACGAAGAACTGCACCACATGGGAGATCTCACCATAGCCTTTCATAGCGAGCAGCTCCTCAATTTTTCGTGCGGAGCGATCGACAGCCGCTGCGGTGTCGGCGTCGATGTCGATTAGCTCCATTGTATCGCGGTCGACCGCGAAATATCTGGGCTGCTCCGTCCTCAGACTAAACAACTGTCTGCCGCTCGCTGTGAACATTCGAGATACCAACTCGTGCTTCTCCAGCTCAATAAGAATACGGTAGGTGGTAACTGCGTCTGTTCGCCGATAGCGGTTCGCTACCCGAAAGATTTCATCAATCTCCGACGGAACGGACAGCTCTCGTAACGCTTTTACCACCGCACCTCGCTGCTCAGTGATACGTCCGCCCTTCTCCTTATGGGCTTGCCTCGAAAAAATGGACAGCGGATTCAGGCCGCTTTGATGTCGTTTTTCGTTGGTTGGTTTTCGAAGGCCACAGGTGAACGGTAGCCGAGCGAGCTGTGGCGTCTCGTCGGGTTGTAGAA
>JAFAAS010000038.1 GCA_023426435.1 Verrucomicrobiota bacterium | reverse complement strand
TCGCTCCCCACCGCATGCCCGCCCGCGCCTGGTTCCCAACCTACATCTACTGCGAACCGCTCCAACGCACCGGCCTCGCTCGCCTCAACGAAAGCCTGGCCGCCGAATGCCGCCAGCTGCGTGACTTCGACGCCGGTGGCCGCCGTTGGTGCACGACCAACTACGCCGGGGGCTACACCTCCTACGCCTCGCTCAACGAGCTCCATCATTTCTCCAGCACGTTCGCCGATCTCGAAAAAAAGATCACCCGCCACGTCCGCAATTTCGCCCGCACACTCGAACTCGATCTCCGCGGCCGCAACATTCACATGACCGACTGCTGGGTGAACATCATGCCGCCGTCCGCCGCCCACTCGCTCCATCTTCACCCTCTCTCTTTCATCAGCGGCACCTACTACGTCTCCACGCCGAAAGGTTGCCCCGGCCTGAAATTCGAAGACCCGCGTCTCAGCAAATTCATGGCCGCCCCGCCTCGCCTTCCCAACGCCAAACCGTCCCACCGCGCGCACATCACTTACCCCGCCGAAGCCGGCAACGTCATCCTTTTCGAAAGCTGGCTCCGTCACGAGGTCCCCGCCAACCGCGTCGACGCCGAGCGCATCAGCATCAGTTTCAACTACAACTGGTCCTAGGTAGGGCGCGTTGTCCCCAACGCGCCGCAGCTCCTCCGTCATCCTGAGCGAGCCACTGTCCGCCGTAGCCTTGGCGAAGATGGCAGGATCTCCGTTATCCTTCCCTGCGCCGCCCGCTTCCCGCCCCGCGTCAGCGCCGTTTGCCATCCGCACTCACCTCGCCGACGTTCCCCCGCGCCGCGCTACGCCGCCGCGCATTCCCATGCCGACCCAACGCCTTTTCCTCGCCCTTCCTCTCCCCGAACCCGTCCAAATCGTGCTCTCCCGGCTCGGCACCACGTTTCTGCCCGGCACACGTTGGACGCCCCAACACCAACTCCACGTCACGCTGCGTTTCCTCGGCGATATCGACGACGCCCGCCTGCCTTCCATCGTCGAACGTCTCTCCACCCTCCAGGTCGAACCGTTCCTTCTCCCCGTCGAAGGCGTCGGCGCCTTCCCCGCCAAAGGCGGCCCGCCTCGCGTTCTCTGGGCCGGACTCGGCCAGGGCCACCCGCGCCTCCACCAACTCCGCAAACAAATCGACGACGCCCTCCTCAACCTCGGCCTCGACTTCGACGTCCGCACGTTCCACCCGCACGTCACCCTCGCCCGCTGCACGCCCGACGCCGCCCCCGCCGTCGCCAAATGGCTTCGCACGAATTCCGCCTTCGAAGGTCCTTCCTTCCGCGTCGATGCCTTCGATCTCGTCGCAAGCGAGCTCCGCCCCGCCGGTCCGCTCCATCACGTGATCGAACACATCCCGATCGCCACCGCGTCATCCGCCTGACGCCGCGCGTCGCTCATGGTCGTCATCCGCCGCCTCGTCGATCGCCGTCGCGCCTACACCGGCATCTTCCTGCCGGGCGAACCGCCGAAAATTTTTCCGACCAACGACCACGAGCACGCCCGCATCCTCGAAATCTTCAAACAAGACCGCCCGCACGAGGGCATCGTGAACGACTTCACCGAATTCGCCCTGTCTAAAAACAAATAGGGCGGGCCGTCGACCCGCCCGCCTCAACGAAATCCATCAATGCCGATGATGGTGCCGGTGACGATGATGATGCCGATGCCCGTGCCTGTATCCGCTATTCACTACAACCACCGGCCGCGAAACCACCACCGGCGGCGGACACGCATCCACATACACCACGCGCCGCGGCGCCCGATTCACAATCACCACCGGCGCAGGATTCACCACGACGACCGGCCCCGGCCGCACATGACGATGTCCATACTCCACTCGCGCCGGACGATTGTTGTCGATCACCGCGCCCACCACCGCGCCCGCCGCCGCACCGACGATCGCACCTTCCGCCCAACGATCGCCATTGTGCCCGCCAATCAACGCACCCGCCACCGCACCGACAATCGTCGAATCGCGAACGACCGACGGACGATAATGCTGCGCCTGCACCGTGCTCACCGCTCCCACCGCTAGCGCCAGGGTAACAAGTATGGTTTTCATGATCGCGCCTTGTGACGCCGCCGGCCCGCCAAGGTTTACACAAAAAATCTCGCCGCACCTAAGTCCGTAGCCGCGAGCGCGACCGAGCAATTTTTGGGAACGGGTTCCCCCGAACTTCAATCGCCCCAAAACTCCCCGCCCGATCTAAATCTTCCCCACCACCGCCAGCCGTATGCCCCTCCTTCGCCTGCCCATCACCCCCATCCTGTTCGCCGCATCCTTCTTCGTCAGCGCCTTCGCCGCTCCACCTCCTGCCGTCTCAGACCGCGTCGAACGTTCCCCGCTCTCCGAATTCAACATCCCTCCCACGCGCCTCCTCTGGCAATCGCCCGCCGGCGTCACCCACGCCAACCGCCTTCTCTCCCACGCTCCCGGGCAACCCGATCTCAAAGAACTCCAACCGCCCACCGTCCTCACCGCGTCCTCCCCCGAATCTCCCGCCAGCATCCTCCTCGATTTCGGCACGCAACTTCACGGCTACGTCGAACTCTTCACACCTCTCACCGACTCCAAAACTCCTCCGCCCGTCCGTATCCGCTTCGGCGAATCCGCCTCCGAAGCCATGGCCGAGCTCGGCGATCGCCACGCCTCCAACGACCACGCGCTCCGCGATCTTCGCACCACGCTTCCGTGGCTCGGCAAAACCCGCCTCGGCCCCTCCGGTTTTCGTTTCGTCCGCATCGACGCCCTCGATCCCGCGCATCCGGTCTCACTCACCGAGGTCCGCGCCGTCCTTGTCATTCGCAACCTCGATTACCTCGGCTCCTTCCGCTCCAGCGACGACCGCCTCAACCGCATCTGGCAAACCGGCGCCTACACCGTCCACCTCAACATGCAGGAATACCTCTGGGACGGCATCAAACGCGACCGCCTCGTCTGGGTCGGCGACATGCATCCCGAAACTTCCACCATCAACGTCGTCTTCGGCTTCAACGAGGTCGTCCCGCGCAGTCTCGACTTCATCCGCGATCGCACGCCGCAATCCGAATGGATGAACGGCATCAGCGCCTACTCGATGTGGTGGGTCCTCATCCACGAACAACACTGGCTCCACCACGGCGATCGCGCCTACCTCGCACAACAACACGCCTACCTCCGCGCGCTCCTCGAAAAGCTCGCCGCCGCGGTCGCTCCCGACGGACGCGAACAACTCGACGGCTGGCGCTTCCTCGACTGGCCCAACTCCGAAAACCAGCCCGCCATCCACGCCGGCCTCCAAGCTCTTCTCGTCTCCGCGCTCGACGCCGGCGCGCGTCTCTCCCTCGCCCTCGACGACCAAGCCACCGCTCATCTCTGCACCACCGCCGCCGATCGCGCCCGCCGCGTCGTCCCCGATCCCAACGGTTCCAAATCCGCCGCCGCGCTCCAAATCCTCGCCGGCCAGCGCGACGCCCGCACCGCCGCCCGCGAACTCCTCGCCCCCGGCGGTGCACGCGACGTGTCACCATTTTACGGATACTACGTCCTTAACGCCCTGGGCCGCGCGGGCGAAACCGACACCGCTCTCACCCTCATCCGCGATCTCTGGGGCGCCATGCTCGACCGCGGCGCCACCACGTTCTTCGAGCACTTCGATCTCGCCTGGCTCGAAAACTCCAGCCGCATCGACGAACTCCCCGCCCCCGGACAAAGAGATCTCCACGGCGACTTCGGCGCTTACTCCTACCAGGGCTTCCGCCACAGCCTCGCTCACGGTTGGTCCAGCGGCCCCACCGCCTGGCTCAGCGAATTCGTCCTCGGCATCCAACCGCTCGACCCCGGCTGCAAACGCGTTCGCATCGCCCCTCAACTCGGCGACCTCGACTGGGTCGAAGGCTCCTACCCCACCCCGCACGGCCTCATCAAACTCCGCCACCAACGCCACCCCGACGGCCAAATCTCCACCACCGTCAACGCTCCACCCCAAATCGAAATCCTCCGCTAAGGCCTTTAGAACGGCGCCTTTCCGTAGCCAGCAAACCGTCCGAGGTCTCTTTGTCATTCTGAGCGAAGCGAAGTTCAGCCGAAGGCTATAGCATATTCAATAATGTCATAGCCGTTGGCCGAATCGGAAAACCCGATTTGAACCACGAAGGCACCGAGCACACAGAGGAAGGCCACGGGATCTCTCCGTGCCTCGGTGTCTCTGTGGTTCATCTGAAGGGCTATCGTTTTTCTGAAAACGCTCCTTTTTGCGCCTTCTGCGCCTCTTTGCGGCCATCCTCCCTCTCAAACAAAAACCCCGACACCGCGTCATCCGCAGCGTCGGGGCGGTCAAACTCGCGTATCCGTTTTTCGCTTACCTGATCGTAAACGTCACGCTCGCGCTCGTGCCCATCGACCCTTTTCCGCCTTCCAGCGAATAGGGCGTGCCGGTGAACGTGTGCGTGCCATTCGAAATCGTCCCGGCGTAAGTGTCTCCGACCGGACCGCCGAAGAGTTCATACGGCGCCAGACTTTCCGTGCGATAGTTCGAGTTGTTATTCCAGCCGATGCGCACGCTGCCGACTTTCGCCGGACTCGTGTTCACCCGCACGCTCAAGCGCGTCGTCGGCAACGCCGCGCGCGAAATCACCGCGCCGTTCGAGATATTCTCATACCCCGCAATCGGCTTGTCGGTGTCCGCATTCATCAGCGTGAAGCTCACCACCGCGTCGCCCGCCGGCGCCGGCTCGGGCTCAGGTTTCGGCGCCGGTTTCGATGCTTCGTCCGCAATCGTGAACGTCAGCGTCTTGCTCTCGCCCGCCGTGCCTTTCCCGCCCGCCTGCGTATAAGGCGTGCCGGTGATCGTGTGTTTTCCATTCGCGATCGTGCCATCGTAATAATCCTCGCCCGGCCCGCCGAAGAGCGCATACGGCGCCTCCGTCTCCGTGCGATAATTGCTCTTGCCTGCAAACCCGATCCGCACGCTTCCCACCACCGCCGGATTCGTATTCACGCGAATGCTGATTCCACCCTTCGGCAACGCCGCGCGCGAAATCACCGCACCATCCACCATCGTCTCATAGCCGGGCACCGGCTTGTTGGTCTTCGAATCGATCAGCGTGAAACTCGTGACCGCCTGCTTCGCGACCTGCGCCGCGCTCACGTTCACCAACACCGAAGCCGAGGTCGTCTTCGCACCGGAATTATCGGTCGCGCGCGCCGTGATCGTCTGCGCGCCCACGGGCACGTTGTTCCACACAAAGCTATACGGGCTCTTCGTCGCGCTCCCCAGCACGGTTCCACCACCGAGGAACTCCACTTTCTGCACGCTGCCATCCGGGTCCGACGCCGTCGCCTGAATCGTCAACGAGGCCGGAGCCGTCAGCGAGGCGTTCCCCGTCGGCGAGGTGATCTTCACCGTCGGCGCTTTGTTCGACGGTTTTTCCGGCTCAGGCGCGGGCTGCGGATCCGGCTTCGCCACGCCGCCATTCACTTTCTTGATCGTAAACGTGTCTCGCTTCGACCCGCTCTTGTCGAGGTAGGTCACATCCAGTTGACCACCGTCAAAATCCATCACGAGCGATCCCATCACCGCCATCGAGGTGTGCATTGCCGGATGATTCGTCGCATTGCCGCCCACTTTGCCCGACGCTCCCGCCACGACATACACCGTGCCCGAAAACGCCTTGTCGCTCATGTCCTTCAAATACGCGCCGTCGCCCCCAATCCGGCCGTTCCCTTTCTGCACGATCATCGTGTTCTTATCGAAGGTGTCGGACTTGCCGTAGTGCCCGTTGATGAAGTGCGATCGCTGATACACGTGCGCGTGCCCGCTGATCACGAGATCCACGCCATTCGCCTCGAGGATCGGGTTCATGTTCTCCCGCACCTGGCGCATGTTGATCACTTTGTCCGAATGCTCCGTGCCGCGCGTGTAAGGCGGATAATGCACGATCGCCACGGTCCAGTCCTTCTTGTTGGCCGCGAGGTCCTTCTTCAACCACTCGATCTGCGGCGAGCCGACCGACCGATCCGATTGAAACACTTCCAGAATCACGAAGTGAATGTTGCCGTAGTCGAAAGAGTAATACGACTCCGTCCCCGAAGCCACACCGCCCGCCTCGCCTTTCGTCGGATACGTGTGCTGCACGAAATACGGGCCTTTCTGCGTCGCCGCATTCGAAGCCCCGCCTTCGTGATTTCCGAACGCCGTCCACAAGACCGACTTCTTCAACATGTCCGGATAAATCGCGAAGAGCTTCGCCGTGAACTCGAAGTCGTTGCCGTTGTTCATCGCGTTGTCGCCGTTCATCAACCAGAGGTCCGTGTGCCGGCTCCCCGTAAATTTGTAGTAAGCATCGCGCACCTGCTTCTGCTCCGGCTTTCCCGTGCCCGGATCCCCCAGCAGCCACACCCGCGTCGGCTTCGCACTCGTCGGCGCCGTGATGAAGAAACAATCCTCGCCGCTCTCCAGCGTCTCATCCGCATCGCCCACCGAGTAGTAATACTTCGTGTTCGGCTGCAGTCCGCTCAACCGGACTTCGTGCTCGTTCGTTTTTTTCAGGCTCTCAATCTTTTGCGACAGATTCCCCGCGGAGGTCCCATAGCGAACCACGCTTTCGGTATTCCCTTCGGTCCGCCACCGCACGGTGACCGACGTCGTGCTGCCATTCTGGAGGTAGGGTCCGCGCTTCAGTGTGGCCCCATTCAAAAGGCTCAACGGCATCAACGTCAGCCCGAGTATTACGAGGATTCTCTTATACATTGCGGTGGGTGTGGCCCTGATGATCGGCGCAATGTTCCAGGAAACATTGTTTAGAAAGTGCGAAAGGAATCTCCAAAACCCGCGCTCGCTCCTTCGCATCCGTCGACGAACCTGTTCGTCACTTCCTCATTCATGAAAGCCTCACTCTCGCTCCTCGTTCTCTTGCTGTCGTTTGCGTTCGGCACCCCCACTCTCTTCGCCGCCAACGCCGAACCCGTTACGCCCGACGCCCTCCCCGAAACCCGCGCGCTGCTCCAGTTGCTCTACGATCTTTCCGGCAAGCACATGCTCACCGGCCAGCACAACTACCCCAACATCAAGGACCGCAACACGCTCTTCGCCGCCGAATTCACCGGTAAACATCCGGCCGTCTTCTCCATCGACATGGGCCACGCCGTCGCCGGCAACACCGACTCCTACCTCGCCCGCCCCGACATCGTCCAGGAAGCCATCCGCCAACATCGCATGGGCGCACTCGTCACCATCTGCTGGCACGCCGTCCCACCCACCGCCGACGAACCCATCACGTTCGCCCGCCAGCCAAATAGCGATCCCGCCCGCCTCACCAGCGTCCAGGGCAAACTTCTCGACGATCAATTCCGCGACGTCCTCACGCCCGGCACCGCCCTCCACACCAAGTGGACCCAGCAGGTCGACGCCATCGCCGTCTTCCTCAAACAACTCGAAGAAGCTCGCGTCCCCATCCTCTGGCGCCCCTACCACGAAATGAACGGCGACTGGTTTTGGTGGGGCGGCCGCACCGGCGAATACTCCACCAAGCGTCTCTGGCAGCAGATCTTCGATCGCTACGTTCATCACCACAAACTCAAGAACCTCGTCTGGGTCTGGAACGTCGATCGCCCTTCACGTCCTGGCATGGAACACGCGAGCTACTTCCCCGGGCTCGACTACCTCGATGTCGTCAGCTTCGACGTTTACGGCAACGACTTCGCCCAGTCCTACTACGACGGCCTCGTCAAACTCGCCGCCGGCAAACCGCTCGCCCTCGCCGAAGCCGGCAATCCTCCTTCCCTCGAAATCCTCGATCGCCAACCGCTCTGGACGTTCTACGTCGTTTGGGCCGGCATGACGCGCAACACCACGCGCTCCGACTACGATCGTCTCTTCAACGATCCGCGCGTCCTCAACCTCGACGATCCCGCCTACGCCACCGCGCTCTCTGCCTACCGCCAATCGATCAACCTCCCTCCGATCGATTTCACCTCCCCGCCGCGCAGCTTCACCGGCCTCTGGATCATCGACGGCAATCGCACGCACATCGGCCGCGCCGGTCTCACCTCACTGCCCGCCTACCTCGAAATCGCCCACCGCGGTCCCGAACTAAAAATCCGCAGCACCCAAATCCGCGAATGGGGCGATAATCACCACACCGAAGAAACGCTCACCCTCGACGGCGCCGAAACAAAATCCCACAACCGCACCGCCCGCGCCCGCCTCGACGAATCGTCCAACCACATCCTCGTCGACTCCACCGTCACGTTGTCCTGGGCCCCCGACAATCCCATCACCTCTCAGGAAACCTGGAAGCTCTCCGACGACGGCCGCGAACTCATCATCACCCGCCGCTCCACCTCGCGCCAAGGCAACCAAGTCTCCACCGCCGTTTACACCAAAGCACCCTAAACCATCGCCTCGCCCCTCGCAGCGCGCTCCCACCCGAGCGCGCTTTTTTGTCCCCACCGACACCCAAACACCGCATCCCTCCTCCCCCTCCTTCCGTCATCCGAAAGCGCAACCATCCTCTTCGCTCCCCAAAACCCCAAACTCCAAAACTCCGCCTCCCAACTCCAAACCCCAAACCCCAAACTCCAAACTCGAAACTCCGAACCCCAAACTCGGACCCCG
>JAFAAS010000019.1 GCA_023426435.1 Verrucomicrobiota bacterium | reverse complement strand
CCGATCACGAGCACGAGTAAGATCACGAGCACGACCCATCCTTCGCGCCCCAACCCAAAACTCAGAACCCCCAAACCCTGAACCTTTCAGTCCGCCCATGACCCGCCGCGAAGCCCTCACCCTCCTCGCCACCGTCACCACCGGCACGATCTTCGGCGCGAACCGCCTCCTCGCCGGCGTCGCCAACGCCCTCGATCCCTCCCGCCCGCTTTTCACCGCCGACGAACTTTCCCTCCTCAACGAAATCGGCGAAACGATCCTCCCCACCACCGACGATTCCCCCGGCGCCAAAGCCGCGGACGTCGCCCGCTTCATGCACGAACTCGTGCGCGATTTCTACACGACCGACGAACGCCGCACGTTCACCGACGGCCTCGCCCAACTCCAATCCGACGCCCGCTCCGCTCACTCCAATCGCGACTTCCCCCAACTCTCCCCCGCCGAACGCCACGCCTTCCTCCTCCGCTACGAACCGCCAAACACCACACCCGAGTTCTACCAAATGCTGAAACAGCTGACGCTCTGGGGCTACTTCAGCTCCGAAATCGGCATGACCCAAGCCTTCGCCCACGTCGCCGTCCCCGGCCGCTACGAAGGCTGCCTCACCATCGATCCTGCCACCACCAAACCCTGGGCGGAATAAGGCGCAGCCTCATTCCAGTTTCGGGTTCAGGGTTTCGAGTTTCGACTTCCCAACCCGAAACTCAGAACCCAAAACCCAAAACCGTTCCGCGAAGCGAACATGCGCGCCGTCATCCAACGCGTCTCCTCCGCCTCCGTCACCATCGACGGCGTCATCACCGCTCAGATCTCCCGCGGCCTCCTGATTCTCCTCGGCATCCACCACGCGGATACAGAAGCCGACGTCGAATGGCTCGCGCAAAAAACCGCCGCCCTCCGCATCTTCGAAGACGCCGCCGGCAAAATGAACCTCTCGGTCACCGAGGTAGAGCGCATTTGTCCGCCCCAACTCGTCGGGGTCCCCCACGCGCCGTCCCCGTCTCTCAACCCTCAACCTTCATCTCCCAACTCCCCCGCCTCCGCCCTCGTCGTATCCCAATTCACCCTCATCGCCTCCACCCGCAAAGGCACCCGCCCTTCCTTCAACGACGCCGCCAAACCCGACGTCGCCATCCCGCTCTACGAATCGTTCAACCGCCGTCTCTCCGCCCTGCTCGGCCATCCCGTCGCCACCGGCACCTTCGGCGCGATGATGCAGGTCGCCCTCGTCAACGACGGCCCCGTCACCATCGTCCTCGACTCCCGCCAGCGCGATTAGGCGATCCCGCGTCCTTCCCCGTATTTCCTACCCCGCCAACACATCCAACTTTTCCGAGATCGTTCCGCGTTCCCGCAGCCGCACCCACCCCAGCATCAGCCGTAACTTCACTCCCGGATTCAACACCCGCCGGCCCAGGCACGCCATCGCTGTATCCACTTCCTCAATTCGCGCCGCGCGCTCGCGCCCGGCCGTCATCATCGCCAACGCCAACGCCAATTCCCACGCCTGCGCTCGCGCGCGCCGGATGCTGAAGTGCACCACCGCTTCGTCCATGTCGCCACAGATCCGATCGATCATCCGCAGCGCCGGCCAGACGCGCGACAACCGCGTCTGCACGTCGTCCACCATCTCGCAAAGGATGTCGTTGATCGCGTCGAAATCCCGCCGCAGTCCGTGAATCTCCGCCCCGGGCGCCACCTCCGCCGCCGCGATCCCGAGATCCAGATTGATGTGCGCGTTCATGCCCACGAGCAAATGCTGCACCACCACCGGCCAGTAATCGTCGCGACACCCAAAGGCCACCCGCCACGCCTCCGTCAGCGGCCGCCCTCTCTCGTGCGCCGACCACGCCTCCACATACCGGCTCGCAAACACCACATCGAACCGAGCCATCCGCTCGCCATCCTCGAACCCGCCACGCGCGATCCGCGCTTCCACTTCCGCTGTCACCCGCCGATACAGCGCCGCGAAAAACCCGTCCGCCGTCCCGCGCTCCCGCGCGATCTCCACGATCGCATCGAGCTGGTCGAGCACCTCGTCGATCGTCGTTAACGCCATGATCCCGCCACCTCCGCCTCACCACCGCTTCGCGACTTCGGTGATCACCTGATACGCCCCGAGCGAGATCATCGCCGTCGCCGCGACGAACAACCCAATCAACGACAGCGGCCGCGCCCGCAGCTCGCGATGCGGATTCGTGAAATGAAAATACAACGCCGCGATCGCCAGAAACGGCAGCATCATCCCCTGAGCCACCGCGCCCCAAAACACGAGGTTCACCGGATTCCCAAACGTCAGGAACACCGTCGTGAACGCGATCGGCAACACCACGCAGCCCACCTTCACCCATCGCACCCGCTCCGCGGCGTTCCGATACGTTTTCACTTTGAACAAGCTCAACCCATCCGCGAACAACCGCGCATTCGACGCCGTCGCAGCAAAAATCGTCGAATACAACACCGCCACCGCCCCGAGCACAAACAGCCACAGGCTCCACTCGCCGAACGTCTCCCGATACATGAACGAGAGCGTCTCGATCATCTGGCTGTTCTCCACCCGCATTCCTTTCGCGTGCAGCACCGCCGCGCCGAGGAGATAAAACACGATCGTCGTCGTCGTATAAAACGCGAAGCAGGTCCACGCATCCACCCGCATCACGCGCAGCCACGCCTGCGCCCGCGCCTTCCACTCCGGACTCCCGTCGTCCGGCCCGATCTTCCGCGCGTATCCTTTTTCCAAGCACCAATACGGATAATAGATCAGCTCCGACGCCCCCACGCCGATCAGCCCGAACGCCCCGAACGCCGTCGCCAGATCCGCCGGCAGTTGAAACGACAACCCGCTCGCCAGCTGCTCTCCCGTCACCGCATACGGCGTGAACTGCAGCATCCCGACCGCAATCATCGTCGCGGCCACAAACACGCCCACCAGCAACGTCGAAAACCGCTCGATAAACACATACCGCCCCAACACGAGCAGCACCGCCGTCACTGCCCCGATCCCAATCGATAGCACGGGCAACGACACCGACACACCGCCCATCTGCAACGCCGTCGCCGCTCCGCCCAACATTCCCGCCACTTGCGGCACCAGACACACAAACATCGCGAGCCACACCCACATCACCCACGACACCACCAGCCGCGGCCCCGGCAGCGTGTTCAACCCTTCCAACGTCGTCCGCCCGCGCGTCACCGCATACCGCCCGAGCTCGATCTGCACGAACACCTTCACGAGGCACCCGAGAATGATGAACCACAACAACCGAAACCCCACCTCCGCGCCCAGCTTCGGCGTCACGATCAACTCCCCCGACCCCACGATGATCGCCGATAAAATCAGCCCAGGCCCCAGCTGCTTCAGCAATCCTTTGAAATCACGCGGCGCAGGTTCGATCTCGGAAACGGCCTGAGCCGTCGACGCAACAGGAGCAGGAGCAGTGGACATGGTGGGGGCAAATCTCGCCGCGCACTTCGCGGCCCGGGGCAAAAGGGATTGCCGAGACTGACGCCACAGACCGCAGCACGTTGCAAGCCCCCATCCCGCCCCGCCGCTCCGCCACCGTCAAAACCGCTGCCACCTCCACCGCAACGAACTTCGTTCGTATCCAGAATCCTCCTCCGAACGCGGCACATATACTTTTCTCTTTTGCACGGGTTTGACCTTTACCTTCCCCACGCCGCGCAAATCCAGATTCGTTCCTCGCGCATCCAAGGCCGGATCCTGCGCGGTCCACGCAACCACCACCCCGCGCATCCACACCACCTCGCGCTGCGCATCGTAGATCCACACTTCGAAACCGCGCCCCGCGCTCCTCATCAGCGGTTCACCCAAAATCCCTCGCACCTCCGCATGCGACAACCCCGCCTCGACCCGCTCCCACGCGATCGACGCACCCACTTTTTCGACACTCATCAACGCTGCCACCGCGCCCGCCCACCAGCGGAGTTTCTTCATGCTCCTTCCTATCGTTCCTCCTCGCCCCCGCACGTAGCCGCAGCCCCTCGTTTAGCCGCGTTTTAACACCGCTCTGCATTTCCTGCGCGAAATCTCCGTTTTCGAAAAACTTTCGCTCTCCGCCCAAATCGATCCAAGCGGCGCAAAACCCGAGGTTGACACCCTCAAACTGCCTCGCGAAATTCCGCCTCCCTTTACGGCGGCCATAGCTCAGTTGGTTAGAGCACAAGATTGTGGATCTTGGGGTCGCGGGTTCAAGTCCCGTTGGCCGCCCCATTTTCTCGCCCTGCAACGGCAACCAGTTGGCCGGGCGGCTGTCCTTCGAATCGCGTCAGCGGTTTGATCCAGCATGGCGCACTCAGCCCATGCTCCCCCATCCCCCCCTCGACGCCCATTACGCCACCACCGAGGAAAAACCGGCATTCGTAAACCGCCTCTTCGACGCCGGTGCACAACACTACGATAGCGTCGTCGATTGGGGGTTTCTTCGCAGCGGCTCATTCTACCGCCGCTGGGCGCTCCAACGCCACGGCCTCAAACGCGGACACCAACTTCTCGATGTCGCCTGCGGCACCGGCCTTGTCGCCACCGCCGCGCAAAAAGTCCTCGGCTCCGCCGACACCATCACCTGCCTCGACCCCAGCGAGGGTATGCTCGGCGTCGCCCGCCAAAAACTGCCCGCCCGCTTCGTCGTCGGCCGCGCCGAACAACTGCCGTTCGCCGACAACTCCTTCGATTTCCTCGCCATGGGCTACGCGCTGCGTCACGTCACCACGCTCGACGCCGCGTTCTCCGAATACTTCCGCGTCCTCAAACCCGGCGGACGCCTCCTGATCCTCGAGGTCACCAAACCTTCCAGCCGTTTCGGCGCCGCCCTCTTCAAACTCTACTTCGGGAAAATCTATCCTTCGCTCACCCAGCTCTTCACCCGCAGCCGCGCCGCGCGCGACATGATGGTTTACTTCTGGGAAACGATGGACGCCTGCGTTCCGCCGGTCTCGGTCCTCGACGCCCTTCGCGCGACCGGCTTTGCCGACGTCAAACGCACCGCGATGCTCGGCCTTTTCAGCGAATACAGCGCCGCCAAACCCGCGCCTGTATCCAAAATCACCTGACATCACCATGTCCGATCCGCTCCGCGCCCAACTCAAACAGCTCATCGTTCGCACGCTGAAGCTCGACGACCTTCAGCCCGAAGACATCGGCGACGACGATCCGCTCATCGGCTCCGGTCTCAACCTCGACTCGATCGACGCCCTCGAACTCGTGGTCACCCTCGAAAAGGAATTCGGCATCAAAATTTCCAGCAGCGAGGAATCCCGCGCCGCCCTCGCCAGCGTCGCTCACCTCGCCGATTTCGTCCGGTCCCGCGCCCCCGCCGACCGCGTCCCGGCCTAGGTGGGGCGCGTCGTCCCAACGCGCCACTCACGCCTCCTTTGCGTGATCCTTCGCACGTCCTCCTGCTCCGTGCCCCTTGCTCCCTGCTCCTCTCCTCCTGCGATCCGCCTCGCCGCCACCGGCTGCCTCACCGCGCTCGGCGACGCCGCCGCCACGCACACCGCGCTCCTCTCCGAACAGCGCGCCCTTCAACCTCATCCCGTTCTCGGCCGCGACGGCGGCGACTCCGTTCCTCTCGCCGTCCTCCCTCAACGCTCGCTCGACGAAACGGCCCCGCCCAACTGGCTCGCACCGCTCGACACTCTCGCCGCCCGGATTCCCGCCGCCGACTGGGGCGCCCCGCGTCTTCCCGTTTTCGTCACGAGTTCCAACTTCGGCGTCGGCAGCCTCTACGCATTTCAACGCACCCGCGATCCCGCGCATCTCGCCTCCGGCACGCCGTTCGCATCCGTCGATCTGATACGCCAGCGCTTCGGCTGGGGCGCCAATGTCGCCATCCTTTCCCACGCCTGCGTCTCCGCCCACCTCGGCCTGCTTCTCGCCACGCGCGCCCTGCACGCCGGCCTCGCCGATCGCGCCCTGGTTTTCACGTTCGATTTCGTCAGTCCGTTCGTCGCCGGCGGCTTTCACGCGCTTAAAATCCTGAACAGCGGATTTCCCGCCCCTTACGCCGCGCGCGACACCGGTTCGATCGGTCTCGGCGACGGCGCCGCCTTCGCCGTCCTCGAACGCCCCGAATCTTCTTCCGCCTCGTCCGCCCGCGACACGTTCCTGCTCCACGAGCAATCGCTCTACAACGAGATGCATCACTTCACCGCGAACCGCGCCGATGGCTCCGGTTTCGCCGCCTGCCTCCAGCCGCTCGTTGCGGCCGCGCGCGACCGCCGCCTCTGGATCAAAGGCCACGGCACCGGCACCCTCGAAGCCGGCCGTCTCGAAGCCGAAACCCTCGCCCACCTCTTCCCGTCCGCACCGCTTGTCTCCTGGAAAGGCAGCCTCGGCCATACGCTGGGCAGTTGCGGCCTCGTCGAACTCGCGCTCGCCGTCGAATCGCTCCGCGCCGGCCGCGCTCCCGGCACCATCGGAAGCGCCGAGCCGTTCTTCCGCGACAACGTCGCCGCGGAACCGTTTTCCACCGCCGCGTTCGATGCCGTGTTGCTCACCAGCAATGCCTTCGGCGGCGCTCACGCCGCCTGCCTCCTCACCCCGGCGTAAGTCTGCCTTTCTCTTTCCTCTCTATCGTTCTCTTTCCCCCGTCGCGCGCCTCTCTCGCATGCTCGAACGCCATATCGTCGCCCTCCGCACCGACGCCCCCGGTGCCGAAGAACTCGCCGCCACGCGCGAGCGCTTGCGCGACGCGTTTCCGCGCAATGCCACCCGGCGCATGACCCAGCTCGGGCTCCTTCTCGGCGGAGTTCTCCACCCTCTCGCTCCCACGGAAAACGACACCGTCGTTTACGCTTCCGTTTACGGCGAAACCCGCGCCCTCGAGGATTACCTCACGAGCTTTCCCACTCCGAGTCCGACGCTTTTCCAAACGTCCATTCATCCGAGCGGCGTCCAACAGGTCCTCATCGCCCGCCAGCAGCCGATCCGCCATTTTTTTCCGCACACCGGCCACCGACATCTCGTCGCGCACGCCGTCCAATCCGCACTCCTCGCCCCCACGTCGCGCACCCTGCTCTGCGGCGGCGAAGAACGCGGCACGTGGCTCCTCGAACACGAGGCCGCCAGCAACGAAACCTTCGCCTTCGCTCTCGCGCTCTCTTCCGATTCCGTCAACGCGATCGGCTCGCTTCGCCTCGAACAAACCGACGCCGCCGAATCCGCGCTCGAAGCCGAACTCCGCCTTCCGCGCTTCTTCTCCGCCCTCGTCCAACGCGAACCGCTCTCTCATCCGGTCGCTCCCGGCCTGATCCTGACCCTCGCATGGAATTGAGCCGGCCCGCTTCCTCTTCGCCTCCCGCGATGCGCAATCCCGGTCCCGCCTGGGGCTACGATTTTCTGCGGCTGCTCGACCGCGCGCTTCCCGACTTTCTCCTGCAACCGCTGCTCGGCATCGGCTCCGCGTGCGCTCTCGCCTTCATGCCGATCCAGCGCCGGCATTCCCACGCTTATCTTTCCAGCATCCTTGGTCGGCGCGCGCGGCTCCACGAGGCCTGGCGGCATTTCTACACTTACAGTCGCGTGCTGATGACGCGTATCCACGCCGCCGAGACAGGCGATCACCGCTGCACGCCCCAGCCGAGTTTCGAATCGTTTCGCGCCCTGATGCGCACCGACCGCCCCGCATTGCTCGGCACCATCCACTTCGGCAACTCCGACCTGCTCGGTTTTCTCCTCGGCGAATTTCGCCGGCACGTGCACATGATCCGGCTGCGGGTCGGCAACTCCCGCGACACCCATCGTCTTTCCGACCGCTTCGGCCAGTGGGTCACCTACGTCTGGGTCAACGAAACCGAAACCCTCCTCTTCGCGCTCAAAAACGCCGCCCAATCCGGCAGCTCCATCGCGATGATGTGCGATCGCATCGAACACAGCTCCAAGGTCGAACCTTTCGATTTCCTCGGCGTCCGTCGGCTCATGCCGTTCACGATCTATCATCTCTCGCTCGTGTTCCGCATGCCCGTGATCTTCTGCCTCAGCGTTCCGGGCGCGAAAAACGAATCGCTCCTCCACGCCTCGCCGGTTTTCGAACCCGATGGTCCTTCGCGCGAACACAACCTCGCTCGCGCCCGCGCCCATTTTCAAACCTTCCTCCACCAACTCGAATCGCTGCTGCGCGAAAACCCTTACCTCTGGTTCAATTTCATCCCGCTCAGTCCCGCGCTGACATCAGCCGACGCTCCCACGCCGCGCGTTGTCCAGCCCGCCTCCTCCGCCGCCGCCGCATGAGACGCTCCGCCCCGATCAGCCTCTTCGCCTTCTCCTGGCTGCGGTTCAATGTCCGCGCGCCAGCCGCGTTCGTCGAACACCGCTTCGCGGAGCAATCAACCGGTTCTCCGTGTCTCGTTTGAAAAGCGAGTCATGCCTCCGTCGTCCACTCACCTCCTCCTTATTCCTTCCTACAACACCGGCGTCCGCCTGGCGTCAACGGTGCGCGACGCGCTGCGTCAGTGGAATCCGGTCTGGGTCGTGATCGACGGCAGCGACGATCGCAGCGAACAACCGATCCTCGAACTCGCCCAGCGCGATCCCCGCCTTCGCGTGATCGTCCGTCCCGAAAACGGCGGCAAGGGCGCCGCCGTCGCCACGGGCGTCGAAGCCGCTCTGCAAGCCGGTTTCACGCACGTGCTCACGATGGACGCCGACGGCCAGCACTCCGCCGCGCACATTCGCCCGTTCATGGAGGTGTCGCAGCGCAATCCCGACGCCTTGATCCTCGGCCGCCCCATCTTCGGCCCCGAAGCTCCGCTCGAACGCCTCTACGGCCGCAAGGTCAGCGTCGGTTTCGCCCGCCTCGAAATTCTCGGCCGCGGCATCGACGACCCGCTCTTCGGCTTCCGCGTCTATCCCGCCGCCGCGCTCAAACGCGCGCTCGACTCCACCCGTTTCGCCCGCGGCTTCGACTTCGATCCGGAAGTCGCCGTCCGCATGGTCTGGGAAGGCGTTCCCACCCTCAACCTGCCCGCGCCGTGCCGCTACATCGCGCGAAGCGACGGAGGCGTATCCCATTTCAACTACGTTCGCGACAACGCAAAGATGATCTGGCTCCACCTGCGTCTGCTCCCGCAACTCGCCTTCTGGCGCTGGATCTCGCTCGTGCGCATGCGGCGCGCGCCCCAGCTCTCATGAATTTCGCCCGCCTTCTTCTCGCCGGCATCGTTTTCGCGCTCGCCGCCGCCCGCGCGCCCGCCGCACTACCCGCGATCGCCGATCCCGCCGACGATCCGCACTGGCGCGACATCTTCGACGCCCTTTCCGCCGGGACGAGCCGGATCGCCGTATTCGAAGAACGGCGACACTTCTCGTTCCGCAAGAAACCCGTCGTGCTCACCGGCGAGCTCCGCCTCGCTCCGGGTCGCGGCCTCAGCCTCCGCTATCTCGCGCCCAATCCCCAAACGCTCATCGGCGACGATCAAGGCATCGTCATGCGCGACGCCGCCGGACGCACCCGCACTCCACCCGACCACGCCCGTGTCCAGGCAGCGGCATCGATCATGGTCGATGTGCTTCACTTCGACTTGGCCGCCCTGCAGCAGGACTTCGCTTTTTCCGGCGAACGCACCGGCAGCGATTGGATCCTGCAACTCGTCGCGCGCGACGCGTCCCGCGCCGGTTCGCTCGGTGCGATCACCCTCTCAGGTCGCGAGGGCATTCTCGAACGCATCGAATTCACCCGCTCGGCCGAACAACGCATCGAGATCCTCATCCGCGACGCGCGCGACAACGTCGAATTCTCCTCCGCCGATCTGAGGCGCTACTTCCGCTGACGCTCCTCGGCACCGAGAGCCCGCTCGCGAGCCGCCTCATCCTTCGCCCTTCCGCTGTGCTCGCCGCCCGCCTCGCCCTCGCCGTCTTCGTTCTCGTCTGCCTGATCCGCCTCGCGCTGCTCGATCCCGCCCGCGACATCACGACGGATATTCTCGATCTCCTCCCCGCCGACGAACGCGCCCCCGAACTCTCGCTCGTGCGCGGTCTCACGGCCGATGTCCAGGCCCGCGTCGTCCTGCTCGCGCTCGATGATCCAGATTCCGAAACACCGCCCGACGATCGCGCCGCCGCCGCGTTCATCGATTCTCTCCGCGCCTCCGACGCGTTCACGACCGTCGAACGCCATGGCGATCCCGCTCAACGCGAGGCCTTCGCCCGCACCGTCTTCGATCGCCGTTTCGCCC
>JAFAAS010000195.1 GCA_023426435.1 Verrucomicrobiota bacterium | reverse complement strand
CGCAGCAGCGGAATTTTTTCCCGCTCAACGTCAACTTCGATGCCTATAATCTCGATCGGATCGATTATTCGCGCGGGCCGAATGCGATCCTGTTCGGCAACGGCACGTTTGGCGGGAATGCGAACGTGGTGACCAAGACGCCGAACCATCGGCGTTCGTTTCTCACCCTCAAGACCAGCTACGGTTCGTGGGACCACCGCCGCGCCACGGTCGATCATAATCTCAAGCTGACGGACAGCGTCGCGCTTCGCACCAATCTTCTCTGGCAGGACAGCCACGAGTGGCGCGACTTCGAGCGCGACCGGAGACGCGCGATCAATGTCGCCGGCTCGTGGATGATCACCGACCGCACCGAGCTCCTCCTGGACGTGGAGGTGGGTGAGATCCTGCGGCGTTACCCGCCGACGTTTCTGAACGACAACATCACCGGCTGGGATGGCGTCACGACCTTCGACCAGCTCGTTTCCGGCGGTTCGATTCCCGGTTCGCAGAGCTCGATCTGGAATGCGCAGGGCGTGCAACGCTACGGCAGCGACACGAGCCCCCAGTATATCTTCGTGCCGGACATGGGCTACACCGACATTCGCAACTTCGCGAACACGATGCGCACGCTCGCCGGGGCGCAGAACACCGGCACCGGCGTGGGCGGCCGTCCGCGTCCGGCGGGCACGCCCAACATCAATTTGAACAACCGGCCGATGAACCACACGATCAACACGCCCCCGTGGATGTTCGATGCCGCCGAGGCCAATTCGAATTTCCGCCGCCCGGCGGATCGTTTCGCGATGTCGACGAATGCCGACACGTTTCAGCAGGATTATGAGACTTACTCGGCGTTTCTCCGGCACCGCTTCGGCGACAGTCTTTATATCGAAGCTGCGGCCAACGTCGCCAAAGAGGCGCGGGATACGAACTACTTGAATTCCCGCGGCATCAACAACACCTACATCGACGTCATGGCGGTGACGCCGGACGGCGCGCCGAATCCATATTTTCTCGAGCCTTTCGGCGACGGCCAGCGTTCGCGCAGCACGTGGGGCAACGACTATGAGAGCGCCCGGATCGCAGCCGCCTACACCCTCGAGGAATCGCGTTTCGGCAGCTACGATTTCGGCGTGATGCTCGGCGCCAACAAAGAGCGGCAGCACCAGCGCATCGAGAGCATGCGCGTGTTGAGTGCGGCGGATCCGCGACTCTGGCCCTTCGAGAATCCGGTTTACTACCGTTACTATTGGAACAGCCCGCATCGTGAGATGCCGGAGATCACCACGGCGACCGCCCGCAATGGGACGAGTTACCCGGTTGGATGGATTGTCGATTCGCAGCGTCCGACCGACATCTCCTATGCGGACAAAAGCTTCAACTACCTGCAGGCGTCGGTGAAGGGCCGGTATTTCAACAACAAGCTCCACGTGCTCGCCGCGGTGCGTCACGACGATCTGTCGGTCGAGCGCACGATCAACGACAACTACGGCGACTATCCGGCCAACTGGGATGGACGCACGGTGCAATATCGCCCGCCCGCGCCGGACGACTATCTGTCGCTGCCCGAATTTCGGCCGCGCAATTCCAGCCGCCAGCCGACCGACACGTCGGGCCGCTATCAGGACGACTACAATCCCGTTGATATTCACCTGAAGGAAACGACCTACTCCACCGGCGTGGTATATCACGTGTTTCCGTGGATGAGCGTTTTCGGCAATGCCGCTTCGAGTTTCAATCCGAGCACCAGCCAGCTCCGGCTCGATGGTTCGATCATGCCGTCCCCGGTCGCGAAAGGGTGGGACGCGGGTTTGCGTTTCTATCTGCTCAATGAACGCATGAACGTGGCGCTGACCTACTATGAAGGTTCCGAGACTGCGCAGCCGTTCGAGATCGGATTCACGAACAGCTTTCAGGCCGTTGCGTTTCTCAACCGCCTCGACGATCTGCCGCTCGAAAACAACAACTCTGCCGGATTGCCCGTGGTGCCGCGACAGGCGTTCGATCAGCGCGATCGCGAGAACTACGGCTACGAAATCGAGATCGTCGCGAATGTGACGCCGCAGTGGCGCCTGAAGGCCGAAGCGGCGCGCGCTTACGCGTTTCAAACGAATGCCTGGGCCGACACGCGCGCGTTCATCGAGAAATACGACGGCGTGATCCGGCAGGTGCTCACCGAAGGCGGAATACTCTTCAACGCGAGCGGCCGCGCGGTGCTCGATAACACGATCGATCTGGCGCGTCGCAGCGGAGGCACGGCCAGCGAGGCGAATGCCGCGGTGACGGGTTTCAACACGATCTATTTCAACCAGCTGCCCAACATTGTCGCCGGCCGGCAGATGATGCCCAATCTCACGGAATGGACGGCGAACTTCTTCAGCGATTATCGTTTCGATGAAGGCGTGTTGAAGGGCCTGAGCATCGGTGCGGGCGTCAGATACCGCGGCAAGCGCGTCCTTGGGTATCGCGGCGCCGATACGATCCAGGATCCCGCGGCGCCGAGCGATCCGACCGCGTCGATCGACGACCCGAGTGTCGATGCTTACTCGGTCGTGTATTCGGATCCGTATTACATCGGCAATGCGTCGATCTCGTATTCGTTCAAGTGGCGCGAGATCCCCGTGCAACTGCATCTGAACATCGACAATCTCTTCGACGACGACGAGGTGATCTACAGCGCATCGCAACTGCAGCAACGTCCGCCCGGCGGCGATTACTTTGCCACGGCCGCGCGCGTCGCCACCCCGACGCTCTTCCGCTACTACAAGCCGCGCAGCTTCCGTTTCACGGCGACGTTCCGCTTCTAAACGGCTCGCAGGAAAACATGCCGAAGATGATTCACGCGCAGACGAGAAAAGCTCTTTGGTTCGCGAGCGAGCCCGACGGGGACGTCGGGCTTCACCCGGGTCTCTCGCCGACAAACGCGGTGCGGCTGGTGGCGGGGTTTCTCGTCGTGTGCGTCACGATGATTGCGGTCGGAGCGCGCGCGGCCCTGCCGGCGCTTAAAGCCATCTCGGTTGAGATCGATTCTACGCCGGCGGGCTCGTTGCGCAGCGAGGTGGTGATCTCTCCGGACGGCCACGATGCGTGGACGCTTGGTGTCGTTGTGCAGAATGTTGCGGATGCCGAAGCGCGGTTGAACCACGTGCGCGTGCGTGTGCCGTGGTTGAGGGAGGTCCCGTCCGATCTGCAATTGAGCTTGGGGGCTTCGTCGATGTTCGATGCGCCGGCGCTCGTGCGTGCGCCAGGCGATGAGGACCTTGTCAGCGCGAACTACCTTCAGAGCCGCACGGCGGACGGGCGCACGCAACTCGCCGCGTTGCTCACGTGGAAAACGTTTCGCACCAAACTGCGTTTCGACGGCGGTATGGTGCAGATCGAAGCGCAGGGGGAGCGGCGGCGGGTGGCGCCAGGTGAAAGTCTGTCGTTGGAAAAACTCTGGTTCGCGTCAGATGACCACTGGCAGGACGTGCTGTTTCGCTACGCGAAGAAGCTCGCGGACGAGAATGCGATCCGGCGCCGCGCGCATCCGCAGTGGATCGGCTGGTCGAACTGGGATTATTACGGCAGCAATTTCACGGGGCAGCAGGTGCTGGACAACGCGCGGGCGCTGGCGGAGCTGAACGTCGGCGCGAATCTCGTGCAGATTGACGGCGGCTGGTGGACGAAGTGCGGCGACTACGAGCCGCGGGAGACGTTTCCCGGTGGGATGAAAGGCATGGCCGACGCGTTTCGTGCGCGCGGATTCGTGGCGGGCTTGCATTTCGACGGTGCGCGCGCCGATGCGGATTCGCAGGTGGTGCGCGAGCATCCTGAGTTTTTTTTGAAAGATCAGAACGGGGAGCTGATCGGCGGCCGGACGCGCGCGGATGGACGGCGGGGGCGCGTGTATTTTGATTTCTCGCACCCGGGCGCGCGCGAGCATTACCGGCAGGTTTATCGGCGGGCGCGCGAATGGGGATTCCGCTACTTCAAAGTGGATTTCTTGAAGTTTGCGCTGCCAGAGTGGGCATTGCGCGCCGAGAATCGTGCGAACGACGGCACGCAGATCAGGCGTCACGACGAGCGACTGACGAGTGTCGAGGCGCTCCGACTCGCGCTGGAAGCGATGCGCGATGGGATGGGCGAGGATTCGTATTTCCTGGGGTGCACGGCGGATTTCGGAACGGTGGTCGGGCAGGTCGATGCGTTGCGCAGTGGCGGCGATATCGATCCGACCTACAGCCGGTTTTCACGCTCGTGCATGGAGAATGGAGGCGCGTTTTATTTGCACGACACGGTGTTCATCAACGATGCGGATTATCATGTCGCGCGCGGCGCGCTCGATGAGGACGAGTTTCTCGTGAAGAATCCGCGCAAGACGGGCGGCGCGATGCCGTTCGCGCTGGCGGAGATGTGGACGCACTACATGGGCCTTTTCGGCGGGCCCAAGATCTCGGGCGACAATCTGCTGATTCTGCGCGACGAGCGGAAAGATTTGTTTCGTCGCGCGGTCGCGTTGCCGGCGTGCGAGCGGTGGGTGCCGCTGGATTTCTGGCAGCATGCGCGGCATCGCGACGATCCCTTCCGCGCGTTGCTTGGCGTGTCTCAAGGCAAGGTGTTTCTGGCGCTGTTCAACTGGAGCGAGGACGCGGCGACGATTCGCGTGGAAAACTTCTCGGGAGAAACAGCGCGGCTCGCGCGGAAACTCCATGGCGACGGAAGCTTGGTCGCGGAGGAACGCGCGCTGAGCGCAGCGTTGGACGGGCACAGCTCGGTGGTGATTGCGTTGGACGCGGGCGCAGATTTCGACGAGATACGGCGCGCGCTGGAAGTGCGTTAATGGGGTGCTTTGCCAATATGGTCCGCCGAGGTGCAATCGCCGTTCTTCTCGTTTTCCTGCTGGCGTTGTCCTCCGCGGAGGCGAAGGCGAAGCGGCCGAACATCCTCTTCTGCATCTCCGACGATCAATCGTTTCCCCATGCGTCGGCTTACGGCACGACATGGGTGAAGACGCCGGCGTTCGATCGCGTGGCGCGCGAGGGACTGCTGTTCACGCGGGCGTATACGCCGAATGCAAAATGCGCGCCGAGTCGCGCGGTGGTGCTGACAGGACGCCAAACCTGGCAACTGCGATCGGCGGCGAATCATGGCGATTATTATCCGGAAGGTCTCACGACTTTCGTCGAGGCGCTCGGCCGCGCTGGCTACGTCACGGGTTATACGGGCAAGGGTTGGGCGCCGGGTGTGCCGGGCGAAGTCGACGGCCGGCCGAGGCAAATCACGGGACCTGCCTTCAACCAGGTTCGCACGCCGGGACCGACCACGCGGATTTCTCCGACCGATTACGCGGCCAATTTCGCGGAGTTTCTGCGGCAGCGCTCCGATCGTCCCTTCGTGTTCTGGTTTGGCGGTTTCGAACCGCATCGGGCCTACGAACCCGGTTCGGGCGTTCGTGCCGGGAAAAAATTGTCGGACATCGATCGGGTGCCGTTGTATTTGCCGGACAACGACACCGTTCGCAGCGACCTCCTCGACTACGCGCTGGAGATCGAACATTTCGATACGCACCTGGGCCGGATGCTGACGCTGCTCGAGGAGTGCGGGGAGCTAGACAACACGCTTGTCGTGGTCACGTCGGACAACGGGATGCCCTTCCCACGCGTCAAAGGCACGACTTACGAAGCGTCCCTCCACCTGCCGCTCGCGATGCGCTGGCCCGGCGGGATCGCGCGACCGGGGCGAACGATCGAGGAACTCGTGAGCTTCGTGGACCTGGCGCCGACGTTCTTGGAAGTGGCCGGCGTGCCATTCGAACAGTCGAGCATGGAGCCGATGGCGGGAAGGAGTCTCGCGACGATTTTCGCCGCTGTGGCGGAAGAGGAGCGGGCGCGCGAGTTTCTTGTGTTCGGACAGGAGCGCCACGATCTCGGGCGGCCGGGGGACGTGGGCTATCCCGTGCGCGGAGTCGTGTCGGCGCAGTTTCTCTACTTTATGAATCTCGAAGCCGCGCGCTGGCCGATGTGCGATCCCGTGACGGGTTATCTCAACACGGACGGCAGCCCGACGAAAACGCTGATTCTGGAGGAGAATCGACGAGGAGTGAATCACTGGCGCTGGCAGTTGAACTTTGGCCGGCGTCCGGCGGAAGAGCTGTATGACCTTCGACGGGATCCCGATTGCTTGAACAATCTTGCAGGCGATGCCGGTCTCGCGGGGACCCTTGCGACCTTGCGCGACGTGTTACGAACTGAACTCGAGCGGACGGACGATCCGCGACTCAGCGGGCAGGGGAAAGTTTTCGATCTTTACCCGGTGGCAAGTGCTAACCGGGATCTTTACCGGCGGAGGGTTGTCGACGGCGAGAAGTTCAAACTGAGCTGGGTCAACGACACCGATTTCGAAGATCCTGCCTTCGATCCTGAGCATCCGTTCACGGGGCCGCGCGGCGAGCGCTGAAAGCAACGGCTTCGCGTCCGATCTTTGGACGAGATGTTATCAGCCGGGCGGGGTGTTTGGGTTGCGGTAACTTTAACCATGACGCGGGAGAGCCGGAATGGACAAAGCTATCCGCAAAATGGCGAAAGTTGACCGATGTCATCGGTGGCCGGGAATGCGTTGAGACGCTCTCGAAAGGAAATTAAGTTGCGCCTGGCGCGCCATGGGCGGGGTGTAATGGGGAACGCACTACTTTGCTGTCGAGTGGCGCGTGACAGAGCCGCGGAGGATCACTAACCAAAACCCATGAAATTGCCTTTCGCGTGGTTGCCGCTGGCCTTGCTTGCCATGCCGGTGATGTCCTTCGCTCAGAATTATCGCGCCGAGTGGGCGTCGCTCGATCGACGGCCGACACCGGCGTGGTTTTCGGAGGCGAAGTTCGGGATCTTCATTCACTGGGGCGTTTACTCGGTGCCGGCGTGGGCGGTGAAGGGCGAGTATGCGGAGTGGTATTGGCGGCACGTGGCGAGCACGGCGGAGAAGGAAAAACCTTGGCGGGAGTTTCATCGCGCGAACTACGGTGCGGACTTCGATTACCGTGAATTTGCGCCGCAGTTTCGCGCGGAGTTGTTCGAGGCGGAACGTTGGGCGGATCTTTTCGCGCGGGCGGGCGCGCGTTACGTGGTGCTGACCTCGAAGCATCACGACGGCTATGCGTTGTGGCCGAGCGCGGAGGCGAGCCGCACGTGGGGCCGGCCGTGGAACTCCGCGGAGATCGGGCCCAAACGCGACCTCATGGACGAGCTGGCGAAAGCGACCCGCGGCGCAGGCCTCGAGTTCGGTTTCTATTTCTCGCTCTACGAATGGTTCAACCCGCTGTGGGAGACCGATCGCGCGCGGTATGTCGCGGAGCACATGATACCGCAATTCAAGGACGTCGTGACGCGCTACGAACCGTCGCTCATTTTCAGCGACGGCGAGTGGGATCTGCCTTCGTCGGAATGGCGCAGCGAGGAATTGCTGGCGTGGCTGTTCAATGAAACGGCCGTGCGCGACAAGGTCGTCGTCAACGATCGTTGGGGCAAGGAGACGCGTCATCGTCACGGCGGGTATTGGACGACCGAATACGCGGCGGGGCTCCCGGACGGCTCGCATCCTTGGGAGGAAAGCCGGGGTCTGGCGCATTCCTATGGCTACAGCCGGGCGGAGCGAATCGAGGATTACAAATCCTCGCGCGAGTTGATCCTGATGCTGGTGGACCTGGTGAGTCGCGGCGGGAATTTTCTCCTCGATGTCGGCCCGATGGCCGATGGAACGATTCCGCCGGTGATGGAAGAGCGGCTGCTCGAGATTGGCGCGTGGTTGGGTGTGAACGGAGAGGCGATTTATGGAACGCGAAC
>JAFAAS010000181.1 GCA_023426435.1 Verrucomicrobiota bacterium | reverse complement strand
TTGCGCGGTGGGGGCACCGCGCCTCCATGGGAAGGGGACCGCGAGGAAGAGGGAGAGAAAGGTGGTTTCGAGGAGAAGGGCGTCCCACTGGAAACCGAGGAAGAGCTGGCCGACGTTAACGAGGGAGAGGTAGGCGAGCCAGAGGAGGAGCAGTGCCGCGAATTGGGCGATGCCGAGGAAGAGGAGGGCGGCGGAGAGGAGTCCGAGGGCGCAGAGGAGGTGGAGAAAGGTGTCGGCGCCGAAGAGCCAGGCGAAGGTCGGGAGTTGAAGGTAGGCGGAGGAGCCGAGGTGTTCGCGGACGGCAGCGAGGTAAGGAGCGGCGGGGAGGATGCCGTTGGGACCGATGAGTCCGGAGAGTTGGGTCCAGAGCGAGGCGAAGGCGATCGCGTGGATGACGGCGAGCGCGCGGAGGAAGAGGGAGGTGGTGAGGGCGAAGGAGTTTTCCGGGGACCGGAGGCTGAGGTTTTGGGGCGCCGGTTCCATGCGAGACACGGACTTGAAGACAATTCAGTGGAAACCGCGAAGGACGCGAGGATGCGCGAAGTCCAGGTTGGACACTGCGGTGGGCGCGAGGCTGTTCCTTTTGATCAGGAACCTCGGTGGGTTCGAAAGCGGCTTATCTCTTCGCGACGCTTCGCGCCCTTTGCGGTCGGTCTCATGGTTCGGAAAATCCTAGGGGAGAAAGTGGGTGTTGATGGCGTTGGCGGGGGAGACTTTGTCTTTTTTGAGGATGCCGAGGGATTCGAGTTGGGCGATTTGCGTGGCGTAGCGGGCGGGGTCGAGGCGGCCGATTCTTTGGGGGCCGCTGTCGGCGTCACGGCCGGTGACGAGTTTCCCGTCGATGATGAGCTGGCGGGATGCCATCATGAATTCGTCGGTGTTGTTGGCGTTGGCGGCTTTCATTGCGGCGTGGGCGGGAGCGGGGTCGCCCTCGAGGTAGTCGCGCCAGCCTTTGATGTAGGCGCGGGTGAAGGCGCGGAGGATGTCGGGATGTTCGCGAGCGAATTTGCGGCTGGTGACGAGCACGGCGTAGGCGCGGAAACCGGCGTCCCACGTGGAGAGGAAGCGCGGCTCTTTGCCGCCGGCTTTCACGATGTGGTAAGGCTCGGCGATGTAGTAGCCCTGTTGGATGGCCTCCTTGTTTCCGAGGAAAGCGGCGACGGAGAAGTTTTGGGGGACGATGTTGAAATCGATGCCGTATTTTTTTCTTAGATACGGAAGGAAAGCCCATTCGGGGCGGGCGATGAGGGTTTTGCCGGCGAGGTCTTCGAAGCGATGGACGGAGGAGTCGGCGTTGACGAGGAGGCCGGAAGGATCGTCCTGGAAGACGGCGGCGAATTGGACGATGGGGAGGCCTTCGGCCTGTTGGAGGAGGGTGTTGGTGCTGTCGGCCTGGCCGATGTGGGCCTGGCCGGTGGAGACCTTGGGGATGACGAAGGCGTTGGGGCCGCCGGGGATGAGGGTGACGTCGAGATTTTCGTCGGCGAAGAAGCCGCGGGCCTGGGCTTGGTAGAAACCGCCGTGCTCGGGCTCGGCGACCCAGTCGAGTTGGATGGTGAGTTTAAATGGGGATTTTTCGGCCGCGTGAACGGCGGGGGCGGCGAGCAGCGCAAGCGTGGTGGCGAGGAGGCGGGAGAGGTGCATGGCGAATTATTTGTCGGTCGGTTCGAAGGAGTCGTGCCAGTGGTGGAGGGTGAGGTGGGCGAGGGCGAGGACGATGGCGACGAAGAGGAAGCCGAGGAGGCAGGTGGCGATGGCGGTGGCGAAGAGGGCGGGGTATTGCGCGCGGCTGGAGTAGATGAGGGTTTGGAATCCGAGGCCGCCGCCGTCGCCGGCGGAGCTGCCGGCGGTGTAATCGCCGACGAGGGCGCCGATCGGAGCGAGCGTGGCGGCGATGCGGAGGCCGGTGAAAAAATACGGGAGCGCGGCGGGAAGGCGGAGATGGAGGAGTTGTTGGAGGCGGGTCGTGCGGTAGGAGCGGAAGAGTTCGACGAGATTGCGGTCGGTCGAGATGAGGCCCTGCGTGGTGTTTACGACGAGAGGAAAGAAGCAGATGAGAAACGTGATCGCGACGACACTGGGGAGACCGGCGCCGACCCAGAGGACGAGGATGGGCGCGATGACGATGACGGGAGTCATCTGGAGAATCATCAGATACGGATAGAGGCTGACGCGAAGCAGCGGGGAGAGGGAGAGGATCGTCGCGGAAAGGAGGCTGACGAGGATGGCGAGGGCGAAACCGAGGAGGGCGCCCTTGGTGGTGTTGAGGGAGGCGGTGAGGAGGGCGGGAGCGTGGTCGCGGAAGGCTTCGAGCGTGGCGCCGGGCGTGGGAAGGAGGAAGCGGGTGTCTTCGGAGAGAAAGGCGTGAATGGCATACCACGCGGCGAGGAAGACGGCGCCGGTGAGTGCGGGGAGGAGGAGGCGGACGGGTGCGCGGCGCATGGGGCGAAATCTAGCCGACGGAAGCGGCGGGCTCGGTCTCGGCGGCTCGGAGCGAGCGGGAGACTTCGGTGACGAGGTCGTGGTAGGCGCGGGTGAGGCGGAGGTCGGCGGTGCGCGGGTAGTCGAAAGGAACCGTGATGGTTTTGTGGATACGGCCGGGATTGGCGGAGAGGATGACGATGTGGGTGGAGAGGAAGACGGCTTCGGCGACGGAGTGGGTGACGAAGAACGCGGTCCAGGATTGGGCGTCGCGGATGGCGAGGAGCTCTTCGTTGAGGTGTTCGCGGGTGATTTCGTCGAGGGCGCCAAAAGGCTCGTCGAGGAGGAGGAGTTTCGGTGAGAGGGAAAGCGCGCGGGCGAGGGAGACGCGCATTTTCTGGCCGCCGGAAAGCTGGCGCGGGTAGGCGTTGGCGCGATCGCGCAGGCGGACGAGATCGAGGGAGCGATCGGCGATGGCGCGGCGGGTGGAAGCGGGGATGCCGCGGAGCTTCAGGGGGAGCTCGACGTTGCGCGTGGCGGTGAGCCAGGGGAGGAGCGTCGGGTCCTGGAAAACGAATGCGAGATCGGTGGCGGCGGATTCGGGAGGGCGGCCGGCGATCGTGAGCGAACCGGACGTGAGCGGGGCGAGGCCGGCGATGAGGCGGAGGAGGGTGGATTTGCCGCAGCCGCTGGGGCCGATGAGGCTGACGAAGTCGCCGGGTTGGACGGAAAGGGAGAGGCGGTCGAGAATCAGGGGGCCGTCGGCGAAACGTTTGGTGACGTTTTGGAGTTCGACGAGGGGTGAGGCGGACATTGCAACCGAGCGGAGAGGAGAACGGGAACGATTACGAGAACGAGGTGGGGGCGGACAGAGGAGAAAAAACCGCGAAGGGCGCGAAGAGGTGCGAAGGTCGGAGGAGAGCGCGGGGCGATTGGCTGATGGAGTTTAGGGAGACAAGGATTCGAGCGCGGTGCGGGGTTCGGGGAGGTTGGGATCGAGGGAGAGGGATTTTTCGAAAGCGGCGCGGGCGGAGGGGAGGTCGCCGCGTTTTTGGGCGATGAGGCCGAGGCGCCAGTGGACGTGAGCGTGGGAAGGATCGCGGGGGCCGGGAGTGAGTGCCAGGCAGCGGTGGAGGGCTTGTTCGCCGGCGTCGAGGTGCGTGCCGGAGTCGGCGGCGGTGCGGCCGATGAGGTAGTGGAGGTGATAGTTGTCCGGATGGGATTGGGTGGCGTCGATGAGGGTGGCGATGGCGTCGGCGAATTTCTTTTCGCGGATGTAGAGCTGGGCGAGGATGGCGGTGCCCATGACGAGGTCGCGTCGGCGGATCTCTTCGGCTTGTTCGTAGGCTTTGGGAAGGCCGCCGCCGACGAAGGCGGGGGCGGCGCGGTAGTAGGAGACGAGGCCGTTGCGGGCGACGAGGTTGTCGGGGTTGAGTGCGACGGATTTTTCGAGCGCGGCCTGGCATTTTTTGGCCCAGGTCATTTTGGAGAGGAGGCCGACCTGTTCGGCTTTGGCGCCGTAAGCGCCGCCGAGCTCCATGTGGTAGTCGGAGTTGTCGGGCGCGAGTTGGGTGGCGAGCTCGAAGGCGCGGATGGCTTCGTCGGTGTCGCCGATTTTCATGGCGACGAGACCGAGGTGGTAGTGAAGCGCGGGATTTTGCGGATCGGCGTTGGCGAGCTCGGTGAAGGCGGCGCGGGCTTCGTCGTAGCGTTTGGCCTGGTAATGTTCGCGGGCGAGATCGAGGGAAGTTGCGGCGTGAGCGGCCGAGACGAGAACGAAAAGAGCGAAAGCGGTCGGACGCATGGCAGGGAAAGGATCAGGCGTCGAAGGGCCAGAAATTGAAGAATTGGAGGAAGAAGATGCCGGCGATGAGATAGCCGGTGAAGGTGAGGCTTTTCGGGCGGCCGAGACCGAGGGCGAGGAAGGCGGCGGCGATCAGGCCGAGGCCGATGCCTTCGGCGATGCTGAACGTGAGGGGGATCGCGAGGATCGTGAGAACGGCGGGAGCGGCGACGGCGAAATCCTTCATGTCGATTTCGGTGACGGATTGCATCATGAAGATCCCGACGATCACGAGGGCGGGGGCGGTGGCGGCGGCGGGGACGATGAGGATGAGTGGAGTGAAA
>JAFAAS010000153.1 GCA_023426435.1 Verrucomicrobiota bacterium | reverse complement strand
GTCCTCACTCCCCGCGCCCGACACTCCGCCGCCCGTCACGTCCACGTCGCAACTCGCACCTGGCATCACCGCCACCACCGCCGCATCCAACGTCACCGACTCCGCCGCCGCCTCTCCCGCCTTCCGTTCATGGGTCGCCAACGCCCGCATCAACGGCGTCTTCCAAGGCAATCCTCCCCGCGCACTCATCAACGGTCGCACATTCCGCGCCGGCCAGACCATCGCCCCCGACCTCGGCATCGTCTTCCACGGGCTCACCGACGACGCCAAATCGATCGTCTTCCGCGACGCCTCCGGCGCCACCGTCACCCGCCGGTTCTAGTTCGTAGCGAAACGCGTGAGCGTTTCATCCGCCGCCGCCGCGAACTCCCGCGCCTCGCCGCCTTCACGGCCGCGCCATCGCCCCGCGCAGCATCCGCATCACCTCCGGATCGGCCACCGCCCCGATCAATCCGTTCACAATGAACTGCACGCCGATGCAAAGGAGCAGAAACCCCATCATCTTCGAAAGCGCGTTCATGCCATTCGCCCCGATCACCGACACCACCCGCTCCGACAACCTCAAGGTCACATACGTGATCACCGACACCGCCAAAATCCCGATCACGATCGCGATATAGTCGACCCAATCCTCCGCCAGCGACGCCAACCCAATCGTCACCGCAATCGACCCCGGACCGCTCAACATCGGCATCGCCAGCGGCGAAAACGACACATCCTGCTTCGCCCGCGCCGCCGCACTCGCCGCCTCATCCACCCGCGTCGGCGCCGGCCCCAACACCAATCGCGTCCCGATCGCAGCCACCATCAGCCCACCCGCAATCCGCAGCCCGGGAATCGAAATCCCAAAAAACGTCATGATGAACGTCCCTCCCACCAGAAAACTCACCAGGATCCCCACCATGTAAACGCACGCCATCCGCAGCTGCTGCAACCGATACGCCGGCGTGTCACCCTCCGTGATCGCCAGAAAGGTCGGCGCCGACGCCGGCGGATTAATCACCGGCAACAACGCGATGATCGTCCCCAACACCAACTCCAAAAACCCCGCGATCGTTTGCATGAGAAATCGGCTCCTCAACTCAGAACCCAAAGCGCAAATCCAGAACTCAGAACCGCCGCGCCGCTCACCACACCTCCACCGGCCCTTTCGGCACCGGAATCGATTCCCGCTCCAACGCCCCGCGCTCGCTCTCCGGCCGCATGAAGGTCGCCACCATCGGCGCCGGCGCGAACTTCGGCTTCAACTCCCCGCGCTCATCGCAAAACGCCGCGCGCCACTCCACATACTCCTTCAACGCCGCCTCGAAATCCGCCCGCGAAGCGATCGTGATGATCCGCTGCTTGAACACTTTCGCCGGCCCAAAGCGCTTCGCATACCAGGGCGCCACTTTGCGAAACAACCGCGCCCCATGCTCCTCGCCGTAAAACTCGCAATACCGCTCGAAATGCCGCCGCAACACCCGCACCCGCTCCGCGAAATCCGGCTCCGGCAACAACTCGCCCGTGCGTAAATAGTGCTCCGTCCGCCGAAAAATCCACGGATCGTAAAACGCCCCGCGCCCCACACTCACCCCCGCACAGCCCGTTTCCTCGATCATGTGCTTCGCCGCTTCCGGCGTCGTGACATCGCCATTTCCAATCACCGGAATCGTCCGCACCGCCGTCACCACCGCGCGGATACCCGCAAGATTCACCGTCCCCGCAAATCCCTGCGCCCGCGTCCGTCCGTGCACGAACACCGCCGCCACCCCCGCCTCCTCCAACACGCGCGCCAGATCGGGCGCGGTCAAATTCTCGTCGTCCCACCCGAGCCGCATCTTCGCCGTCACCGGGATCTTCACCGCCTCCACCATCCCCCGCACCAACTCCGCCGTTTTCCCAAGCTCCGTCATCATCGCCGACCCGCCGCCGATCTTCACCACTTTCCGCACCGGACAACCCATGTTGATGTCCACCGACTGCGCCCCCAAATCCTCGCACATCCGCGCCGCATCGCGCATCTCGCTCGCCACGCTGCCAAACAGCTGAATCGCCAGCGGCCGGTCTTCCGCACAACTCGCCACCAGCTTCATCGCCGTCGGATTCCGCTCGAGCAGCGATCGCGCATTCACCAAATCCGTCGTCGCCCAGCCCAACCCGCCCAACTCCCGCAGCGTCAGCCGAAACGGCAGGTTGGTATAACCCGCCAGCGGCGAAAGAAACAGATTCGACGACAATTCGTGCGGCCCGATGCGCATGCCTGCCCACCCTGTCATCCCTCCCCACAACCTCAAGCCGTCCCGCTCGTCCTTCTCTCCCGCCCCCCGCTCAGCAATCCCACCACCTCCGGGGATTACCCTCTGTAAAATAGTCGCGAATCCCACCCGGCCATTCGATCCCCCGACCACATGCGTTGACAGTATCGTGTTCACCCCCACCTCTCGCGGACGCACAGCGGCAACGGCCACTCCAGCGCTCCGGAGCCGGTAACTGCAGATCCGACAAGCCAACCGATTTTTGATGAGCGCGCCGAAACGCATCCTTCTCGCTGAAGACAGCCCCCAGGACGTCGAGATGACGCTCGCCGCCCTGTCCGAACATAATCTCGTCAACGAGATCGTGGTCGTGAGCGACGGCGAACAGGCGCTCGATTACTTGTATCGGCGCGGCCCCTACGCAGATCGACCCGCCGGCAACCCCGTCCTCGTTCTCCTCGATCTCAAGATGCCCAAAGTCGACGGGCTCGAGGTCCTCCGCACCATCAAGGAAGACAACGAGCTTCGCACCATGCCGGTCGTCATGCTCACGTCCTCCCGCGAGGAACAGGACATCGTCCGCAGCTACCGCCTCGGCATCAACGCCTACGTCGTCAAGCCCGTCGATTTCCACTCGTTCATCGAGGCCGTCAAACACCTCGGCACCTTCTGGACCATCCACAACGAGCCGCCTCCTCAACCCAGCCTCGGCGGCGGCCGCTAAGCGCGCGCCCGCCTTCAGCCATGCGCGTCCTTCACCTCGAGGACTCCACGCCCGACGCCGAGCTCGTCGCCCACCGGCTCCTCACCAGCTGGCCCGATTGCCAGATCGAGCACGCCCTTTCCCGCGAACAATACGAGGCCGCCCTCTCTCGCGCCAGCTACGACCTCATCCTCTGCGACTACACGCTCCAGGGCTACGACGGTCTCTCCGCCCTCGAGCTCGCGCGTCAGCGCCGCCCGCACACGCCTTTCATTTTCCTGTCCGGCACCATCGGCGAGGAACGCGCCATCGAAGCGCTCCAACGCGGCGCCACCGACTACGTCATCAAGGACCGCCCGTCGCGCCTCGTCCCCGCCATCCGCCAGGCGCTCGCCCGCGCCGACGAGGAACGCCGCCTCCAACACACCGAGGAAGCCCTCCGCGAAAACCGCGAACGTTTCCGCCAGATCGCCGAAAACGTCGACGACCTCATCGTCATGCTCGATCGCTCCGGCCGCTGCGTGTATCAGAATCCCGCCTACATCGAAGCGGTCGGCCGCGGCACGTCGGACCGCAGCGACGACGTTTTCGCCGACGCCCACCCCGACGATCGCGCCGCCCTCCACCAGGCCTTCGAAACCACCCTCCGCACCGGCGACCATCCGCGCGTCGAATTCCGCCTGCGCCGCCCCGACGGCACCATCCGCCATCTCGAAGCGCAACACACCGTCGTCCGCGACGCCGCCCAAAGCGTCAACCAGGTCATCATCGTCGCCCGCGACGTCACCGAACGCCGCGCCGCCCAGGAACGCATCGAACGCCAGGCCGAGCTCCTCGACCGCGCCCAGGACGCGATCCTCATGCGCGACCTGCACGACCGCATCACCTACTGGAATCGCAGCGCCGCCCGCATCTACGGCTGGTCCACCAACGACGCCCTCGGCCGCGAAGCCACCGCCCTCTGGAACGAAGATCCCGCCCAGGTCGAAACCGCCCGCCGCGCCACGTTGCTCCACGGCGAATGGATGGGCGAGATGCCGCAACGCTCCCGCACCGGCGCCGAGCTCGTCATGCAAAGCCGATGGAGTCTCGTCCACGACAAGAACGGCGAACCCACCGGCTTCCTCGTCATCAACACCGACATCGCCGAGAAGAAGCGCCTCGAAGCCCAATTCCTCCGCGTCCAGCGCGCCGAAAGCATCGGACTTCTCGCCGGCGGCGTCGCCCACGACATCAACAACGTCCTCGTTCCCATCCTCAGCTCGACCGAAATGCTCGAGCCTGTCGTCACCGATGGCGAGGGCCGCCAGTTCCTTTCCTCCATCCGCTCCAGCGCCCAGCACGGCGCCGCCCTCGTTCGCCAGCTGCTCGCGTTCTCCCGCGGCGCCGTCGGCCAGCAAACGGAAATCCCGCTCGCCCCATTCCTCGAAGACTTCACCCGCTTCGTCACCCAGATGTTCCCGCGGTCCATCGCGGTGGCCCTCGACACCGCGCCCGACCTGCGCTCCATCCGCGGCGACGCCGTTCAACTCAAGCAGGTGCTCGTCAACCTCTGCCTCAACGCCCGCGACGCCATGCCCAACGGCGGCTACATCGAAATCTTCGCGCGCCACCACGTCGTCGACGAAGCGGAAGCCGAAGCCTTCCGCGAAATCAAACCAGGACCTTTCGCCGAAATCGTCGTCGCCGACAACGGCACCGGCATGGCGCCGTCCGTGCTCGACCGCATCTTCGATCCTTTCTTCACCACCAAGGGCCACGGCAAAGGCACCGGTCTCGGCCTCGCCGCCGTCCGCGGCATCGTCAAAGGCCACGAGGGCGTCATCACCGTCGAAAGCCAGGTCGGCCGCGGCACGCGTTTCCGTATCCTGCTTCCCGCTACACCCGCTCCCGCCGCGCCCCCGCCCGCACCAGTCGCGCCCGCCGCCGCCAGCGGACGCGGCCAGGGCATCCTGCTCGTCGACGACGAGGACAGCGTTCGCGACATTCTCCAATCGCTGCTCTCCGCCGCCGGCTACAACGTCCTCCCCGCCTCCTCCGCGCGCGAAGCGCTCGCCCTCTACCGCGATCGCTCCACCGAAATTTCCCTCGTTCTCACCGATGTGATGATGCGCGACGGCGATGGCTTCGCGCTCGCCACCGACCTCCGCCGCCACTCGCCCGATCTGCCCATCCTCGTCATGAGCGGCATGGCCGGCTCCGGCCAATACGACGAAAAAGCCCGCCAGCTGCGCGTTCCTCTCTTGGCGAAACCCATCACGCGCGCCGCTCTCACCGCCGCCGTCCAGGACGCCCTCGGCACCCGCAGCCCGGTGTAGGAGCCTGCTTGCCGGCGATGTTTGTCCTTCGCGCCGGGCGCGCTACTTCACCGCTTTCACCGCCCGCTTCATCCGCGATAAGCCTTCCCGCAACGTCGCCCGCGAGCACCCGAAGTTGATCCTCACGTGCCGCCCTTGCGGCGACGCAAAGAACGCCCCGTCGCTCAACCCGACGCCGTGCGCCTCGAAATGCGCAATCGGATCCTTGAGCCCCAGCTTCGCCACATTCAACCACGCGAGATAAGTCGCCTCGATCGGCGCCTCGATCTCCACGCCCGGGAGCTCGCGTTTAACAAACTCGACCAACTCGTCGCGATTCCCCCGCAAATAAGCGATCAGCTCCTGCCGCCACGGTTCACCATCGCGATACGCCGCCTCGCACGCCGCGAACCCGAGATTCGTCACCTCCGCCACGATCCCCGCCGTCGCCCGCACGAACTTCGCCCGCAACGCCGCGTCCGGGATCACCGCCATCGACGTCCCCAAGCCCGGCACATTGTAAGTCTTGCTCGGCGCCGTCAGCGTGATCGTCCGCTTCGCGATTTCTCCGCCCAGCGTGCCCGTGCACACATGCGGCAACGACGTATCCAAAATCAAATCACAATGGATCTCGTCCGAGCATAACACGAGATCGTGCCGCACGCAGAACTCACCGAGCCGCACCAGCTCCTCGCGCCGCCACACACGCGCGAGCGGATTGTGTGGATTGCACAAGAAGAACGCCTTCGTCCGCGGCGTCACCGCCCGCTCCAGCGCATCCCAGTCGATCGCCCACCGCCGCGCCGACGCCTCATACGCGAACGGCACCTTCACCGCCACGCGCCCGCTGTTCTTCGGCCCGCTCATGAAGGGCGGATACACCGGGGTCAGCGTCATCACTTCATCCCCCGGCTCCGCAAAGGCCTGCGCCGTCACGTTCAACCCCACCACCAAACCCGGCAGCCACACGATCCACTCCGGCTCGATCGTCCAGCCATACCTCCGCTGAAACATGTCCACGACCGCATCCACCGTCGACTTCACCGGCCGCGCGTATCCAAAAATCCCATGCTCCACCCGCCGGTGCAACGCCTCCACGATCGCCGGCGCCACGACGAAATCCATGTCGGCCACCCACATCGGCAGCACGTCGCGCCCGGCATACTTCTGCCATTTCTGCGAATCCGTGCCGGCACGCTCCGGCGCATGGTCGAAATCGAAGCTCATGAAAACGGCGACACTGTCCGCCCCGCCGCCCGCCGCGCAATCAATCTCTCGGCCACCGCCTGTCACCGCCCGCGCTTTTCCCCGCGCGTCTGTCACTCCACGCGAAACCCTTCCGCCGGCTCGAACGTGATCACGCTCAGCCGCCGCGGCCGCGCCTCGATCCTCCCGCTCCACCGCTGCACCGGCGCCTCCTCACCCGTGATAACCTCCACCACCACGTCGCGACCGCCTTCCACGATCGCCCGCCGCCACTCGTCAATCGCCGGCCCATCGCGCCCGATTCCTTTCGCCGAAAAACGCCTCGTCTCCGTCACCCCGTCGATCGTCAACCGCACTTCCACGTCCGACCGCTGCGGCTTCGCCGTCGACCGCCCGCGCATGTGCACCGGCTTCGCCGCCTCCACCGCCGGATCCACCTCCGCCGCCGCCTCGAACTCGCCCATCGCCTTGAACGAAAACACCAGCTCCGGCCCCGCCGGCGCCGGATTCGCCACGCGCATCCGGCTCGGCGCAATCACCGCCACGCTCAATCCCACGGCCAACACCATCCCCGCCACCACCGCCTTCCCGCCGGGCCATCGCACGATGCTCACTCCGCGCTTTCCTTCCTCGCGAAACGCCTTCGCCGCCCGTCCCACTTCATTCGGCCGCATCGGATCGAAATCGACCACCGCCCACGCTTCGCTGCCACCCGCGCGCTCCGGCCGGAAGATCGGCGCGCGCTTCCCCTCGAATCGCTCGCTCACCCACCGGTTCCCATCCCGCGCCGCCGCTTCGCTCCGCGCATCGCGCACCACCAGCACCCCGCGCACACCCGCCTTCGCCAACAATCGCTCCACGAACTTCGGCCGCACCCACGACGCCGTCGGCACCGCCCACACGCGATACCCGACCAGCCGCTTGCGCCACTCGTCCGCGGCAAACCGCGCCACACCGCCATCAATGTCCGCCCCGACGAGCGCCACCCACCCTTCCGCCGTATCCAAAATTTCCTTCTCCATCCGCGCCTCCTCTACTCGCGTGTCGAACCAGGGCAGCGAAATCCCTTCCGAGTCGCACGAGCCCGCGCACACGCCGCATCCCACGCACTTCGCGGGATCCACCCACGCCTGCGACGGAAACCGTTTCCCATCCGTCCGCGGCACCATCGTGATCGCATCGAACGGACAATCCTGCACGCACTGCGTGCAAGCGTGACACCGCGCCGGCTCCACCACCGCCTGAAACGTTTCCGGTTTCCGCCGCCGCCCGAGCAGCCACGGCACCGCCATCACGCCCACGAAAATTCCGCCCAGCGCCAGCCACAACCCGGCGCCTTGCAACCGCAACGCCAGCGCCAGCGGCGCCAGATACCACGCGTCGACGGTGAACGCCTCCGCCTTCACCGCCATCTCCGCGGGCGCATCCAGCGGCGCCGGCATCACCACCGCCGCCACCGCGAGCGCGACCAGCATCGCCGCCGACAGCAGCCGATTCGGCAGCAGCTTCGCGCGACTCACCCGCGTCAAATGCACCGCCAGCCCCACCGCGATGCCCAGCGGCAGCAGCATGTGCGTGAAGAACACCACGAAGAACAACAGGCTCGGCACCAGCCGGTCCGTCACATACAGCCGCGCCATCGGCTCACCGAAAATCGGCAGGCCATCCAGCAGCCGCATCGTTGTCACCGCGATCTGCTGCGCCGGCTGATCCCACACCAGCCAGTAACCCGTCCACCCGATCAACCACACCAGCCCGACCATCGCCACACCGCTCACCCAGGGCAGCCAGCGCGCCCCGCTGAACTTCCGCGCCAACAACATCCGCGCCGCATGCGCCAGGATGAAAAACATCGCCAGATCCGAGCTGTAACGATGCACCGCGCGCACCCAGCCGCCCAGCGTCGGACCCGCCAGCGCCGCAATCGAGGGATACGCGAACTGCAAACTCGGCGAATACCACACGAGCAACGCCACACCCGACACCACCGCCACCACCAGCGCGAAATTCGCCGCCGCTCCCGTCTGCGCCAGCGGATTCATCTCCGCCGGCAGCCACCGGTGAACCGCCGCATCGCCCCACGCACACAAGCGATCCACTCGCACCAGCAAAGCATCGACCCTGGTCGCAGGTGGAACCCGACCTCCGGGCGGGTTTTCCCGCCCGATCTCCTCCACCGCTTCGATCACAGCCTCCCCGCCTCCTCCGCGAGCGACACCAGCGCCTCCCGCAACCACGGCCGATGCCGCACATCGAGCGTGAACCGATACGCAATCTCCCCGCGCGCATCGAGCACCAGGAAGAGATTCGCATGCTCCACCACGCCCGTCCGCGGATCGCGCACCTGCGCAAATCCCAGCCGCGTAAGCAGTTCGTGCATCGCCTCCGCCTCGCCGTTCAAATATCGAAACTCCGGATACGCGAACCCGTAGCCTTCCGTCACCTGGTCCATCAGCTCCCGCGTGTCGTATTCAGGATTCAACGACAGCGCCGCCACCGACACCCGCGCCCGCATTTCCGCCGGCAGCGTTTCGATCAACGCTTTCGTCTCCCGCAAGATCTCCGGACACGCCGTCGAACAATACGCATACACGCCCGTGACCAGCACCACCCGACCTCGCACGTCCTCCAGCGAAAAACCGTTCCCTTTCTGATCCACGAACTCCGCCGCCGGCACCGCCAGCCGCGTCCGAATCCGCTCCCCCGGAAACGGCGGCAGCAAATCCACCTCCTCGAGCGGCTTCCCGTAAAGATACAACCCGCCCATCGCCAGCGTCGCCGCCACCACGCCCGCCGCCGCCGCATTCCAATGCCGCGCCCAGCCCGCGAGCGTCCGCAATCGCCGCAATCCGCGCCGCCACAAATACACCGCCACCGCCACGACGAACGCCGGCTCGACCAGCATCACCCACACCGCCGCCCACTCCATTCCACCCGTGCGCGGATCGTAGCGAAAACACCACTGCTTGAACTCCCGCGCAAACCCGCCCCACGCCCCCGTGCTCTCCGGCGCAAACACCACCGCCAGCAGAAACGCCTCATAAACCACCACCGCCGCGAGCAGAAACAACGGCAGCCCCGTCCCGGTGAAAAATCCTTTCACCGGGTGGAGCCCGACGTCCCCGTCGGGTTGCTCGGCGCTGCGTGGTTCCATCGTCTTCATCTGAACGCGTCATGGTCGGGCGGGTCTCAGACCCGCCCGCGTTCTTCACCGCACCGGCCACACATCCGCCAGCGCCTTCCAGTTCGCGAAGTAGTAAACCGCGAAGCTCGCCAGGAACACGCCGGTCAACGCGATCGTCCCTTTCATCGCCCAGTGGTCGTGCGCCAGCGATCCTTCCTTCGCCCCTCCCAGCGCCTTCGCCGTGCCCCAGTCGAAAATCGCCCGGCCTTCGTTCTTCTCGCCAAACAGAATCGTGCCCACGCACAACACCACGAAGAGGAGCAATCCGATCACCGCCAGGATCGCGCCGATTCCCATCACGCCGAGAAACAGATGCGCCGCCGGACCAAACACGCCGGCCGGTTCGATGTCGTAATCGCGCCGCGGCACACCGAGCGATCCCGCAAACGACATCCCGAGCGACACCAGCAGAATCCCGCCGCCAAACAGCCACGGCTGCAACCGCGCCGCACTCTTCCAAATGAAATCCCGTCGGAAGATCAGCGGAATCACGTAAAAGGTCACCGCCATGAACGCCAAGCTCGTGCCGCCCACCACCGTCGCGTGGAAATGCCCCGTGATCCGCAGCGTGTTGTGCGCAATGATATTGATCTGCTGCGTGCCGAGCGTGACGCCCGTGATGCCTCCGATGAAACCGAAGATCAGCAGCGAGAGCACAAAGCCCGCAAACGCCGGATTCCGCCACGGCGCCGCCGTCACCCAGCCAAACAGGCCTTTCATGTAGCCTTTCTCACGCATCGCCATCTCCACCGACGCCGGAACCGTGAACCCGTGAATCATCGACGCCAGCACCGCGAGATACATCGCATACGACGTGTTCCAGATCTTCCACGTCGAGCCCACACCGGGATCGACCAGCAGGTGATGCGCGGACGCGAGATTGATAAATAAAATATACAGCACGAACGCCCCGCGACACACCGTCTCGTTCACCGGCTTCGCACCGGTCGACAGATTCGCGATCAAATACCAGATCGCCACCATCGCGCACACGTTCACCTGCTGCGATTGGTGACCCAGCCCCCACCAAACCATCCGATACCACATCGGATCAGGCTGCGCCGTCCACCCCATCGAATACGTAAACGTCGGGATCATCACGATCGCCCCGTGCAACAGCGTCACCACCGCGATGATCGCCGCCGCCGTCGCGCCAAAGGTCACCAGCGGCATCGAGCCTTCATACGTCTTGTCTCGTTTCGCGATATAAAGCGTCGCGAAGAAATTGAACACGCCCACCAGCGTTCCCACCGCCACCAGAATGATTCCCAGATAAAACAACGGATGCGCCAGCAGCGGCAGATAACTCGTCATCAACACGTCCGCCTGACCTTTCAGGATGATGTAATCCACCATCACCGCGCCGGTGAGCATCAACCCAAACGAGACCCACGCCACCTTCCGCGAATACAACCGCGAGTTCAGCGGCACCGTGCACGCGAAATACAACACCGCGACTTCGAAGAACAGTATCCAGAAAATGAGCATGTTCAGCCCATGGAAGGTCAGGATCCGATAAAACCAGTCGACCGGCAGCAAATGCACCGCCTGCCACCGCGTCAGCGCCAGCAGGATCGCCGCAATCCCGCCGAGCAGCAGGAACACGACGGCGCTCACCGCGTTGAGTTTGATGAATCGCTGCGCCGCGAGACACACCGACAGCCCGGTCGTGTCGCAACGGCGGCTTTGCGCACCTTCGGCATTCAGCGCCGTCGGCACAGGAAGAGTGGCGGAAGTGGACATGTTCAAAATCTCCTTCGGTTACGTTGCGTTCACTCGACCAGGATCTTCCCGATCATCTTGTCGTGCCCGATCCCGCAGAACTCGTTGCACACGATCGTAAACTCGCCCTTCGATGTCGGCGTGATCGTCAACACGTGATCGTAGCCGGGCAGCACCTGGAAATTCATGTTCAACGGCTGCAGCGAAAATCCGTGCTGCAGATCCAGCGACGACAGGTGCAGCCGATACGTCTCGCCCTGCCGCAGCTTCAACACCGGCGTCCACGACCACATCCGCGCCAGCAGATACGCCTCGCCGCCCGGCGCCGGCTCCGCGATCGGCACCCCGTTCAACTCCCCGACTTTGTTCGCCGCCGTGAACTGCTCCACGCGCGCCATGAACGCGTCGTTCGACACCGCATACGCCTCTCCGCGGCTGTTCTGTTTTCCCCGAAAATGCCAGAACGGCATCATCAGGCTCATCACGAAGCACCAGAGCAGCGCGAGGCCGATCCAGAGTTTTTCCGCGCCCGCGGGCGCCTTGAACCAACCGCTTTCAGGGATCGAGAGGCTCATGGGATTTCCTCAGGGCAGCGTCGCCGGTTTCACAAAGAGGAGCTCGACCCAACCCCACGCCGTATAGGAGAGGAACGGGATAACGACGCCGAGCACCAGCAGGAGCCAGGTGTTGTCCATGAGCCGCTTCAGCCATGGTTCTTGGTTTTCTTTTTTCATGTTGGGAGATTCGCCCGCCCCGCCGCCGTCCGTCCCCACCACGTGCGCATCTCGCGCAACACGAGGAACAGAAACCACAGCCCGCCCACCACCGCCACCAGCCCGCCCAACCCCATCACAATCAGCC
>JAFAAS010000152.1 GCA_023426435.1 Verrucomicrobiota bacterium | reverse complement strand
GTGTGGAGGCGGACGGCGGGGGAGGCGTTGGAGGTGTTGGGAAAAGAGGAGATCGCGCTGGCGATTTTGGATGTGGGTTTGCCGGACGCGAGCGGGCTGGATGTGTGTCGCGAGATTCGGCGGCGCGGGGAGATGCCGGTGATTTTTCTGACGGCGAGGAGTGCGGAGGTGGATCGGATCGTGGGGTTGGAGCTCGGCGCGGACGATTATGTGACGAAGCCGTTTAGTCCGCGGGAATTGACGGCGCGGGTGCGGGCGATTTTGCGGCGGGCGAATGGGAATGGCGGCGCAGCGAAAAGCGCGGAAGTGGAAAATCGCGAGTGGGAGCACGATGAGGTGCGGTGCCGGATTTTGTTTCGCGGAACGCCGCTGGAGCTGACGCGGAACGAGTATCGGTTGCTCGCGACGCTGGTGAAGGCGCCGGGGCGGGTGTTTAGTCGCGAGCAGTTGATGAATGCGGCGTGGGACGATCCGGGGGCGGCGCTGGATCGGACGGTGGACGCGCATGTGAAGCTGTTGCGGGCGAAGCTGCGGGCGGCGGGAGCGGAGGAGGATGCGATCGTGACGCATCGAGGACTTGGATACGCGTTGAAGGAGTGGTGATTCGTGAGAATCCGCACGGCGATCTTCCTGGTTTATGTGGTGGCGTCGGCGATCGGGTTCGCGGTGCTGATGCGTTTCATGCTGGCGGAAGTGCGGCCGCGGTATGTGGGATCGTTGCGGACGACGCTGGGCGATGCGGCGCGATTGATGGCGGTGGCCTTGGAAGGGCGTGAGTTGCCGGGGCAGATGGGTGGGGTGCAGGCGGGTGTGCGAATGCGGGTGTTGGCGGAGGACGGGCGGGTGTTGATGGATTCGGCGGGGGAGGAGGGCGCGGGCGGGGAGGCGGTGTCGTATGAGGAGGAGTCGCGACGGGGGTTGGCGAAGCGGATGGGCGAGCGATTGCTGGATGCGGAGCAGCCCTTGACGGAGGACGAAGTGCGGGTGCGGGCGCCGGTGAGGCTGGCGGGCGGGGTGGTGGCGGTGGTCGAGTTGTCGCGTCCGATTCGGACGGTGAATGCGTTTATCTGGTCGGAGCGGAAGAAGCTGGCGGGGGTGTCGCTGATGGTGGCGGGCGTGATGGTGGTGGCGGGGTGGTTTATCGCGACGCGGTTGACGCGATCGATCGAGCGGTTGACGGCGTATGCGTGGCGCGTGCGGGATGGGAGAGACGGGACGGTGCCGTTGTCGCGGGCGAAGGAGATTGCGGAGCTCGGGCGGGCGTTTGAGGAGATGCGCGAGGCGCTCGAGGGGCGTCAGCATGTGGAGCGTTACACGCAGACGCTGGCGCATGAAGTGAAGGCGCCGCTGGCGGCGATTCGGGGGGCGGCGGAGTTGATGGATGAAGAGATGCCGGTGGAAGCGCGGCGGAAGTTTTTGGGAAATATTCGCGGTGAGGCGGCGCGGATTCAGGCGATCATCGAGCGGCTGCTGGAGTTGTCGTCGCTGGAGGCGAGGAAGGCGTTGCGGAAAACGGAAATGGTGGACGTGGGGGAATTGGTGAGCGAAGCGCTGGCGGTGGTGCGGACGGCGGCGGAGGCGCGAGGCGTGCGGATGGAGGTGAAGGAATGCGCGGCGTTGAAGGTGCGCGGCGAGCGGGTGTTATTGCGGGAGGCGCTGGTGAATTTGCTGCAGAACGCGGTGGAGTTTTCGGCGAAGGGTGGCGGGGTGCGCGTGCGGTGTGAGGAGGCAGAAGGGCGGGTGGAGTTTGTGGTGGAGGATGAAGGGACGGGCGTGCCGGAGTATGCGCTCGAGCAGGTGTTCGAGCGGTTTTATTCGCTGCCGCGTCCGGGGACGGAAAGGAAGAGCACGGGATTGGGGCTGACGCTCGTGCGCGAGATTGCGCATTTGCACGGCGGCGGCGCGGGTCTGGAGAATCGCGTGGAAGGCGGGGCGCGGGCGCGGATGTGGGTGGTGCGGCGGGAAGGGTGAGCCGAAGCAAATTTCAGCCGCGAAGGGGCACGGAGTGCGCTTCGCTCAGATGACAGACGCGGGGGGATGGATTTCGCGGGGATTTCGCGGGGGCTTCATCGGGATTTCATGGGCGTGCGGGAGAGTGGCGGCATGAACTCTGTTTTACCTTCGGCTCTTCCTGGGAATGCGGTGCGGCGTCATTCGACGACGTTCAAGCTGCTGTTTGTGGCGGGCATGGTCCTGCTGCTGCATCTGCCCTTGCTGTTCATCAACAAACTGCGGCAGGAGCGAATGGAGTATCGCGGGGTGACGCAGGAGATGCTGGCGGTGAGCGCGGCGAAGGACGAGGCGAAGGATGTGGCGGTGGAGACGCCGGCGGTGCACGGATACCGGATGGTGGAGCGGGCGTTGAAGCACAGTGTGCTGGTGCTGGCGCTGGTGTTTGCGGCGTTCTTTTTGTTCGAGACGCTCGCGGGGTTGAGGCTGCACGCGGTGCACTACGCGCTCGTGGGGGCGGCGCTGTGTTTGTTTTATCTGGCGCTGTTGGCGCTCGGGGAAGTGTTGCAGCCGGGGTGGGCGTATGTGGGGGCGGCGGTGGGGTCGTCGCTGTTGATCGTGTGTTACAGCGTGTCGATTTTGCGGAGTGTGGCGCGGGCGGGCTCGATCGCGGCGCTGTTGGCGGGCGAGCACAGCGTGTTGTTTGTGGTGCTGCGGATGGAGGATTATGCGCTGCTCGCGGGGACGGGGGCGTTGTTCGTGGCGCTGGGGGCGGTGATGTTTTTTACGCGGAAGGTGGATTGGTTTGCGCAGGAGGGGACGGTGGGGGCGTGAGGGGAGGGCGCGGGGGCTCGCGGCCTGCATTGGGGGAGCGAAGCGGCCCGCTGAGAAGGCGCGGGGCGGACCCGCCTTCGCCGAGGCTACGGCGGGTGAGCCCAGCGTTGCTGGGCTCAGAGGAGTGTCGGCTGGTCGGGGCCGGCGAAGGGTTTTAGGCCGATGGCGGTGTAGCCTTTCGGCGTGAGGATGCGGCCTTCGCGGGTGCGTTGGAGGTAGCCTTCCTGGATGAGGAAAGGCTCGTGCACTTCTTCGAGCGTTTCGGGTTCTTCGCCGACGGCGACGGCGATGGTGCCGATGCCAACGGGGCGGCCGCCGTAGTTTTCGGCCATGACGCGCAGCATGCGTTTGTCCATTTCGTCGAGGCCGGCGGCGTCGATTTCGAGGAGCTCGAGCGCGGCGGCGGCGACGGGTTGGGTGATGCGGCCGTCAGCGCGTTGCTGGGCGTAGTCGCGGACGAAGTTGATGAGATTATTTGCGACGCGCGGCGTGCCGCGGGAGCGCGTGGCGATTTCGCGGGCGCCGGCTTGATCGACGGGGACTTTGAGCAACGCGCAGGAACGGCGGACGATTTTTTCGAGCGTGGCGGCGTCGTAGTAATCGAGACGCGTCTGGAGCGTGAAACGCGAACGGAGCGGGGCGGTGAGGAGGCCGGCGCGCGTGGTGGCGCCGACGAGGGTGAAGCGCGGGATCGAGAGGCGGACGCTGCGGGCGTTGGGGCCCTGGTCGATCATGATATCGAGGCGGAAATCCTCCATCGCGGAGTAGAGATACTCTTCGACGGTTTTCGGGATGCGGTGGATCTCGTCGATGAAGAGGATGTCGCCCTCTTCGAGATTCGTGAGGAGACCGGCGAGGTCGCCGGCTTTTTCGACGACGGGGCCGGACGTGACGCGAACGTTCTTGCCGAGCTCGTTGCCGAGGATGAAGGCGAGCGTGGTTTTGCCGAGGCCCGGCGGGCCGGAGAGGAGAATGTGGTTGAGCGCTTCGCCGCGTTGTTTGGCGGCGCCGACCATGACCTGGAGGCGCTCGATGGTTTTGGCCTGGCCGGTGAAATCCGAGAAGGAGAGGGGACGCAGCGCGGCTTCGGCGGGGGAGACCGGCGCGGCGAGGGTGCTGGTGATGTAGCCGAGGCCGGTCGCCGCTGCGGGCGGCGGGGGGATTTTCGATTTTGAATTTTCGAATTTCGATTGGGACACGGTCTTGTGGGCGTCGACGTGGATTCTTCGCTTCGCTCAGAATGACAATCCTATTGCTCGCGCCATTCGACGTCGGCGCCGAGGGATTTTAGGTTTTCGACGAAGTTGGGGTGGGCGCGCTTGATGGTGTCGGCGCTGCGGACGATGGATTTTCCCGGGATGCTGGCGGCGACCATGTAGAGACCGACGGCGGCGCGGATGATGTAAGGGGCGTCGACGGTGGTCGGACGCAGCGGGCGGTCGCCGAAGACGATGATGCGATGCGGATCGCTGACGACGACGTGCGCGCCGAATTTGGAGAGCTCCGGCATCCAGGTGAAGCCGCCCTCGTAAACTTTATTCCAGAATTGGACGGCGCCCTTTGCGCGCACGGCGAGGGCGATCATGCACGGGAGCAAGTCGACGGGAAAATAGGGCCAGGGGGCGGCTTCGATTTTCGGGAGGAGGTTGGTGGTGAACGGTTGTTCGATCTCGAGCTTTTGTTTGCGGCGGACGATGGCGGTGTCGCCCTCGTGCTCGATTTTCACGCCCAGCTTTTCGAAGGCGCGCGTGATGAGGTCGAAGTGATGCGGGAGGGAGTGGCGGACTTTGATTTCGCCGCCGGTGATGGCGCCGAGGGCGAGGAAAGTGACGACCTCGTGGTAGTCGGTGTTGATGGTGAACGTGCCGCCCTTGAGGCGTTTGACGCCCTGGACGGTGATCTTGCTGGTGCCGACGCCGGTGATTTTGGCGCCCATGCCGATGAGGACTTCGCAGAGGTCCTGGACGTGCGGTTCGCTGGCGGCGTTGATGAGGGTGGATTCGCCCTCGGCGAGGGCGGCGGCCATGACGAAGTTTTCGGTGGCGGTGACCGACATGTAGTCGGGCCAGTGGCGGGCTCCGGTGAAGCGGTCGGCGAGGGACATGCGGAGATCGCCGTTGTGGGAGATGCGCGCGCCGAGTTTTTCGAGGATTTCGAGGTGTGGATCCAATTCCCGGATACCGAGGGAGCAGCCCTTGGCGTTGGCGGGGATCTTGAATTTTTTGATGCGTTGGAGGAGGGGTGCGAAGAGCAGCACCGAGGAACGCATGCCGGAGGGGAGTTCGCCCTCGAGGCGGGAGGAGTCGAAGGAGGAGTGATCGACGGAGAGGGTGCCGGCGGCGCGGTCCCATTCGACGCGCGAACCCTGTTCGCTGAAGAACGTGAAGAGTTTTTCGACGTCGGTGATGGCGGGGACGTTGAGGAGGTGGACCGGCGAATCGGTGAGCAGCGTCGCGCAGAGGATCGGGAGAACGGAGTTCTTGTTGCCCGAAGGCGTGATGGTGCCGGAGAGCGGTTTGCCGCCGTGGACGATGAGGTCGGGCATTCGGAAGAGTGGAGAGTTGAGGGATGAGAGTTGAGAGCGGGCGAGGCGGGCGTCGAAGGGGATTTGGCGGTTTGGGCGGAATGACAACTTTCTTATGGGGAAATCGCGGAGGACGGGCGCAAAAAAAGAGCGGCTCGGGTGAGCCGCTCTGGGTGATGAGGGGGATCGACGCGTTAGATGGCGCCGCCGCCTTGGTGGCCTTCGGGGTTGGGGCCGCGGTCGCCGCGATCATCGCGGAAGCGTCCGCGTCCGCCGCGACGACGACGGCGTCCGTTGCCGCCTTCGTAGCGACGATCGCCGCCCTGGCCTTGGTCGCCGCCCTGGAAGCCCTCGGGTCGGGGCTGGCGATCTTCGCGTGGGCCGCGGTTTTCGCCGCCTTGGTAGTTGCCGCGACCGCGTCCGCCGCGGTGACGGCGGCGGTGGCGGTGTTCGCCCTCGCGCTGTTCGCCTTCGCGGCGCTCGCCGCCGGTCGACGGGGTGGCGGGTTGCTCGGTGTTGCCACCGAAGAGACCTTTCAGCCAGCCGAGGAAGCCGCCGGATTTCTTTTCCGGTTGGCGTTGTTCGCTGGTTTGGCGCGGACGGGCGTCTCGTTGTTCGAGCGCGGTGTCGCGGCGCGGGAAGCGCGTGTCCTGGGGCTTGCCGCTGTCGCGGGGCTCGAAGTTGCGCGGGTCGCGTCCGCGACGTTCGGGTCGGAAGGACGGGCGGGGGTCGCGGGGTTCGGCGCGGGTATCCTCGACGTTGTTGCCTTCGCCCCAGCTGACGGCGGGGCGTTTCGCTTCGGCGGGCGGAAGGATTTTGATTTCCGCTTTTTCGACGGACGGTTGAATCACTTCGGCCGGGGGAGCGACGGGTTCGCCGGCGGCGGGGGCCGTGGCGGCGGGTGGCTCGGACGCGCCGGTGACGGGCGCGTTGGCGACGGGGATGTTGGTGTCCTGGACGGTTTCGGCCGGCGCCGCGGGGGCGGCGGGCTCGTTGGCGGGCTCGGTCGCGGGCGTGTTGCTCGCGAACGGGTTGGTGTATTCACGCACGGGCGTGATCACTTCGACGGCGGTCGGCTTGTAGCCGGCGGCGGGTGCGGGCGCGGCGGCGGAGGCCGACGGCGGGGTGGCGCGTTTGCCGCGGGAGAGGCCGGAGCCTCGGGCGTTGCCGAAGGTTCCGGCGGCCGGGTTGGCGGCGGGCTGGCCGGTCGGCGCCGGCGTGCTCGTCGATGCCGCGGGTGGCGGCGCGTCGACGGCGGTCTCGGGAGCCGCGGAGGGCGCACCGGACGGGTTTTGGTCTGACATGTTGTATCTGTTTTTTGCTGGTGCTCAGGCCGCAGGAGCGGCGAGCGACCGTTGGGTTTAGGCTCGCGGAGCGCAATGGGTAGCGGCTCGACGCGAGCGTGAAGGGCGCAAAGTCGGGCAAATGGGTTTGTGGGGCAACTGCAAAGTCGAGGCGGGCATGGAGCGCGGCGAGCGGGCGGGCTGCGATGGGGCGGGGCGGTGGGGCGGGTTGCGCGGTGGGGGCACCGCGCCTCCATGAGTGGGGGAAGGAGTTGTCGCTTGCCACGGGAGGAGCGGGGGCGGCAGTTTGGCGCCCATGGATAAACTCGAGGAGATCTTCCAGATGCAGGACGCGTTGAACCGCCGGATCGGGGTGAATTTGCCGCCGGCGAGCGACGAGGAGAAGGCGAAGTGGATTCTCAACTACACGCGGGCGATGCAGCAGGAGACGGCGGAGCTGATCGATTCGGTGCCGTGGAAGTGGTGGGCGAAGTATCAGAAGTTCGACGAGCAGAATGCGAAAGTGGAGGTCGTGGACCTGTTTCACTTTCTGGTGTCGCTGGCGCAGACTCTGGGGATGACGGCTGACGATGTTTATCAGGCGTATCTGAAAAAGAACGCGGTGAATCACGCGCGTCAGGAAACGGGATACGCGAAGAAGGACGAAGCGGACTCGCGGCATATTTGAGCGCGCGGGGCGCGCTCACGGTTTCGAGTTCGGAGTTCGGAGTTCCGAGTTTCGGGTTCCGGGTTGCGGAACGGCAATGCGCGGTGGGGGCACCGCGCCTCCATGGGCGGGCGAGCGGGGTTACCGCGAGACGACGAAGGCGGCGGTGACGTCGACGGCGACGTTGCCGTTTTCGACGACGGAAGCTTTCAGCTTGAGCTTGGCTTTGCCGTAGCGGGAGAGGGCTTCCTTGAACTCGGCGATGGCGGCCTGGGCGGGGCGCTCGCAAATGGCGCGGAGGTCGCCGAGCACGGGTCGGCGGTAGGCGGCGCGGCTTTCCTTCACGACGATGTGCCACTCGGTTTTGTCGCCGTCTTTCGCTTCCTTCATCAACTCCCACACGACGCCGTAGCCGGCGAGCGTGGCGAGGGAGACGAGGCTGCCGCCGAACGCGGTGTTGAGGGAGTTTTTGTTCTGCTCTTTGGGAGCGGTGAGGACGAGCGCCTGCGCGTCGCTTACTTCCACGCCGACGCCCATCGCTTTCGCGAGCGGGATCATCTCGTGGAGGAAGAGCTCCAGGGCGGGGACCTTCACCGATTTCATCGTGGGGGAGAACGTTGGAGGAATTTTTTGCGCGCGTCAAAGCCGCTGCGGCGTCGGAGACGGAGGAATCGGTGGACCGGCGGTTTTCTTAAGGAGAAGAACCTGTGAAATGGTTAAACGCGTCACAAGTCAGAGACTTGCAAGCGAGAGGGCGGTATCGATGAGGCGAGCTTGGGCTGGCGGAGTTTGAGGGAGCGTGGCAAATAAACGGATGTCTTAAACGATTCGGATATGGCGCGGTTCTTAAAAATCCTAGCGGTCCTGGTGGTGGTGTATGCGTTGGTGGGCTTCTTCGTGGTGCCGCCGATCGCGAAGAAGCAGATTGAGGAGCGGATGGAGGAGGAGTTGGGGCGGAGTGTGACGGTGGCGCGGGTGAGGGTGAATCCCTTCGCAATCTCCGCGACGGTGGAAGGGTTGGAGGTGAGTGCGCCGGATGGCAGTGCGTCGTGGATCGGATGGGAGAGGTTTTATGTGAATGCGGATCCGTTGAAGTCGTTTACGGGCGACTGGGCGGTGGGCCGGATCGCGTTGCACGGGTTTCACGGGGCGGTGGAGGTGCGCGAGGACGGGACGCTGAATTTTTCGGATTTGATCGAGAAGTTCGGAGAACGTGCGAGCGAGCCGAGCGAGCCTTCGATCTGGGCGCGGCCGGTGCGGATCGATCGGTTGGATGTGACGAACGCGCAGGTGACGTTCACTGACCGGTCCAAGCCGGAGGATTTCAAGACGGTGATCGGACCGATGAACTTCGCGTTGACGAAGTTTCGGACGGAGGGGGCGGGTGGTGCGCCGTATCGCTTTGAAGCGACCACCGAGGCGGGAGAGCGGCTGGCGTGGATGGGGACGTTGGGCGCGGCGCCGGTGAGGTCGATCGGCGACTGGCAGGTGGAGAAACTGCAGTTGGCGAAGTATGCGCCGTATCTGTCGGATCGGATGCAGGCGGTGGTCGCGGAAGGCGAGCTGACGGCGAGCGGGAGTTATGAGTTGGATCTGTCGCCGAACGATCGGCGGATGCGTTTGAGTGAAGGAGCGCTGCAGTTGAAGGGCGTTCGCGTGCTCGAACGGAAAGAAGGTCCGGCGGTGGTGGAGGTGGGGACGCTGGAAATTTCGGGCGTGGCGGCGGATGCGCAGACGATGGCGGTGAACGTGGACGCAGTTCGGCTGGATCAAGGGCGGGCGCGGGTGGTGCGCGCGGCGGACGGGACCTTGAACGTGATCGCGATGCTGAAGCCGGCGGGAACGGCGGCGAGCGAGGAAGCGGACGAGCGGCCGGCGGAAGGCGCGTTGGATGTTGCGGTGAAGGAGATCGCGGTGAGTGGATTTGCGGTGGAGGTGCGGGACGAGGCGGCGCCGGAGCCGGTGGAGATGGGTTTGGAAAATATCGCGGCGACGGTGACGGCGTTTACGTTGCGTGAAGGCGCGCCGGTGCCGGTGGAGGTGGCGTTCGATTTGAAGCCGGAAGGATCGGTGAAGGTGAACGGCAACGTGACGATGAATCCATTTCAAGCGGTGGTGGGCATCGAGGTGGCGCGTGTGGCGATGGCGCCCTTCAGTCCGTATCTTCAAGGCGTGTCGCAGGCGCGGATTGCGCGCGGGTGGGTGTCGGTGAAAGGCGACGCGAATGTGAGTGCGGACGGGAGTGGAACGTTTTCCGGCGAGGCGAAAGTGGAGGAGGTGGCGGTTGCGGCGGGCGGCGAGGAGGTGGCGGGGCTGCGGGAATTCACGGCGAGCGAGATCAAGGTGGCGACGGCGCCGCGGCTGGCGTTGTCGCTCGGAGAGCTGAAGCTGGTGCGGCCCTTTGCGCACGTGGTGCGGGCGGAAGATGGGACGTTGAACGTGGCGGCGCTCGGGCCGAAGACGGAAGGTAGTCAGAATACGGATACGCCGGAAGCGGCGGAGCGTGCGACCGGGGAAGCGATGCCGGAGATCGCGGTGACGCGCGTGCTGGTGCAGGATGGAGAATTTACGTTCAGGGATCGTTCGCTGCCGCAGCCGGTGGAGTATGCGCTGGCGCCGGTCAATGGGGCGTTGCGGAATCTCTCGTCGTTGCGGCCGGAAGTGGGAGACACGGAGTTTCAGGCGCGGGTGAATCGATCGGCGGAAGTGCGGGTGTTGGGGCGGCTGAATCCGCTGGCCGCGGCGCCGATGGCGGACGTGCGGCTGGATGTGGTGTCGGTGGATCTGGTGCCGGCGAGTCCTTACTTTGGGAAATTTGCGGGCTATGAGCTGGCGAGCGGGCGTTTGTTTGTGGAGACGCGGGCGAAGCTCGAGGACGAGCGCCTGGACATGGCGAACAACATCAAGGTGGAGCAGTTTGCGCTCGGCGCGGCGACGAACAGCCCGGATGCGGTGAAGCTGCCGGTGAGGTTGGGCGTGGCGCTGTTGAAGGATGCCGAAGGGAAGATTGTGCTCGATATTCCGGTGCAGGGGAGTCTGGCGGATCCGCAGTTCGATATCGGCAAAGTGGTGGGGCAGGTGTTGACGAATTTGTTCACGAAAGCGGCGACGTCGCCCTTTGCGTTGCTGGGGTCGATGTTTGGTGGCGGAGGGGAGGAGCTGGGGCAGCAGGATTTCAGGCCGGGGACGCTGATTTTGACGGAGGAAAGTCGGTCGCGATTGGAGGTGGTGCGGCGGGCGTTGGTGGAGCGGCCGGCGCTGAACCTCGAGATCGAAGGAGGCTACGACCGGGTGGCGGATGCGGAAGGATTCAAGCGGACGCGACTCGAGGATTTGCTGCGAACGGCGGTGGCGGTGAACGAAGACCGCGAGCTGACGCCGGAGGAGCGCGAACGCGGAGTGGAGGAGTTGTTTGCGCAGCGGTTTCCGTCGGGCACTGCCTGGCCGGCAACCGGCTCGGTTGAAGGCGTGGATTTGCCGGCACAATCGCGTGTATCCGCGGAGCTGGGACAGGAGGAGGAGCGGCGGGGGATTTTGAGGCGGACCTGGGACATCGCGACTTTGAAAGGGCCGCGGGACTGGATCACCGGCCGAAGCCGGCGCGAAGCGGAAGAGCGACAGATCGCGGCGGAGCGGCAGGCGGCGGAGCAGTTGGAAGCGGAGCGGCGCAGGGTGGAAGAAAATGTGGCGGCGGCGCTGCCCTCGCTCGAGGAGATGGAGCGCGCGGTGCTGGCGAGCATCGCGGTGGAGGCGGCCGATCTGGCTCAGCTGGCGAACGAGCGGGCGGAGCGTATTCGCGAGGCATTGTTGTCGGACGGCGCGATCGACGAAGCGCGAGTGACGATCGCGAGAACGGAGGGCGAGCCGAAGGTCCAGGGGGCGCGGGCGATCCTGCACTTGCGGTGAACGTGCGAATGGCGCACTGGTCCGGGCGAAGTGGAGACACGCGTGGGAAATGAAGCGGCGGTAGGCGATGCGGCGATGGCATGTCGCAGCGGATGTGGAGCGTGTTGCATCGCGCCGTCGATTTCGTCGCCGATGCCGAAGATGCCGCGGGGAAAGAAGGCGGGGGAGCGCTGCCTGCATTTGCTGCCCGATTTCCGATGCGAGCTCTACGGTTTGCCGGAGCGACCGGCGGTATGTGCGAGTTTAAGGCCGGAACCGGTGATGTGCGGAGCGACGCGAGAGGAGGCGTTGCAGGTGCTGGCCGAAATGGAAGCAGCGACGGCGCCGCCGGCGCTCATTGGGAGCGGGACGAAGCAGGCTGTATCCGTTTGCTCATGACAAACGCCGACGCTGCTGGCGGCTTCGAGTCTCGGCCGGCTACGGCACGCAAGGAGGCGTGCCGCTACTCGGAGGCGGGACGCATGCGGATGAAGGAAGGCAGGTAGGCACGAAGCGCGAAGACGTTGGGCTTCATTTGTTCGTCGGGTGGTCGATGCGGTCGGCCCACAGGTCGTCTTTTCCAAACTCGGGGCAGCAGGAACCTTTTTCGGAATAGCAGCGTTCGCAGAGCCAGCGGTCGCCGACGGCGAGGGCACCGAAGGCGCCGCATTCGTCGCAGGTGGCGGAGCGATTGGTCGGGTGGGCCGGCGTGAGCACGCGCGACGTGGTGGAAGGAGGAGGTTCCTCGGTGGCGTCGATGGGTTCGAAGGCGAGGGGGCCGGGACTGTGGTGGGAACGTGCCCGCGTGGGAATGACGATCACTGGACAATGGGCATCCTTGACGACGCGTTTTGCGGTGCTGCCGACGAGCAGATCGTAGATCACGCCGTGTCCGTGCGAGCCGAGGATGATGTAGGAGGCGTTCAGTTCGCGCGCGCGCGCGACGATGATTGCGCCGGGATTGCCGGCGGCGTGCATCGTCGAGGCGGTGATGCCCTGGGTGGCGAGCTGTTGTTGGAGGTAGGCGAGGCGCTGGAGGGCGCTTTGTTCGGCAACGACCTCGACGGACGGATCGATGCCGATGAACGCGAATTCGCTGGCGACCGGAGGGGACGGCTGCGTCACGTGCAGGAAGACGAGGGGTGCCTGCAACGGCTGGGCGAGCGCGACCGCTTCGGCGACGACGCGCGGAGTGGCGTCAGAGAAATCGACCGGTGCGACGATGGGTTTCATGAGGAAGGGAGCGGGGGTGACGGTTGTGGGCGCGGGGGCGGGTCACGTGTTGGGGGCGATGGCTTGTTCCAAGTCGGCGATGAGATCGGCGGCGTCTTCGAGACCGGCGGAGAGGCGGATGAGACCGTTGGTGATGCCGGCTTGCTGGCGGGCTTCGGGCGTCATGCCGCGATGGCTGGAGCGCGCGGGGCGGGTGACGAGGGTTTCGGGGCCGCCGAGGCTCACGGCGTGAAGGATGAGTTGGAGCCGTTGGAAGAAGCGGATCGCGGCTTCTTCGCCGCCGGCGAGTTCGAAGGAAAGCAAGCCGCCGCCGTGTTGGAGTTGGCGTTGGACGAGTTCGCGTTGTGGATGGTTGGGCAGGCCGGGGTAGTGGACGCGGGAGATTTCGGGGCGGTCGGCGAGCCAGCGGGCGAGGGCGGCGCCGTTGCGGTTGTGCGCTTCCATGCGCAACGCGAACGTGCGGAGGCCGCGCAGGGCCATGGCGGCTTCGGAGGCGTTGACGGTGCCGCCGAGGTTTTTGTGGAAGGTGCGATGAAGGGGCGCGAGCGGTTCGCGGGAGATGAGGCAGCCGCCGATCAGGTCGCCGTGGCCGTTGAGATACTTGGTGGTGGAGTGGACGACCCAGTCGGCGCCGAAGTCGAATGGGCGCTGGTTGAACGGGGTGGCGACGGTGTTGTCGACGATGACGCGTGCGCCGGCGGCGTGTGCGGCCTTGATGGTGGCGTCGAGGTCGATCAGCCGCATCAGCGGGTTCGAAGGCGTTTCGATGAGCACGGCGCCGGCGCGGGAGACGGCTTCGAGCCAGCGGGCGGTGTCGGTGGAGTCGACGGTTTCGAGCGGGAGCCGAAACGTGGTGGAGAGGATGCGAAGCAGTTCGAAACTGCCGCCGTAGATGTCGTGGTGGGTGACGAGCGGGCCGGAGCGTTCGTGCAGGGCGCAGGTGACGGCGCAGAGGACGGCGGCGTTGCCGGAGCTGGTGACCATTGCGCCGGCGCCGCCTTCGAGATCGGCGAGGGTCTGGGCGAGGGCGTCGACGGTGGGATTGCCGAAGCGGGAGTAGGCGTAGCCTTTTTTGGCGCCGGAGAAGATGGCTTCGGCTTCGGCGGCGTCGCCGAGGTCGAAGATGGCGCTTTGGACGATGGGAGGCTGGACGGGGGCGTTGGAGGCTTCGGGAGTTTTGGACGGATGTGAAGCGCCCGCGCGCGCGCAGAGGGTGGCGAAACGGTAGGGTGATGGGTTCATGGGCGGGAAGGCGCGGGGGCGGAAGGGAGTGGGAGGCGCGGGAAGTTATATCGTGTTACGATAGAAATCGGCGTTTGGCAAGGCGGGCGATGGGAGGCGAAAGGAGGCGGACACGTGGAGGTCGAATCGTGCCTTGGTGGTTCGTGAGGTGGGGAGGGAGGGCGGATGGATACATCGCCTGCAAGCAGGCTCCTACAACTGGCTGCGATGCGATGGGGCGGTTAGTCTTCGATTTCGGGCATGGAGCAGGCGGGGCTGGCGAAGGTGGCGCGGGGAGGGATGCGGGCGGCGGCTTTTTGGAGGAGGGAAGTGAGTTGCGGGCCTTTGGAGCGGAGCTCGTCGCGGTGGACGCGATAGAGCTTTTCGAGGAGCTTCAGGCCTTTGGCGGTGAGTGTGACCTGGACGCGGCGGCGGTCTTCCTTAGAGGCGGTGCGTTTGACGAGCCGCATCGCTTCCATGCGATCGACCAAGCCGACGGCGCTGTGATGCGCGATGCGCATTTGTTCGGCGAGTTCGCCGATGGTGACCCAGTTGCGGCCGGGGTAGCCTTCGATGGCGAGGAGGGCTTGATACTGCTGGGGGGTGACGCCGTGTTCGGCGGCGGACGTCTCGCTGAAGCCGAGGAATTTCCGCAGCGCGTAGCGAAATTCGGCGAGCGCTTCGTAGTCCGCTTTCGAGAGAGGTTCGTCGGAGGGAGCCATGGGGTTGGGTCGGAGTTGATGCGGCGTTTGAAAGGGGAGCGAAGCCGGTTTATATCGTGTTGCGATAGTAAAGCGCGGTCGGCGCGGCATCGCGCGATTTCACATGAAAAGAGAAGAATCCAAGCCGGTGGGAAGAGCGCGGAAGCGGTGGGCAGGGGCGGCGAAGGAAGCGCGAACGGCGGTGGCGGCGGAGCGGCTGGTTTTGACGATCGGGCATTCGAATCGGCCGCTGGAAGAGTTTCTGGAGATGTTGCGCGGGCATGGCGTGACGCGGTTGATCGACATTCGCACGGTGCCGAGGTCGCGGGCGAATCCGCAGTTCGGGCGGGAGCGGCTGCCGGCGTCGTTGGAGGCGGCGGGGATTGCTTATGAACACTGGCCGGCGCTGGGCGGGTTGCGGCGGACGAGCGCGAGTTCGCCGAATGCGGCTTGGCGGAATCTGTCGTTTCGCGGGTATGCGGATTATATGCAGACGGCGGAGTTCGGGGAGGCGGTGAAGGCGTTGATTCGGACGGCGGAGGGCGATCGGATTGTATTGATGTGCGCGGAGGCGGTGCCGTGGCGGTGTCATCGCTCGCTGGTGGCGGATGCGTTGTTGGTGCGCGGAGTTCGGTGTGAGGATATTCGGACGGCGGCGAAGACGATGCCGCATCGGCTGACGCCGTTTGCGAAGGTGCGGGGGATGAAGATTACGTATCCGGGGGAAGGGGGTGCGTCGGCGGAGTGAGGCGAGCGGGTTGTTACTCGGAGCAACGCGAGCAATCCAGAGCGGTGATCACACGTGTGCGCCCGCATGCGAGTGTCGCCCTGGATTCTTCGCTTCGCTCAGAATGACAAACAAAAGTCGAGCGGTTTGCTTAATGCGGAACGGCTACCGTTCTATTCAAGATGCTCTAGACTTCGCTTTGTTCGCCAAACAGAGCAAGGGCGCGGGAAGGGGCGGTTCCAGCTATAGCCAGCGTTTGTATTTGAAGATCAGATACGGGACGACGGCGGAGATGAGCATCAGGAGGAGGGCGAGAGGGTAGCCCCAGGTCCATTGCAGTTCGGGCATGTGGCGGAAGTTCATGCCGTAGATGCTGGCGATCAAGGTCGGGGGCAGGAGCACGACGGCGAGCACGGAGAACAGTTTGATGATTTTGTTCTGCTGGCTGTTGATGGTGTTTTGGTCGCTGTTGATGAGGCCGAGGGTGGCGTCGAGGATGAAGGTGACTTTGCTCGAGACGAAGTTGGCGTGATCGGCGAGCGCGGTGATGTCTTTGCCGGTGATGCGCCAGTGTTCGTCGACTTGTTCCGGGCTGAGATTTCCGCAGGTTTCGGTGAAGAAGCCGTGGACGCGTTGGAGGCTGACGAGGCTTTCGCGGGCGTTGGCGGTGCGAGCGGCGTTTTGGCCGATGCGGCGGAGAAGGGCGTTGTAGTCGATGGTGCCTGGCTCGCGGCTTTCGCCGAGGAAGATGATGGAGGAAAGGTCGTTCAAGTCGGCGGCGACGAATTCGAGGATGTCGGCGACGCGATCGACGACCTCGTCGAAGAGGCCGAGGAAGACTTTCTGCGCGGTGGGGAAGGATTCGCCGGTGCGTTCGAAGCGGAGGGCGAAGGCCTTGAAAGGCATGGGATCTTCGAAGCGCAGCGTGATGAGCCGGTTGGGCCGGTAGGCGAAGGTGACGGGCGTCGTGGTTGGATCTGGTTTGGCGGCGCGAACCATGATCGTCGCGGTCATAAAGAGGGCCTGGCTTTCGATGTAGAGCCGGCTGGAGACTTCGATTTCCTGCGCTTCGTTACGGGTGGGGAGCCAGAGAGCTTCGCGTGATTCGATGGCTTCGATTTCGGCGGCGGTGGGGTCGAGCAGGTCGATCCACAGGACGTCGTTCCAGTTTTCGGCGGGCAGGTCGGCGACCGTGACGCTTCGAACGGCCTTCTTGGTGTAGAGTTTGATCATGAAGGAGAGGGCTCGGGTTCGAACGCGGCTGCGTGGGCGAAGGGCGAACGCGGAACGTTGGCGCGGCGATCGCTGCCTGGCAAGAGGACGGCGAGCCGCGGGCGTGCGACGCTCGAGCGCCGGGGGAAAGGGGCGGCTCGAGCGTCGGTGGGGACGCGGACAGATCGCCTGCGAGCAGGCTCCTGCGGTTGAGTCCTCAGAGCGTGGCGAGGCGGGTGAAGGCGTCGCTGGAGAGATCGGGGCGGTGGCGGATATCGAGGACGTCGTAGAGGCGGGCGAGCTGGCGCTCGAGTTGAACGAGACGCGGATCATTTGGGACGAGGAGCAGCATGCGGCTCGTGGTGCGGTCGGCGTTGGGGACGCAGAAGATGGCGTCGAGATTGAAGGCGCGGCGCGCGAAGAGGCCGGTGATGTGGGACATCGTGCCGGGGTGATTGCGGACGCGGAGCTCCAGGATGGCGACGTGACGCGGATTGGAAGTGTCACCCAATAGGTGACACTCTGATCGAGAGGATGGACGTAGGTTAGGCATGGGAGCAGGCGGGTTGGGTGGGTTGAGGGGCCGTTGTGATGGTTTGGTGGTTGGCGGCGCCGGGTGGGACCATGGGGAGGACGAGGGCGGCGTCGTGTATCGAGATATCGATTACGCAAGGGCCGGGTTCGGCGAGAGCGCGGGTGAGGGCGGCGAGCGGGTCGGTATTGGAAGAGTCGATACGCAGGCCGCGGAGGCCGAAGGCGCGCGCGAGAGCGGCGAAGTCCGGGACGGCGTGGAAGCGCGAGGCGGCGTAGTTCTGTTGGTAGAACAACTCCTGTTGCTGACGCACGAGGCCGAGGTGGCCGTTGTTGAAGATCAACACGGCGACGGGGAGGTTGAGTTCGGCGAGGAGGGCGAGTTCCTGGATGTTCATCAGGATGGAGCCGTCGCCGGAAATACACGCGACGCGTGTGTTTCGGTTTCGAGTTCCGGGTTCGGGGTTCGGAGTTTCCCGATTTGTTGCTTTCTCGCGGAGTGCGAGGGCGGCGCCGATGGCGGCGGGGAGGCCGAAGCCCATGGTGCCGAGGCCGCCGGACGTGAGGAACGTGCGAGGGGCGTGGAACGGCCAGGCTTGCGCGACCCACATTTGGTGCTGGCCGACGTCGGTCGTGACGATCGTGTCGGCGGGGAGCGTTTCGGCGAGGAAGCGGCAGAGGTTGATCGGATGGAGCGGGTCTTCGGCGCGCGGAGGGTGCGCGAGCGGGTAGGCGCGGCGCAGGGTTTGGGCGTGGGTCAGCCAAGACGAACCGGATGCTGTGGGGTGTCGCATATGCGACATCTCAGAGCATGGGGGAGGGAGGAGGGGGAGGAGGTGGCGGAGGATTTCTGCGGCGTCGCCGACGAGGCTGAGGAAGGGGTTTTTGATTTTTCCGATTTCGGCGGGGTCGATGTCGATGTGGGCGATGGTCGCGCGCGGGCAGAACTCGGCGACTTTGCCGGTGGCGCGGTCGTCGAAGCGGGCGCCGATTGCGAGGATCACGTCGGCTTCGTCGAGGAGTTGGTTGGTGGCTTTCGTGCCGTGCATGCCGAGCATGCCCATGAAATGCGGGTCGTCGGCGGGGATGGCGCCGAGCGCCATGAGCGTGCAGACGGTCGGAGCTTGCAGGCTGTGCGCGAGCTCGCGGGCGAGCGGGGCGGCGCCCGACGCGATGATGCCGCCGCCGAGGTAAAGGACGGGGCGCCGGGCGTGCGTGAGGAGATGAGCGAGGGCGGAGAGGTCGGCGTCGTTGAACGTTGAACACGTTTCGCGCCGGCTGCCGGGAGCGGGCCAGGTGGCGACGGTGTGTTTCGCGTTGAAGACATCCTTGGGGATGTCGACGGCGACGGGGCCGGGGCGACCGGATTCGGCGAGGGTGAACGCGAGAGGAATGATCTCGAGGAGTTCGGCGGCGGAGCGGATCAGGAAGTTGTGCTTCGTGATCGGGAGCGTGAGGCCGTAGGTGTCGACTTCCTGAAACGCGTCGGTGCCGATGAGTGACTGCGGCACTTGTCCGGTGATCGCGATCAGCGGGATCGAGTCGAGGCGGGCGTCGGCGATGGCGGTGAGGAGGTTGGTGGCGCCGGGGCCGGAGGTGGCGAGGCACACGGCGGCGCGGCCGGTGACGCGTGCCATGCCTTGGGCGATGAAGCCGGCGCCCTGTTCGTGGCGGGCGAGGAGGTGTTCGATGCGCGACTCGGGAGAGTGAAGCGCGTCGTAGAACGGGAGGATCGCACCGCCCGGAATGCCGGCGACGGTGCGGATGCCCTGGCGTTCGAGGAGGTGGCGGAGGATTTCGGCGCCGGTGAAGGTGCCGGTGGGCGTGTCGTCGGCCGGCGGTTGTGGTTGCGCGGGTGAGGCGGACGAGGCCGGAGCGATGGGCTCGGCGAGGTCGATGTCGGTGGGTGGTTTCATTGGGTTGGCGTTTGCTGTTTTTGGACGCCCGTCCCGTGGCTGAAACCGAAGGAGCAAATAAAAAGCCCCTCCGGTTCGGCACCGGAGGGGCAAAGTCGTGTTCGTTTTTTCGATACGATCAGAACCCTCGCGTGCCGAAAGGCGCGACGACTACGACGACGACCACGAGGGCGACGAGGTGCTTGAGGGCGCTGGTGCGGGCGAGGGTCATGAACTGAGGGGAGGAAAAGGAGGAGGACGGGCGGGCGTCAAGGGTGGAGATGGAAAGGCGAGGGAGGGGGACCGAGCACGAGCACGATTACGAGCAGGAGCACGAAAGGGCGAAAGGCGTGATCGTAATCGTGCTCGTGATCGGCGGAGAAAGATAAAGAGAAAGAGGAAAGAGAAAGATTCTATCTGATGGTTACTTCGCCGGTGAGGAGGATTTGGTTGGAGGCGGGGCCGATGAGGAAGGTGTAGGCGTGGGGCTCGGCGCGCCAGGCGCGGGCGGTGGTGTCCCAGTAGGCGAATTCCTTCGCGGTGAGGCGGGCGCGGATGATTTTGGTTTCGCCGGGTTGGAGCGTTATTTTGCTGAAGGCTTTCAGCTCTTTTTCGGGGCGCGGGACGGCGGAGAGGGTGTCGCGGAGATAGATCTGCGCGGTTTCGGTGCCGGCGACGGGGCCGGTGTTGGTGATCGAAAATTCGATACTGACGCGCCCGTCGATGGGCATGATGGCGGGAGTGAGGCGGAGGTCGGAGTAGGCGAACGTCGTGTAAGAGAGGCCGTGGCCGAAGGCGAAGAGCGGTTCGATCTTCTGGTGCTCATACCAGCGGTAGCCGACGTAGATGCCTTCCTTGTAAACGACGTCGGTGACGGGGTGGGACATGTTGTTGTCGTGGTCCCAGCCGATGTAGAGCGATTCGCCTTCGGGGATGTAGCCGTAGCCCGGCGAGTCTTCGAAGCGTTTTTCGATGGTGATGGGAAGTTTGCCGGACGGGTTGGTTTCGCCGCAGAGGATTTCGGCGAGGGCGCGGTTGCCGATCTGGCCGGGATACCAGGCGTAGAGGATGGCGGCGGCTTGGTCGGCCCAGGCGGTCATTTGGATGCCGGCGCCGGAGTTGACGATGACGACGGTGCGCGGGTTGAGCGTAACGACGCGGAGGATACGTTGCTCTTCGTCGGCGGGAAGGGCGAACGGGCGGTCCCAGCCCTCGCTGTCGAGCGTGCCGGTGCTGAGCAGGACGACGTCGGCGGATTTGAAGTCGGCGTCGGTAGGGTTGGCGACGTGGTGGAGCGCGTCGCCGTAGGTGTCGCGGAGCGCGTCGAGGAGTGTGACGATGTTGTAGCCGTCGACCTCGGCGGAGCCGAGACCGCGCGGGAGGGTGTCGACGAAGCGGCCGGTGAGGAGGATCTTTTTGTTCTTCGCGGAGGCGCGGGGGAGCGGGAGCGTGTCGTCGGCGTTTTTGAGGAGGACGATGGATTCGCGGGCGGTTTGGAGGGCGATCTGTTCGTGCTCGGCGTATTTGGAAGCGTAATACGGCTCGTGGACGGGGCGGTCGTGGAGGCCGGCGGCGATGGTGGTGCGCAGGATGCTTTGCACCATGCGGTCGATTTCGGATTCGGTGATTTGGCCGGATTGGAGGAGGCGGTCGGCGTCGGCTTTGAGGAATTTGTCGCCCGGCATTTCGAGGTCCTGGCCGGATTTGACGATTTTGGTGGCGTCCCAGACGGACCACCAGTCGGTCATGACGAGCCATTTGTAGCCGAGCTCGGTGCGGAGGAGATCGGTGATGAGGGCGCGGGACTGGCCGCACCATTCGCCGTTGAAGAGATTGTAGGCGGTCATGACGGCCATGGCGCCGGCGTCGATGGCGGTCTTGAAGGCGGGCAGGTAGATTTCGTGGAGGGCGCGGTCGTCGATGATGGAGTTGGAAGTGCGGCGGTAGTGGTCGGTTTCGTTGCCGATGAAGTGCTTGATCGTGGGGATCGTGCCGGTGTCGAGGACGCCGGTGACGTAGCGCTCGACGATGCGCGAGGCGAGGTAGGGATCTTCGCCGAAGTATTCGAAGTTCCGGCCGTATTGGGAGTGACGATACAGGTTCATTCCCGGACCGAGGAGGAAGGCGATGCCGCCGGCGCGGCATTCCTCGCCGATGGCGCGGGCGTAGTGGTAGGCGAGGGAGGGATTCCAGGTCGCGGCGAGGGCGAGCGGGTTGGGGAAGGCGGTCGATTTTTCGAGGAGGGCGTTGACGTTGCGGCGGATGTTGATGCCCCCGGAGGCGTCGGACATGTAGAGCTCGGGGATGCCGAGCTCGGGGTAGCCGCGGAGGAAGAAACCCTTGTGACCGGAGATGAGGGAGAGTTTTTGCGGGAGGGAAAGTTTGGCGAGGAGGGCGGTGGCGCGGGTGTCGGCGTCGGCGAAGCTGACGGGAGTTTTGAAGGACGGTTCGGGGAGGAGGGTGACGCTGGAGAAGAGCATGGGGAGATGGGGTGCGGGACTATTCAGATGAACAACCACGAATGGACACGAATGAGCACGAATTCGGGAGGAGAGAGGAGTCGGGTGGAGTGCGCGGGCGGGGGAGGGCGTTCGAATATGTGGATTCTTCGCTTCGCTCAGAATGACAAACAGATTGATTGAGGTGGCGAGGAATGGCGGGAGTTGCGCGCGAGCGCGCAACCTACAAGGTCGGCGGGCATGGCTAAAGGTGATGAAGCTCCGACGGTGATTTTTTCGATGCTGGGCGTCTCGAAGAAGATCGAGCGCAAGGAAATCCTGCGGGATATTTCCCTCTCGTTTTACTATGGGGCGAAGATTGGTGTGCTGGGTTTAAACGGGTCGGGAAAGTCGTCGCTGTTGAAGATCCTCGCGGGGCGGGACAAGGAGATTGAAGGGCGGGTGCATTTCGAGCCGGGGTATTCGGTGGGGTTGTTGGAGCAGGAGCCGCATTTGACGCCCGGGGCGACGGTGCGGGCGTGTGTGGAGGAAGGTGTGAAGCATCTGACGGATCTCACGGCGGCGTATGACGCAACGTGGGATGAACTCGGGGCGACGGAGGATGAGGCGGAGAAGGAAAAAATCATGCAGCGGCAGGGCGAGCTGCAGGAGAAGATCGATGCGCTCGGCGCGTGGGATGTGGCGCCGCAGGTGGAGATGGCGATGGATGCGTTGCGGTGTCCGCCGGGCGAGGCGGTGGTGGATAAACTTTCGGGTGGCGAGCGGCGGCGGGTGGCGCTGGCGCGGCTGTTGTTGCAGAAGCCGTCGATTTTGTTGTTGGACGAGCCGACGAATCATTTGGACGCGGAGAGCGTGAACTGGCTGGAGCAGCATTTGGCGCGGTATGAAGGAACGGTGATCGCGGTGACGCACGACCGGTATTTTTTGGACAATGTTGCGCAGTGGATTCTCGAGCTGGATCGCGGGCATGGGATTCCGTGGAAGGGGAATTATTCGTCGTGGCTCGAGCAGAAGCAGAGGCGTCAGGCGATCGAGCAGCGGACGGAGGATCGGCGGCAGAAGGCGATGGCGCGCGAGCTGGAGTGGATTCGGTCGGGCGCGAAGGCGCGGCAGGCGAAAGGTCAGGCGCGCATCAATGCGTATGAGACGATGCTGAAGCAGAACGTGGCGGAGAAAGAGCGTGAATTCGAAATCTTGATACCGCCGGGACCGCGGCTCGGAACCTTGGTCGTGGAGGCGAAGGATTTGGCGAAGAGTTATGGGGACAATGTGCTTTTCGAAGGTGTGAACTTTTCACTGCCGCCGGGCGGGATTGTGGGTGTGATCGGGCCGAACGGCGCGGGGAAGACGACGATGTTCAAGTTGATCACGGGCGCGGAGAAGCCGGATGCGGGGACGTTGCGCGTGGGGGATACGGTGAAGATCGCGCATGTGGATCAGTCGCGGGAGTCGTTGCCGAACGAGGCGACGATCTGGGAGGCGATCAGCGGCGGGGAGGAGATCATGAAGCTGCCCGGGCGGGAGGTGAACTCGCGGGCGTATTGCGCGCAGTTTGGGTTCACGGGGGCGGATCAGCAGAAGAAAGTCGGTGTGTTGTCGGGAGGGGAAAGGAATCGGGTGCATCTCGCGCGGCTGCTGAAGAGCGGGGCGAATCTGATTTTGTTGGACGAGCCGACGAATGATTTGGACGTGAACTCGATTCGCGCGCTGGAGGAAGGATTGGAGAATTTCGCGGGGTGTGCGGTGGTGGTGTCGCACGACCGGTGGTTTCTCGATCGCGTGGCGACGCATATTTTGGCGTTCGAAGGGGAGAGCGAGGTGAAGTGGTTCAATGGAAACTTTTCCGCGTATCACGAGGATTTCAAAAGGCGGAAGGGGAAGGACGCGGATCAGCCGCATCGGGTGAAGTATCGGAAGCTCACCCGGTGACCGCCGCTGAGGCGGCGGGGAGATCCAAGGACCAAGATCCCAGCTCCAGGGAAGGGCCAGTGGCCAAACTCGATAGGATCGAAAACTAACCGGCGGGGTCGGGCGACCCCGCCCTTACAGGGAGCGGGAGGAAGTTCGGACTGGCGGAGGAGGAGAGGTGAAGCATTAGTTGGGGCATGACCTCATACCCCTTGAATCGACGTGAGTTTGTGCGGAATGCTTCGGTGGCGGCGGCGGGATTGGTGATTGCGAGCACGGGGGCGCGATTGTTTGGGCAGGGAGCGGCGGGCGCGAATGGGCGGTTGCGGATCGGGATCGTGGGGTTTTCGGATCGGTTCAAGGACTCGCTCTTTCCGGCGCTGAAGCAGCTGGCGGGGGAGTTCAACTTGGAGATCGTGGGTGTATCCGATTTATGGAGTCGCCGGCGCGAGGAGGCGGTGGCGTTTTTTGCGCGCGAGTTGGGCGGCGTGCAGGTGCCGGCGTATCGGAACAACGAAGAGCTTTATGAGAAGGCGAAGCCGGATGCGGTGGTGATCAGCACGGCGGATTTTCAGCATGCGCTGCACTGCATCGAAGGCGTGGAGGCGGGGTGCGATGTTTACGTGGAGAAGCCCTTTGCGGAGACGATGAAGGATGCGCGGGCGGCGTTGAAGGCGGTGCGGGCGACGGATCGGATTGTGCAGATCGGGTCGCAGCGGCGGAGCGGAACGACGTATCACGATGCGAAGCGGTTCATCGATTCGGGGGCGTTTGGGGACATCGTGGCGGTGGAGATGACGTGGAATGTGAATCAGCCGGGGCGGTGGCGGCGGCCGGCGTTGGTGGCGGAGTTGCGGGAGGAGGATGTCGATTGGAAGCGGTTTTTGATGAACCGGCCGCGGGCGAAATTCGATCCGCGGGTGTATTTGGAGTATCGCTTGTTCTGGCCGTATTCGTCGGGGATTCCGGGGCAATGGATGTGTCACCAAATCGACACGGTGCACTGGTTCACGGGCTTGAAGCATCCGCGGAGCGTGAGTGCGAATGGCGGGATTTATTTGTGGAAGGATGGGCGGACGAATTTCGACACGCTGACGGCGGTGTTCGATTACGGTCCGTTGAACGACAGGACGAAAGGGTTTCAGGTCACGTATTCGTCGCGGTTCACGAATTCGGCGGGCGGGACGAAGGAGATTTATTATTCGAACGGCGGTGAGTTGAATTTGGATACGCGGCGGGTGACGCCGAATGGAGGTTTGGAGGAGCAGCATGCGCGGCCGATGGGGATGCAGCCGAATTTGTTGGAGCCGAGGGAGCTGGGCGGTGAGGCGGCGGCGACGGCGGCGAATACGGGCGGCGACGCGATGACGACGGCGCATGTGCGGAACTGGCTGGAGTGTGTGCGTTCGAGGAAGCAGCCGAATGCGCCGGTGGAGGCGGGGTATGAGCATTCGATCGCGTGCATCATGGCGAATGCGGCGGCGCGGACGGGGCAGCGGGTGACGTTTGATGAGAAGCGGCAGGAGGTGATGGTGGGACGGAAGGTGTTTCATTTATAAAGCGATGATGCGGGGGAATGGCGGGTTGGGGACAACCCGCGCTCCCTTGCGTTGGGAAGGAATTGGGGCAGGGTGAGGCTCACTTCATGAAACGGGCTTGGGTGGTTTTTTCTTTTTTCTTTTTGGCCATGACTGACGCGACGGCGGCGGATGCGAAGAAGCTGGAATCGGTGGTGCTCGGCGGCGGGTGCTTTTGGTGCACGGAGGCGGCGTATGAGTTGCTGCCGGGCGTGAAGAATGTGGTGAGCGGGTATGCGGGCGGGAAGGAGCCGGATCCGACGTATGAGCAGGTGTGCGCGCATCTGACGGGGCATGCGGAGGTGATCAAAATCGATTTCGATCCGGCGGAGGTGTCGTTGGAGGCGGTGCTCGATTATTTCTGGCACGTCCACAATCCGACGCAGGTCGGAGGGCAGGGGAATGACATCGGGCCGCAGTATCGCTCGATCATCCTGTATGCGAACGAGGCGCAGAAGGTGGCGGCGGAACAATCGCGGGCGAAGGCAGCGGAGGAGTTTCGCGATCCGATTACGACGGAAATCGTGCCGTTAACGAAGTTCTGGAAAGCGGAGGCGTATCATCAGGATTACTACAGGAAGAATCCGAAAGCGGGATACTGCTCGTTCGTGATCGCGCCGAAGATCCGGAAATTGGAGAAGCAGTTGAAGGCGGAGGGGAAGACGCAGTAGCGGGAAGGTGAGGGAGGCGGCGAGGAACCGCGAAGGGCGCGAAGAGGCGCGAAGGGATCAGGGTAAGCGGCGAGGAGGTGGGGGGGTGCGGGCCCTGTAGTTTCGGCGGTGGAACTTTGGGGGGTGGGGCGCGTCGGGTGAGATGGCCCGCGTTTCAGGTGAGGCACGGGCTAAACATCAACCCCAAGGAGGAGAGTCATGGATACGTTTATTCCCCTGATCAGTTCGGGCACGGCGGGACCGCTCGGTGTGCTGCATTTGCCGCGGTTTTGGTTGAAGGCGTCGTTGGAGGCGCGCGGGCGGTTGGATTCGCGTTATCCGGGATGCGGGAAAGGTTTCGATCAGATGACCCTGGATTCGCTGGGGTTGGATCGGGAAGCGACGCTCAACTATATCAAGACGGAGCGGCCGACCTATCCGCAGTTCGAGGCGTGGATAAAGCGGCAACCCGGCGTGAAGCTGGATGCGGCGACGATCGAGAAGCACAATGCGGCGGTGCGCGGATATAATCACGACGACGAGACGCGGCGTGGGGTGTTGAAGAACAATGGCCTGCCGGACGATGCGAGCGCGGTGCGCGATGCGGTGCGGTTGAACGATCTCGATAGCTGGCAGGAGTTTCACGAGGCGGTGTTGAAGTAGCTCGCGAGTGAAGGCGGCGGGAGGGCGCTGCGCAGCGTGACTGTAAGCGCAAGCGAGCTCGCGGCCTACGAGGTGGCGGAGAAGGTGCTCAGGAGGGCGAGCGCGTAGGCGAGGGCGGCGGCGAGGAGAAGGGCGGGAAAGCCGAACGTGATGGCGAGGAGGGTGGCGGCGGCGGGGGTGGCGACGGACAGGCAGCCGTTGATGGCCCAGGCCCACGGGATGTGAGCAGCGGCGGAGGATTCGAGGCGGCGAAGGGCGAGGGGAAAGAGTTGTCCCATGAGGAAGCCGAGCGGGAGAACGAGGAGGAGGAGGAGCGTGAGTTGGAGGGCGACGGGGCGGCTTGCGCGAGGCGCGAGAGCGCGGGGAGGAGGAGGGTGGCGAGGAGAAGAAATGCGCAGAGAAGGATGAGGAGACGCGTTTGGGTGTGAGGAACGGCGGGGAGTTTTTCGGAGAAGAGCGAGCCGAGTCCGGCTGCGATGAGGAGCGTGGTAATGACGGTGGCGGCGGCGAGGATGGGGCTGCCGAGGAGGGCGTGGGCTTGGAGGATGAGGGCGATTTCAACGGTCATGAAACCGGTGCCGAGCGCGGCGAAGTAGAGGAAGACGCGGAGCTTGCCGCGGGTTTTCCAGCCGAGGCGCAAGAGCGGAAGGACGATGCAGATGATGGCGAGCGCGAGGAGGACGCCGAGCGTGACGGCGATGGTGAGTGAGCCCAGTTCGAAGAACGGGACGGAGTGAGAGCCGAAGGAAGAGGTGAGAACGGAGAGCTGGGTGAGGCGGAGGAACTGGGAGAAGTAGGGACGGGTGTCGGTGGCGGGGCGGAGTTGGAGCGGGTGGTGGCGGTAGAGTGGTTCGCGCGGGCCGTCGACGAGGCGATCGACGAGGCGGAAGAAGTCCGGGTTTTGCCAGGCGTGGTGTTGTTCGCGTTCGGCGGGGTCGAGATCGGGGAGGAGGAGGGGATCGAAACCTTGGTCGGAAGCGAAGGTGCGGAGCGTGGTGAGCTGGGCGGGAGTCCAAGGTTGGTTGCGGAGGAGAAAGGTGACGGAGGCCCAACCGCGGACGGCGACGAGGTGGGTGCGTGGTGGAGCGCCGGCGGCTTCGGAGGTTTCGGCGAGGGTGGCGAGGAGGCGGAGCGGATTTCGTTCGGGGAAATCCATCCAGGCGGTGACGGCGAGGATGCCGCCGGGGGCGAGGCGTTGAAAGGCGTCGGTGAACGCGTCGCGAGTGAGAAGGAATTGTTCGGTGGCGGAAGCGAGACCGGCGGTGCCGCCGAGTGCGCCGACGTCGGGGAAGCGGATAAGGTCAAAGGATTCGGATGTGCGGCGGAGGAAGGAACGCGCGTGGGCGCGCGTGAGCGTGACGGATGGGAGGGTCCATTCGGGGGCGAGCGGCGAAGGAGAGGAGGTGAGGAGGTCGGCGAGAGCGGAGTTGGGTTCGACGACGGTGATGTTGGCGTTGGGGGAAGTGTGGGCGGCGAAGGCGGCCCAGCCGGAAGGGGCGTTTTCGAGCAGGAGGATGCGTTGCGGGGAGTGGAGGAATGCGGCGGCGTCGGTGGTGGCGGCGAGCCAGTGAGGGTTGCGGGTGGCGGTGGTATCGAGGAGCGAGCCGTAGGGGAGGGCGTTGATGAAGACGGCGGGCTGGCGGGGGATTTCGCCGGTGAAATGGAGGCTGGTGGGCGGTGACGGGCGAAGGGCGGGGGCGTCGACGATTTGGATCCAGCCATGGAGGCTGGGGCGGGACGCGAGGAGTTGGGCGTTGGGGAGGTCGAGGGTGCGGCGGAGCGGTTTGAATTGGGAGAGAGTGAGGGTGGGTGGGAAAAGGAGAGAAGCGGTGAGGAAGAGAAAGGTGAGGGCGTGGGCGGTGCGGAGCGTGGGAGAACGGAACGCGGTCAGATTGACCGCGCTACTGAAGGCGAGAAAGGCGGTGGCGGTGGGGAGGTGGGGCGGCGGAATGAACGCGGCGAAGGCGAGGCCGAGGAGACCGCCGAGGCCTGCGCCGGCGAGGCTCGCGGCGTAGAAGCGTCCGGCGTGTTGGGCGCGCGTGGTAAGGAGGAGCGCGGTGGCGAGACCGGAGAAAAAGAAAGGCGGAAGAAGGAGGAGGCAGAGGGCGAGGAGTTGCCAGGCGTGTTGCGCGGGGTTGAAGAAGAGGAGCGGGAGATCGACGGCGAAGGCGGTAAGTTGGGCGAGGCGGAGACCGAGCGGGATGGAGACGGTGGTGGCGAGGAGGAGCCACGGAATCAGGCGGTCGGCGCTGCGAAGGAGGCGGACGCGGGCGAGGGAGAGAACGGTGCCGGAGAAGCCGAAGCCGAGAAGCGCGAGCGCGACGACGAGGTAGGCGAAGTGATGTCCGTGCATCCACCCGAGGATCTGCATGAGCGCGATCTGCTGGGCGGTGGTGGCGGCGGAAAGGAGGGCGAGCGCGGCCAGAAGGCGGCGGGAGCTGGGCACGGGACTACGGACGACGGACAACGGGACAACGGGACCACGGACCACGGACCACGGACTACGGACCACGGGTGATGGGATGACGGACTGCGGAGTTGGGCGTGCTCTTGCTCGTGATCGTGCTCGTGATCGGGTTGGCGGCGGGGAGGTCGAGCACGAGCACGATTACGAGTCACGAGCACGAGGCGGGGAGGGTGCTAGTTTTTCTCGCGGGTGAAGGGGACGAAGGCGACGGGCATGAGGGTGCGCGTGCGGGGTTTGCCGTTTTGCTTGGTGACGAGGATCAGATTTTGTGCGCCGAACTGGGGGCCGATCGGGATGATCATGCGTCCGTTTTCGGCGAGTTGGGCGACGAGCGGCGGCGGAATGGTGTCGGCGGCGGCGGTGACGATGATGACGTCGAACGGGGCGGCGTCGGGCCAGCCGTGATAGCCGTCGCCCTGGCGGAGATGCACGCGTTCGTAGCCGGTGGCTTGGAGGGTGGCGGCGGCGCGGGTGGCGAGTTCGGGGACGATTTCGATGGAGTAAACGTGATCGCTGAGCTCGGCGGCGATGGCGGCTTGGTAGCCGGAGCCGGTGCCGATTTCGAGGATGCGGGTGTCGCGTTGGATGCGCGCGACGTCGGTCATGAAGGCGACGATGAACGGTTGGGAAATGGTCTGGCCGTAACCGATGGGGAGCGGAGAGTCGTTGTAGGCGGCGGAGCGGACGTCTTCGGGGACGAAGAGGTGGCGGGGCACTTTGCGGAGGGCGGCGAGGAGGCGCTCGTCGGTGATGTCGCGGGCGATGATTTGTTTTTCGACCATGCGATCTCGTTCGGGTTGGCGCGAGCTGGGGGCCTCGGCGCCTGCTCCCCACAACGGCAGTGCGAGCAGCAGTAAGGTCGGGGCGCGCATGGCGGAGGATACGTTGCCTGGCGGGAGCCGCAAGGGCTGTTGCCGGCAAAAAAAAACGCCGCGCGGAGGCGGCGTCGTGACAATCAGGATACAGCAGGTGTCAGAGTCTTTGGGGGAGGACGAAGACGAGGACCGCGACGAGATGGCAGGTGGTTCCGCCGAGGGCGAACGCGTGGCGGAGGACCTGGTGATAGCGGAGACGTTGCCAGAGGTGAAACACGCTGCCGCAGGCGTAGCAGAGGGCGCCGGCGAAGAGGAGCCAGAGTGCGCCGGCGGGGACGGATCGAACCAGCGGTTTCAAGGCGACGAGTGCGACGAGGCCGAGCAGGAGGTAGGCGTAACGCGAAAAGGACTTCATGCGGGGTCCGCCGTGAAGACGGGCGATCGCGCCGAAACCACAGAGTGCCCAGACCGTGCCGAAGAGACTCCATCCCCAGGGACCGCGGAGGTTGCCGAGCAGGAAAGGTGTGGCGGTGCCGGCGATGAGCAGGAACATGGCGGCGTGATTGTAGCGGTGGAAAAGCTGGCGCCAGTGGGAGGCGGGGGCGCGGCGGATGTTGATGAAGGCGGCGTAGAGTGCGACGAGCGTGGCGCCGAAGAGCCCGACGGTGACGATGTCGAGTGCGCCGCCGCGAAGTGCGGCGAAGATGGCGAGGAGCACGAGGGCGGCGATGGAAGTGGCGAGGCCGACGGTGTGCGTGAAGTAGTGGGCGATGGTTTCGCCCCGGGTGTAGGAGGAAGGGACGGGTTTGGGCGGCGTTTTTGCGCGTTGGCGGCGGGCTTGGACGAGTGCGTCGGCTTGGGCGTCGCACCAGCGGATGAGGGCGCACGGGCGCGGGCTCTTGAATTCCGCGGGATTCCATTCGCTCCCGTGGGCGTAGAGCGATTTGGGAAGGATGAAGGTGCCAAAAAGCCAGTCGAAGACGGGAAGGGTGAAGAAGCCGGAGATGGCTTCGTTGCAATCGATGACGGCGTGATGGCGGAGGTGGAAGGAGTAGATCTTGCGCCAGAGCCAGCCGAAGTGGCGGTGTTCGATGAGCGGCGCCCAGCGTTCGAATGGCCAGTGTTCGATCGCGTGAAAGATTTCGTAGAGGGCGAGGGCGAAGGCGAAGGCGCCGTATCCGGCGAAGAACCACGGGAAGGCGGGGGCGAGCCACTGAAGAAGGGCGAGCAGCGGGGTGATGATGGCGGCGAAGACGGCGAGGGTATACCAAGGGAAGAAGGACGCTTCGCCCTGCTCGGGCTCGGTGACGGGATAGACGTTTTCGACGAACGGCACGGTGCGACCGCCGGGCGTGACTCGCCGGCCGATGCGGGTGAGCGAATGGTGGAGCGTGTGTTGTTTGTAGAAGCGGCTGAGGAATGGGACGACGGGCTTGTGCAACACGTAGCGATGGAAGACGTATTCGAAAAAGCACGTCAGCAGGTGCATCGCGAGGAAGGCGGCGACGAAGTGCCAGGCGGAGGCGGAGAGCTGGGCGTCCCAGACGGTGGCGGGAGCGATGAGCTTCAGGAGCGCGGCGAGGCCGGCGAGGGAGGCGGCGACGGTGAAGAGAAAAAGAGGGAGCGAGAATTTCTCCTCGACGTGGGCGTGGCCGTGGCCGGCCGAATTATCGGTCATGCGAAGTTGTCCGTCCGAATGTGGGGAGACGCAACTGCCGAACGCAGAAGCGAGGCGGGTCTGGAAATCGCTCGCGGGGGCGGGGTGCGGCGGAAAAAGTGGGAGCGATGATGAGGGCGCTCGTTTCGGTGGTGATGCCGGCGTGGAATGCGGCGGGGACGATTGCACGCGCGGTGGCGAGTGTGCGGGCGCAGACGTTGAGCGCGTGGGAGTTGATCGTGGTCGATGACGGGTCGACGGATGGGACGGCGGAGGTGGTGGAGGCGGCGGCGGGTGGCGATGGGCGGGTGAAGGTGTTGCGACGCGGGAAGGAAGGGATCGTGGGGGCGTTGAATGCGGGGATCGCGGAAGCGCGCGGGGAGTTGTTGGCGAGGATGGATGCGGACGATGAGATGTATCCGGAAAGATTGGACGCGCAGGTGGGGTTTTTGCGGCGGAGGGAAAATGCGGACGTGGGGCTGGTGAGTTGCGGCGTGGAGTTTGGCGGCGACCGGGTGGCGAATGCGGGGTATGCGTTGCATGTGGAATGGATCAACGCGCTCGTGACGCCGGAGGAGGTGGCGTTGAATCGATTCGTGGAGTCGCCGCTGGCGCATCCGAGCGTGATATTTCGGCGGGAGTGCGTGGAGAAGTTCGGCGGGTATCGGGCGGGCCCATTCCCGGAGGACTACGAGCTGTGGCTGCGGTGGATGGAGGCTGGCGTGCGAATGGGGAAGGTGCCGCGGGTGTTGATGCGTTGGAATGATTCGGCCGAGCGGGCGTCGCGGGTGGAGGCGCGGTATGCGGAGGAGGCGTTTTATCGGGTGAAGGCGGAGTATGTGGCGCGGGAGTTGAAGCGGAGTAGTGGAGGGCGCGAGGTGTGGGTGTGGGGCGCGGGGCGACCGACACGGAAGCGGGCGGCGGAGTTGGAGAAGTGGGGTGTGAGGATTGCGGGGTATGTGGATGTGGATCGGAAGAAGTGGACGCGGGCGATTGGAGGGGTGGGTGTGGCGGTGGTGGGGCCGGAGGAGATGCGGGGAGCGGGAGAGATTGTTGTGTTGGGGTATGTGTCGGTCCGCGGGGCGCGGGAGTTGATTCGCGGGGAGTTGAGGGGGAGAGGGTTTGTGGAGGGGCGGGATTTTTGGATGTGTGCGTGAGCGGGAGAAGATCCAAGTCTCCAAGATCCAAGCTCCAGAGAAGACCAAACCTGAAGCGGGCTGGCGCTGGGAAGGCCGTGGACGGAGGGGAGATCGAATCGCTCGGGACGTGGCGAAGGGGCGTGTTGCGCGGGCGGGGCTGACGGAGTGTATCGGGATTCCCGCTACGCGGGCGGTGAATCGGGAGATGGGGATAGGATGGGAGCCGCCTTCGTGGGCGGGGGAGAAGTGAGCGGTTGTTCACGCGGCAGACGTGTGGCGCGGAATCCTTTGAGAGCGGGGTAGCACGGGGTGACGACGACGAGGAGGGCGAGGAGCCACGCGAGCCACGGGGAGAGCGGGGCGAGCGCGGCCCAGACGAGGAGAGCGCCGACGGAAACGAGGAGATAAAGGGGGATCCGGTGGTTGGGGGCCGTGGCGGGGAGCGGGTCGTCTGCCGCCTGCGGGGTGAGACGGATGGCGCGATCGGCGATCCACCAGCAGAAGACGGCGAGCGGAACGGCGGCGAGGAGGTCGACGAGGTAGTGATAACCGAGCGTGAGGGTGGTGACGATTTGCAGGAAACCGAGGGGCAGGCACCACCAGAAGAAGCGGCGGCGCCAGTGCCATGCCGAAGCGAGCGAGACGAGGGCCCACGCGGTGTGCAACGAAGGCATGGCGTTGCGGAGCAAGCGGGGTGCGGCGCGAACGCGGTCGGGACCGGTGAGCGCCTCTTCGAGCGCCATGCGCGCTTCGAACCGGTGAAAAGGCGCATCGAGATCGCGGTAGAGAGCGGGGAAGGCGTAGAGCGGGCCGATGGCGGGGACGAGTTGGTAGCAGCCGAGACCGAGCACACCGACGAGGAAGCTGGCGAGGAGAGCGCGTCGTGCGTGGACCCAAGCCCGCGCGATTTGAAGCCGCGCGATCACCAGGGCGATCATGAGTCCAAGCAGTGCGTAACCGATGTAGCTTAACTGGCGAATCCACGGAGCGTGGTAGTGCCAGGCGTGCGCGATCTGGCTGGGATTGAAACCGAGCGAAAGGTCCATCCGCAGCAGCACGGGATCCCATACGAACGGGGTGGCGAGTCGATTGGCGGTGAGGCAGAAGCCGGCGAAGACGTGATAGGCTAAGAAGGGGGCCCACAGAGAGAGAGCTTGGGTGAGCGCGCGGGTGACATCACGCGGTTCAACGAGGCCGGCCACGGGAAGGAAAATCGTCAGCCCGAGCGCGACGAGCGTCGTGCTGAGTGCTGCGGCTTCGAGCACGCGGTTGTGCGCGGGGCCGCTTGTGTGGATCAGGAGAAACAGGGCGAGCGTCGCGGCCAGGGCGAGCGCGCCGGCGATCCATGCGCACGTGCGACGATCGGGGGCGGGGACGTTACGGAGGAGCGATGCGCCGTAAGCGACGGCGATCATCACGACGAAGCCGGAGCCGAAGGCGAGTGCGAGGGCGCGGTAGAACGCCACATCGAAAGGGGTCCACTGGATGGGCGTGCGGAGGTAAACCCACACGCCGACAGCGGCGAACGCCGCGGCGAAAAACCACTCGGCCGGCAGACGCCGGAGTGATCGGCGGCGCGCAGGAGCGGTGACGGAAACGCTCAACTTAGGTTGGAATCGATCCGAGTGCGCGGGTCGGCGACCTTCGAGCGTCGACGCCGCACCCATAGGGCGGCGGCGAGCACGCAACCACCGAGAATCACCGCGGTGGTGGCGGGTTCGGGGACGGCGGAGACGGCGGTGGCAGTCAGCGAGAACCCGCCGACGACACCGTAGTGTTCGGTGACTCCGTCCGCCGTGACTTTATAAAATGGGAGCTGCGTGCCATTGTCGTAGAGGCCGGCGATGGGGTCGGATGAGGGGCCGTCCACGGGGTCGCCAAGCCACTCAGGCATGACCCATGAGATGGAGGAGTAAGGGTTGATCGGTTTGTAAGCGGACAGGTAGTAGGTCGTGTCCGCGTTCAGCGTGGGGAAGGACAGGGGAGTGAAGGTTACGTTACCTCCACCGTTTGGGTAGCCGCCGAAGGCGGCGAAAGTGACAAGCGAGGTCGGCAGCGTGAGACTGTTGGGGAGGCTCGAAAACACCTGAATCGAAAGCTCACTCGCATGGGGATACATGGAATATGTGGGCTCGCCTATGCCTCCCGGGCCGCCGCCATGCTCGCTGCCCCCGGAGGTATTGGGGTCGCCCCCATAGGCTTGGCTCTGGAACAGAAAAGAGACGGATGTCAGCGAGTAGTTGCCCAGCGTGTTAATGCGAAACGGGACGAAGTAGATCTCCGTGGCGTAGAGCCCCCATCCGCCCCCGAGGTCGTTATGCGAAGCCGTGCCTGCGTTGATCGAGGTGTATCCCACCGCCGCGGTGTCGTCATTCGCGCGAGCTTGGGGAAGCACGAGAGTCAAAGAGAGCAGGATCGCTGCAGGTAACAAGAGGCGGAGGCCGAGGAGTGTCGGCCGACGGAAGGCGGGAGTGGTTCGCATGGACGGTGTGTGGTTGCGGCGCCGGCGAAATCCGGCGGGCGCAGCGGCATGATCCTAGCGAGCGCGGCGAATGGGCTCAACCCTCACGCGTGAGGGTTGGGGGCGACGTCATTTGCCGGCGAGCTGGCTGAGCGTCTGGACGGTGAGGGCGTGGCGGTTGGGCACGCGCAGCTTGCGGAGGATGTTGCCGACGTATTCTTGGACGGTGAAAAGGCTGAGGCCGAGAAGCTCGGCGATCTCGCGGTTCTGTTTGCCGTCGGCGATCCAGAAAAGGACGTCGGCTTCGCGCAAGGTGAGTCCCCTTTCGCGGAAGCGCTGGCGCAAGGAGAGCGGGTGGTTGAGGCGCTGGAGCGTAGGTTGCTCGTGTCGCAACCAGGCTTGGCGAAAATGCGGGCCGAACAAATCGAGCAAAGTCCGCTGGCGAAGCGTGAAATCGCGCCGGACGCGGTTGAAGGAAAGGGCGGCGATGGTGTGCGCGTTGACCGTGACCGGGAGGACGAGACCGTAAAGGTAGCGGTTGCGGGCGAGGCAGTTGAGGTAGTGGGGATGGCGCTTGAGCGCGGAGACGGAAATCACGTCGGACATGCGGCGAGCATGGGTCCGGCCGGTGCGTTCGTAGTAGGCGACGAGCGGATTCAGGTGGGAGTTTTCCGAGTAATACTGCAGTTCGGCCTCGGTGTGCGGATTCGGTTTGGACATGGCCGCGGTGATCTGGCCGGTCCGGCGATCGAGCACGCTCATGATGCAGAGGTCGGCGGGAATCAGCCGGTGCATCGCGGCTTTCACGGCGGAGGAGAAGTCGGCGTGATCCTTCGCGGTGTTGATCTCGTAAACGGCGTCGAACAGCGGACGCCAGTGGCGGGCATCAATGCGCTTCATCGGGCGGAGCGAGGCAAAACGGCTGCGGCGCGCGAAGCAAGACGCCAGAGGCGAAGGGGTTTACGCGGGCGAGCGGGCGGAGGTGGGAGAAGATCCAAGTCTCCAAGATCCAAGCACCGGAGAATTATCAAACATCACGGGCGGCGTCGGGTTTTGGGTGGGGCGGTAAATTTCAATTGTTACCGGCGAGGGGTGGCGTTGAGTCGGGGGCGTGGGGAAATCGGAGACGGAGGCGCATCGGGAGTTGAAGCGGCTGGCGCTGGGGTGGGCGCAGGCGAATGGGTTTCCGATTTGTGCGTGTGAGGTGCGGGTGCCGAAGAGCGGGTATCGGGCGGATGTGGCGGGGTGTTCGCGCGGGGTGGAGCGGCGGACGGCGGTCTTCGAGTGCAAGCAGGCGCGGGCGGATTTGTTGAAGGATGCGCGTGGGGAGGAGGAGGCGCGGCGGAAAGTGGAGGAGTTGAGTGCGCGCGCGCGAAAGTTGGAGGAGTTGATTGGCGGTCACCGGCCGGATCTGCGGAAAGGCGAGGCGTTGTTTCCGGAGTTTGACGCGTGGGATTTTTCGGGAATTGAACACGCGACGCATCGGCGCGTGATCGAGGAGTTGGGGACGTGGCAGGGGCGGATGTTGCGCGGGACGAAGTTTGCGAAGCTGTGGCGGTGGCGCGCGGCGGACTTTTTTTATCTGGTGAGCGAGGAAGGGATTTTTGCGGAGGCGGAGATTCCGGCGGGGTGGGGGTTGTTGGTGAGGAGCGGGGCGGAGTTGGAGCTGGTGAGAAAGCCGGTGTGGGCGGAGGCGGGCGAGGAGGCGCGGGCGGGACTGGCGGAGTGTATTGGGATTTCGGCTACGCGGGCGGTGAATCGGGAGATGGGCGTGGTGGTCGTGAAGCCCGAGTGGATGGACGCGGGTGACGGCGCGTTGAGGACAACGCGCCCTACCTCTGCATCGGGAGGATGAGGCGGAAGGTGGTGCCGGCGGGGGAGGTGGAGGCGAGCTCGAGGGTGGCGCCGATTTGGCGGGCGAGAAGTTGGCTGATGGCGAGACCGAGACCGGTGCCGTTGGCGCGGCCGGAGCGGCCGGGGGTGAACAGATGCGGGAGGAGATCTTCGGAGATGCCGTGGCCTTCGTCGGCGACGATGGCGGTGAGCGTGTCGGAATCGGCGGAGAGATCGACGGTGACGGCGCGGCCGCGCGGCGTGGCGGCGAGGGCATTTTGGACGAGGTTGTTGATGATGAGGCAGAGCAGGCCGGCGCGATGGCTGTCGAGGGGCTGCGAGAGCTGGGCGGCGACGTGGAAGGCGACGCCTTGTTCGTCGGCGAGAGCGGCGTTGCGGCGGCGGATGATTTCGGCGAGCTCGGCGGCGGTGAGTTCGTAGGTGGCGTGGGCGGAGTGGTCGCTGAGGAGGTCGGTGGTTTCGCGGATGAGCGTTTGAAGGCGGTCGGCGTAGGCGGCGGCAGCGGCTTGGTCGGTGTGCACGACGGCTTGGAGGCTGGAAACGGGACCTTTCAGGTCGTGGATGAGATTGGAGGTGATTTGTCCGAGCGCGGAGGCTTTGGCGGCGAGGGAGAGTTCGAAATGGGTGCGGGTGAGGCGGTCGTTGCGTTCCGCGAGAGCGCGTTGGGTGCGCGTGAGGGCGAGGTGGCCGGCGGACATGATGAGGCCGATGCAGGCGACGCCGAGGGCGAGAACCTGGAGGGTCTTGCGTCGGACGTTGTCGTCGAGCGCGGCGAGCTCGGCGGCGAGCGGACGGGCGTCGAGGTGGTAGCGGACGAAGCCGAGCAGTTTGTGGGCGGCGTCCGTGGGGCGGCGGAGAGGCAGGACAATTTCCAGGACGGGACTGGTTTGGGAGGTGCTGGCGTCGGGGAGAAGGGTGGCGAGTGGGAAAGTCGGATGGAAGCGGCTGATGGGGTGGCCGTCCTGGAGGCGGACGAAGTCGTCGAGCGGGAGTTCGACGAGGGGTTGGTTGGCGGGGATGTGGGCGATTGTGATGCCGGTGGCGTCGAAGAGGGCGAGTGCGAGCATGCCCTCGCGATGGGCGTCGGGCAGGAGGGCGTGGAGGGAGGCGGAGGGGGCGACGTGTTGTTGGACGACGGGGTGGAGAACGGCGGCATCGCGTTCGATCATTTTGCGACGGATGTCGTCGCCGAGCTCGCGTCCGTAGAAGACGACGAACGTGGCGAAGGTGCCGGCGAAGAGCAGGCCGAGGCCAAGCGTGATGGCGGCGATGCGTCGGCCGGCGGCGGAAGGCATGGGTCAGGGGGCGATCTGACGCGTTTCCTTGTAGAGGGCGACCTGTGCGGCGTTGAAGAGCAGCCGGCGCTGGGCGGGGGAGAGTCCGGGCTGCAAGACGGCGGCGCGGTAGTCACGGTAACGGTGCCCGTTTTCGTGCGCTGCGAAGTCCTCGGCGAAGTGGGCGAGAAGGGTTTCAATGGTGATGCCGGAGGACTCCGGGAGCGAGGCGCGGTAGGCATCGAGGACTTTGCGCAAGGCGGCGAAGTCGGCGTCGAGAGCGGTGAAGCGGCGGATGACGTGTTGGTTTGTGGCAGCCAGTTCGGAGAGCGTGGCTTCGACTCGGGAATTGCGGGCGGGCAGGCGATTGGGGAGCGGGGAGGCGGAGAGGATGACGGCTTTGTCGTGGCGGAGGAGATCGACGCGGTGGTCGGGCAACACCTGGCGAAAATGTTGGAGGTGGGCGGCGAGGTCTCGATGGAGTGTGGCTTTGGTTTCGCGGGTTTCGGCGAGGCGGCGAAGGAGGTCGGGTGGCAGGTTGGGTTGGGCGGGTGGGGCGAAGATGGGGAGGAGGACGAGTTGGCGGCGGATTTCTTCGGCGAGGGACTCGAGCTGCCGGAAGCGGGGAGCTTGAGCGGTGGCGAGCTGGCGGTAGGCGGCGGAGCGGCTGGCGGGGAGGACGCGGGTGCGTTGGCGTTCGACGAGGGTGGTGAGCTCTTTTTTGAGTTCGGCTTTGAGCGATTGGAAGGAGGAGAAGGTGGTGGAGAGTTCGGCTGGGAGCGGGTCGGGGAGGCGGATGCGGGCGCCGGCGGGCCAGAAGAAAACAGCCGGCGGGGCGGCGCGGTTCGGCGGGTTGGCGGGAGGAGGGAAACGGAGGGCGATGTCGAAGGTGATTTCGTGGAGCAGCAGGCGTTGGTCGAGGGAGAGGCCGGGGTGGAATTGGGCGGCGGAGAGCGCGTCGATGACGGTTGCCTGAGCTTTGTTTTGGGCGGCGTTGCGCGAATGTTTGGGGCGGACGGTGGCGATGTCTTGGGCGCCGTTTTTCATGAAACCGTTTTCCGTGAGTTCGGCGCGGAGGGCTTCGGCGTCGTTTTCCAACGTGAGGAGGGAAGGTGTTTGTTCGGCGGCGAAGGCGGCGAGGAGCGCGGGGTGCTCGTCTGCGGGAGCGGTTTCGATGCGGGCGAGCTGGGCACGCAGCGAATCGATGGCGGCGCGGCGATCGCGGAGGTAGCGGGTCAGGCGCTCGCGGGCTTCGGGAGGAAGGTGGTTGTAGTCGGCGTGCCATTGACCGGAGAGGACAATGGAGCGGTCGGCCTCGTAGTGGGTGGCGACGAACAGATAGCTGAGGGGGACGGAGTAGATTTCGCCGATGTGATCCGCGAGGGTGTCGGATGGGGGCAGGTGGACGGTGGGCGCGACGAGTCGTGGGAAATGATCGAAGATGGAAGGCGGAGGTGTGGCGATTGCGGTGGGACGGTCAGGCGTGGGCGAGGTTAGCGTTTGGAGGGACTCGCCGAGGACGGGAGCGAGCGGCGGCAGGAAGTAGGGGCCGAAGCTATCGCCTTGGAAGGTGGCTTCGCCGAAGACGAGGCCGGGAGGAGGGCGAAGCGGCGATCCGTGAACGTAGCCGTGGTTCGTGCCGGGGTTGGGGACGTAGGTTTCTGGAGGCGGCGGAACTGTGCGCGGCGGCCCGGAGTGGCTTTGGATCACCGATTGGGCGTGAACCTCCGGCAGAAGGCTGAGGAGCAGAACGATGAACGCGCAGATGCGCGAGCGAGGGCGGGGTGAGGATGCGGGTGTCATGGCGTGTGGGTGCCGCTCCTTTTGCGTGGGGCGTGCCAGCGGGCCACGGAATTGGATAAGTAGCTGAAGGCCGGAAACATGGAGGATGTTTTCGGCGGAAGGCGGCAGTTGAAGGCGAGGAGGAGCTTGGGCGGAGTTTCCCAATCTGGTGGGGCGGCTGGGTGGAAGTTCCCAAGTCAGGAGCGGGGTGATGACATTTCCCCGGACAGACGGTAGCGGAGGAAGTCGCGGGTGACGCCGAGGCGGCGGGCGGCGGCGGAGACGTTGCCGTTGGTTTCGCGGAGGGCGTCGGCGATGAAGGCGTTCATGGCGTCATCGAGCGAGAAACCTTCGGCGGGGAGACGCCAGGCGGGGTTGCGCCAGCCGGCCGGCGAGGAAGAAGGAAGCGGTCCGAGCGTGGGGAAGTCGAGAGGTTGGTCGGGCGAGAAGATGACGGCGCGTTCGATCTCGTGGGCGAGCTCGCGGAGGTTTCCGCGCCACGGTTGAGCGCGAAGGCGAGCTTCGCCGTTGGGGGAAAGGGTGAGGTGAGTGAGGCGGTGGCGGGCGGCGATACGGGCGAGGAGATGGCGGGCGAGTGGGACGATGTCGCCGGGATGTTCGCGGAGCGGCGGGAGCGTGAAACGAAGGAGGTTGAGGCGGTGGAGGAGGTCGGCGCGGAAGAGTTTGGCGGAGACGAGATCGTCGAGCGGGCGGTTGCTGGCGGCGATGAGGCGGACGTCGACGGTGAGATCGCGGGTGGAGCCGAGGCGGCGGATGTGTCCGTCGTCGAGGGCGGTGAGGATTTTTGCCTGGGTGGCGGGGGCGAGGCTGGCGATTTCGTCGAGGAAGAGCGTGCCGCCGTCGGCAGCTTCGAAGAGCCCGAGACGGGCGTGTTTGGCGTCGGTGAAGGCGCCGCGCTCGTGGCCGAAGAGTTCGGCGTCGGCGAGGTTGTCGGGCAGCGCGGCGCAGTTGACGGCGACGAACGGTCGGGAAGCGCGGGGACCTTGGTGGTGGAGCCAGCGGGCGAGGACGGTTTTGCCGGTGCCGGTTTCGCCCTCGAGGAGAATGGGCGGGAGGCGTTGGAGCAGGCGGCGATCGGTGGCGATGACGGTTTCGAGTTGGGTGCGGACGGCGGAGAGGCGTTCGCCGAAGAAAAGGTCGGCGGTGTCGGGTGCGGCGGCGCGATGTTCGTCGCGGCGGGCGGAGCGACGAGATTGGCGGCAACGGGCGAACGCGAGCGGGAGTTCGTCGGGTGAGAACGGCTTGGCGAGGTAGTCGCCGGCGCCGAGACGCATGGCTTCGACGGCGGGTTTGATGCCGTCGAGAGCGGTCATGACGACAACGCCGGTGTTTTCCGAAAAGTCGCGGGAGCGAAGAAGATCGAGGGCGTCGCCGTCGGGCAGGTGCAGATCGATGAGGGCGAAGTCGAAGCGGAGGGTGGCGAGAAGTCGTCGGGCTTCGGCGAGGGTGCTTGCTTCGGACACGTCGGCGTCGAGCAGGCGGAGGTGCGCGGCGAGGCGCTTGCGGAGGATGGTGTCGTCGTCGAGGACAAGAATGCCGCTACCCGGGGTGAGGGCGGACTCGAAGAGCATGGGCGATGGTGGACGGCGATTTTGTTTTTCTAAATAGAAAAAGGCGCGCGAGCCGAAGGCGGGCAGGAGAGCTTGGAATGGTTCGAAGTGCCGGAGGTGGAATTGGGCTGCGAAGCGGCGCCAACGGCACAGCTCCCAAGTGCGGCTCAGGGCCTTCGCGCGCGTGGGGACCTACGCCGAGGTGCGGTGAGGGTGCGACGGCCTGTGGGTGGCGGCGCGGGCCACGGACCGGGCGATCTGCTGCGAATCGTTTCTCCGGGCGATGAAGCTTGTGCTCTCGGGCGTCGCATATGCGACATAGGAAAGCACATCGCGAGTCGGGAGTGTTAGTCGGATGAGGTGGCGGAGAGGAGCTTGGCGAAGATTTGTTTTCGGCGGCGGAGCGCCTCGCGGCCGAGATACTTGGGTGGCAGAAGAGAGGAAGGAAGCAACGGGTCAGGCTTGAGGGCTGCCTTCCAGAGCGCGTTTTCCCGACGAGCCCAGGCGATGAGCGCCGGGCCGGCGGGAGGCGGCTTTCGGACGAAGGCGAGATATTGTTCATACCCGCGCTCGATCTGGCTGAAATCCCAGGCGGCGCGCACGATCTCGTGGTCGGATTCGCCGGCGGCCGGGCGTCCTTCCATGATGATGAACGCGTCGGCTTGCACGCTCGCGTCGCCGAATGCCTGGCGTAGATCCGCGACCGGGTCAGGTGTGATCCACACGCTGTTTTGCAGATAGCCGAAATACTGGCGCCTCAGCATGCGCAAGAGACGCTGGCGCAGATCGTGACGGGCGGTGGGCACGTCGAACATGACCAGTCGCCACTGCCCATCCCAAGGGCGACTCCAGCGCGCGACGAGGTCGCGGCCGCCGAGCGCGAGGCGCTGTCCCTCATCGGTGAGTCGCACGACGCGCTCGAGGCTGGGCTCGGGGTGGCGTTCGAGCAGCTGTTGAGCCTCCAGTTCGGCGAGACGTCTTCCGAGGCCGTTGCGCCACGTCCATTGTTCGAAGGAATCGGTCAGATTGCGCCAAGTAGGGCGCATGAGGCTGTCGGCCGTCCACAGGAGGACGTAAAGCAACTCTTCCGTGCGGGGTTTCACGAGGTTTCGCGGGGGATGCTGTGGGGTGTCGCATATGCGACAT
>JAFAAS010000089.1 GCA_023426435.1 Verrucomicrobiota bacterium | reverse complement strand
GTTGCCGGGGTTCGGGGGGGGGGGCGGGGGGGGGGGGAGACCCCGCCCTACATTGAGGTGCGCGGATTTTCCGTTGCGGGCAGCGGCGGGTGTGGTGAGTTGTCGGGGATGTTACCCCTTCGATTTGTGGCGTGTGCGGTGGTGGTGTGGTTGGCCGTGGGGCGCGGGCAGGCGGCCGACGTGAGGGTCGGGGTCGATGCGAACGACACGGTGCGTGTGGTGGACGATCTGATGATCGGGCTGAACACGGCGGTGTGGGACAATGCGCTGATGAGTCCGGAGACGCTGGAGCTGTTGAAAGCGGCGGACGTGCGGACGCTGCGGTTTCCCGGCGGGTCGACGTCGAATACGTATGATTGGGAAACGAATCGCAGCTATCGGCCGGGCACGCGGACCCCCAACGATTGGGAATGGACGAATGATTTCGACGACTTCGCGCAGGTGGCGCTGGCGTTGAAGGCGAAGGTTTACATCACGGCGAATTATGGTTCGGGGACACCGGAACAGGCGGCGGCGTGGGTGCGGTATTCGAATGTGACGAAAGGCTACGGCTTCAAATATTGGGAGATTGGCAACGAGAACTATGGCGAGTGGGAGGAGGATCTGCATCCGTTGAAGCACCATCCGGAGACGTATGCGGAGGAAGCGAAGAAATTCATGACGCTGATGAAAGCGGAGGATCCGACGATCAAGATTGGCGTGGTGGTGCTGGCGATCCCGACGGAGGAGGATTCGTGGACGACGCGCGTGTTGGCGCGATTAGCGGCGATTGGGGCGGTGCCGGATTTCGTGGTGTTTCACCGTTATCCTTATGGGCCGGGCGGAGAGAACGATGCGGGACTGCTGACCGGTGGGACGATGTTCGAAGCGAACCGCACGTGGGCGGTGGATGCGGCGGCGATTCGGAAGATGGTGAACGAGGCGTTTGGCGGCGCGGGGGCGGGGGTGGAGATTCACATGACGGAGAACAATTCCGTTTGGACGACGCCGGGGAAGCAGAGCACGAGCCTGGTGAATGGGTTGTTCTATGCGGATAGTTTCGGGCAGATCCTGCAGACGGAGTTCAAGAGCTTCGTGTGGTGGGCGCTGCACAATGGTCCGCCGCGCGATGAGGCGGGGCGGCTGCTCGGGAATTTCAACAACTCGCTGTATGGCTGGCGCAACTACGGCGACTATGGCGTGCTCGCGACGACCGACCCGGCGGTGGGCTCGGTGGTGAACGATCCGCATCCGACGTATTGGGTGATTAAGCTGCTGAAACATTTCGCGCGCGGCGGGGACCGCATTGTGCGCGCGACGAGCGATGCGGCGTTGGTGTCGGCTTATGCGTCGAAGCGGACGAATGGGATGTTGTCGGTGTTGTTGATCAACAAGAGCCGGACTGAAGCGGCAAACGTGACGCTCGACGTGGACGGGTTTGCGGCGTTTCCGGCGGCGCCGGTATTGAGTTATGGGATACCGCAGGACGAGGCGGCGCGGTTGAAGACGGGTGGGAGGGAAATGGGAATGGGGTCGGCCCAGCGGGTGGGCGGGAGCGAGAATTTTGTGACGACGCTCGAGCCGTATTCGGTGAACGTGGTGACGTTTTATCCGCGGGATGTGACATCGCGGCTGGCGGCGTTGGCGGCGCGGTGCCGGGCGGGGACGGGGGATCAGACGTTGATCATGGGGTTTGTGGTGGAGGGAGAGAAGCGCGTGTTGGTGCAGGGCGTGGGGCCGGGGATCGCGGCGAGCGTGCCGACGGCGCTGACGGATCCGCTGTTGCGGGTATATCGATTGACGGGCGGGGAGTGGAAGGTGGAGGCAGAGAATGACGATTGGGTGAATGCGCCGGAGTTGTTGCAGGCGCGGAGCCGGTTGGGGGCGTCGGCGGTGGCGCAGGGATCGAAGGATGCGGCGTTGCTGGAGGAGATTGCGGGGGGAGTTTACACGGCGCACGTGACAACGAGCGGTGCGGCGGGCGTGGCGTTGGTGGAGGCGTATGATGCGGATGAAGGCGGGAGCAGCCGGTTGAAGGCGCTTTCGACGCGGACGGTGGCGGGCGCGGGAGACGATACGTTGATCGCCGGGGTGGTGCTGGCGGGCAACGGACCGAAGACAGTGTTGATTCGCGGTGTGGGGCCGACGTTGGCGTCACGGGATAAAGTGACGGGCGTGTTGGCGGATCCGCAGTTGAAGCTGTTTCGGATGGCGGGTGGCGCGTCGGATCAGGTGGCGGAAAACAACGACTGGGGTGGTTCGGCGGAGATGAAGGCGGTGTTTGCGCAGATTGGCGCGGGACCGTTGGCGAGCGATACGAGCAAGGATGCGGCGCTGCTGGTGACGTTGGATCCGGGAGTCTATTCGGTGCACCTGTCGGGTGCGGGTGGATCGACGGGGGTGGCGCTCGTGGAGATTTTTGAGGTGGAGTGAGCGTTGCGCGGCGAGCGCGCAACCTACATGGCCGGCGGGAGTTGCGCGGCGAGCGCGCAACCTACGGCTGCAGGAGGTGGCGGTAGAAGGATTCGTAGCGGGAGACGATGGTGTCGGCGGAGAAGACGGTGCGGGCTTTTTCGCAGGCGGCGCGGCCGAGGGTCTCGCGTTTGGCGCGGTCGAGGATCAGCGATTCGACGGCGCGGGCGAGGTCGTCGGGCGCGGCGCTCGGGACGAGGAGACCGTCGGTGTCGTGTGTAATGACTTCGGGGATACCGCCGACGGCGGTGCTGACGCTCGGGCAGCGGAAGGCCATCGCTTCGAGGATGCCGAGGCAGAAGCTTTCGGAGTCGGACGTGAAGAGAGCGATATCGGCGGCGTTGAGGTAGTCTTCGATGTCGAAGACGTTTTGGCGGACGATGAGGCGGTCGGAGATGCCGAGTTGTTGGGCGGCGAGTTGAAAAGGGGAGAAGTCGCCGCCGGCGAGGATGAGGAGTTTGAAGGCGTGGCGGCGGTCGATGCGCGCGACGGTTTCGAGGAGGCGATCGATGCGTTTGATCGGGCGGAGATTCGAGAGGTGGACGAGGAGGGTTTCGTGCGGCGCGAGATTGAGCTCGGCGCGGATGGTTTCGGGCGGGCGCGTGACGGGGCGGGGGGAGAAGAAATTGTGGATGACCTCGATGGGGCAGTCGGGGCCGAGGACGCGGTGGGTTTCCTGTTCGAGGAAACGGGAGACGGCGGTGACGGCGTCGGAGCGGATGAGCGCGTGACGGACGGCGGGGCCGTAGCCGGGGTCGCGTCCGAGGAGGGTGGTGTCAGTGCCGTGGAGCGTGGTGATGAGTTTGGGACGGCGCTCGGGCGGGAGCATTTCGAGCGCGAGGATGGCGGCGGTGGCGTGAGGGACGGCGTAGTGGACGTGAAGGATGTCGAGGGCGAAGTCGCGGGAGACTTCGGCCATTTTGACGGAGAGCGGGAGTGTGTAGTCGGGGTATTTGAAGAGATCGTAGTCGTTGACGACGACGGGGTGGAAGAAGACGCGAGTGGCGTCGACGGAGATGCGAAACGGGCGTTCGTAGCTGATGAAGTGGATCTCGTGTCCGCGGCGCGCGAGCTCTTCGCCGAGGGCGGAGGCGAGGATGCCGGAGCCGCCGACGGAGGGGTAGCAGGTGATGCCGATTTTTAGGGGGCGGGCGGGCATTTTTTTCTTAACTGCGAATGGACGCTAAAGGGCGCGAATGAGGGAGGCGCGAACAAGCCCGACGAGGACGTCGGGCTCCACCTAGAAGCGACGCGCGGAGGTGGACAATGTAGCGAGGGAGGGGACGACGAGGGGGTCGTTGGGCCAGAGGGGGAGGGCGTGGGAGACGCCGGCGCGGAGACCGTGGAGACGGGCGCGGGTGAGTTGGAGCTCGCCGTAGTTGCGGGTCTTTTGTTGCGAAGCATGGGCGTCCATCGAGGCGCTCCAGGCGGCGAGGACATCGGGCGAAGAGATGTCGACGAGGATCGGCGTGATGTCGCGCGGGTCGGCGTCGGCAGTGACCGAATAATAAAAGAGATGGTCGATGGCGTGGGCGGGGGTGCGGCGAAGTTCTTTCAGGCCGCCGTAGCGGGCGAGGCGGGAAGCGTCGCGGACGAGTTGGGCGAGGCGCCAGTGGTCGGGGTGTTGGTTTTCGACGAGCGAAGGCGCGAGGACGATCGAGGGCCGGTAGCGGCGGAGGAGGGCGGCGAGTTTGATCGCGTGGGCGGCTTTGATTTCGAGGTGGGCGTCGCCGTCGAGCTCGACGAATTCGAACGTGGCGCGGAGGTGTTTCGCGGCTGTAGTGGTTTCGTGGAGACGCTCGCGCGGGGTGCCGTTGGTGGCGGATTCGCCGCGGGAGCAGATGACGAAATGGGCGGAACGGCCGGCGAAGGTTTCGCGGGCGACGATGCCGCCGCAGCCGAATTCGATGTCGTCGGGGTGGGCGCCGAAGGCGAGGAGGTCGATGGATTTATCCGGTCCAGGCTTCATCGGAGCGGTCGATGGGGTCGCGGTTGACGAAAGTGATGTCGGGGGCGTCGGCTTTGTTCAAGTAGGCCTGTTCGCCGGCGCCGGCGATGTAGTGGGTGCAGTGGAGGACGGATTGCATCCAGCGGAGACGGGTGTCGCGGGTGGGCGTGACCTGATCCTTTGTGAAGCTGACGGGAGGAAGCGTGATGTAGTGGTCGCCGCCCTCGTGAAGTTTCAGCGTGCCGTCGGTGCAGCGGGCGCGGACGATTTCGCCGGCGTGGGGGACGTCGACGAAGCAGTCGGAGACATCGCAGGCGGCGCGGCGGACGGCGGGGTCGCTGGAGCGGACGACGCGGATGCCCTCGAGCAGTCCGAGGCGGCGATACATCTCGAGGCAGAAGTCGGCGACGTTGGGGGCGTCGACGGATTTGAAGAGCTCGATCAGATGCGGCGGGGCGTAGGCGCCGAGCTGGCGGGCGGTGGTGTCGCGCCAGCCGGGCGGGACTTGTTTGAGGAAGAGCGGGGAGAACTTGCGCTGGAGTTTGTTGAGAAAGGCGAAGTTGAAGGTGAGCGGGGCGTCGGTTTTGCGATGGCGAAGCGTGGTCTGGGTTTCGCGCGGATCGTGATCGCTATCGTGGAAGAAGAAGACGATTTCGCCGCCGAGCTCGGCCTGGAGTTTGCGGGCGGTTTGGAATTTCGCGAAGAGGAAGCGGCGCGGGAAGAAGCCGCAGGGTTGTTGGCCGAAGCAGATGACGGGGGCGGGCATACGGAAGGTTATTGCCCGCTAAACACGCGAAAGGGCGCGAAGGAGGAACGGAGTTTTAACCACGGATGGACACGGATCGTGTGGCTACGGGGACGGAAGGGTTTGAACCACGAATGGACACGAATGAACACGAAAGAGAAAGGCATGGCGGCAACGTGTCCGGGCGCCACGGTGGCTTCTTTGGTTTCCTCGGAATGACAGGACCTTTTAGCGGGCATCGGTTTCGCGGGAGTGGGCGGGTTTCGCGGGGAGGAAGGTTTGGAAGAGAAGGCTGAAGAGGACGCAGGCGGCGCAGCCGATGGGGTTGAGCCAGAGGTATCCGATTTCTTGGGACGGGTTGAGTTTGCCGTAGGTGTAGAGGCCGATGGTGACGGCTTGGGCGGCGAGGGTGCCGTAGAAGGCGGCGGAGCCCTGGACGCGCTTGAAGAAGAACGCGACGATGAAGACGCCGAGGAGCGCGGGGTAGAAAATCGACGCGACGATGTTGAGGGCTTCGATGAGGTTTTCGGCGAAGCTGACGAAGAGCGCGAAGCCGATGGCGAAGAGACCCCAGGCGGCGGTGAACCATTTCGCGTTGCGGACGTTTCGATGTTCGTCGTGTTCGGCGAGTGGGCGGAAGTGTCGCCAGAGGTCGATGGTGCTCGTGGTGCCGAGGGCGTTGAGTTCGCCGGCTTTTGAGGAAAGCGCGGAGGCGAACATGACGGCGATGAGGAGACCGATGATGCCGTGGGGGAGCTGGGTGAGAATGAAAGTGATGAAGACGTAGTCGGAGTCGCGGGTCTTTTTCGCGGCGGGATCGACGGATTGGAGGGTGGTGCGCGCTTCCTGGCGGAGGGATTCCCAGGTGCGCTGGGCGTCGAGCATGGCGGCGCGGGCGGCGGGCTCGGCGTCGGTATCGCGAGCGGCGACCCAGGCTTCGATTTTCTGTTGTTTGTCGGCGTGCGTGACGGCGTGGCGTTGTTCGAGCGCGCGGAAGGTTTCGGCGTGCGGGCCGTCGAGGTGGCGTTGCCAGTGGGTTTGGTTGAAGACGAGAGGCGTCTGCGGGTTGAACTGGTAGAAGACGAAGAGGAGCGCGCCGAGCATCACGATGAAGAACTGCATCGGGATTTTGAGGACGGCGTTGAACATGAGCCCGAGCCGGCCCTCGCGGAGGCGGGCGCCGCCGAGGTAGCGTTGGACCTGGGATTGGTCGGTGCCGAAGTAGGAAAGCGAGAGGAAGAAGCCGCCGAGGAGCCCGCTCCAGAACGTGTAGCGGACCTGGGGATCGAGGGAGTAGTCGACGGCGGTGAGTTTGCCGAGGGCGCCGGCGATCTCGGTGGCGTGAGGCGGCAGCTTGTAGAGCAGGATGCCGAAGGCGGTGAACATGCCGCCGAAGATGACGGCCATCTGCCATTTTTGCGTGAGGTTCACGGCGGCGCTGCCGCCGGTGACGGTGTAAACGATGGCGAGGAGACCGGTGAAGATGATGGTGAGGTCGAGGCGCCAGCCGAGGACGGAGGCGAGGATGATCGACGGCGCGTAGATGGTAATGCCCGCTTGGATACCGCGCTGGAGCAGGAAAAGGGAGGCGCCGAGGAGGCGGGTTTTCTGGTCGAAGCGTTTGCCCAGGTATTCGTAGGCGGTGTAAACGCCGAGCTTGCGGTAGATCGGGAGGAAGACGGCGCAGACCAGGATGAGCGCGAGCGGAAGGCCAAAATAATTTTGGATGAAAGCGATGCCGTTTTCGTAGGCCTGGCCGGGGAGCGAAAGGTAGGTGATGGTGCTCGCTTGGGTGGCCATCACGGAGATGCCGATGGTGCCCCATTTGGTGGAGGCGCTGCCCTTGAGGTAGGTGTTGAGGTTGTCGGTGTGGCGGGTGCGCCACGTGCCGTAGGCGGCGATGCCGATCATCGTTCCGAGCAGCACGAGCCAGTCGATCGGGTTCATGCGTAGGCCCAGGTGAAAAGCGTGAGGCCGGCGACGATGGCGGCGAACGTGCCGAGGACGAAGAGATAGACGCCGCGCCAGGAGCGGAACCCGGGGACGGCGGGATCGTCGTTGTCGGGGGGGGGCGCGGGAGGCGGCGTGGGCGCGGGCGGATGAGGGCGGGCGGACATTCGAGGAGAGGAGGAGAAGGGGGGCGTTGCGGCGGGTTGGGGACAACCCGCCCTACCTGCCTAGGGAAATGAGGTTGGCGAAGAGGCGGTAGGCGCCGGGGATGCCTTCGGGAAGTTCGCGGAAGAAGGAGAGGCCGGTGTAAACGAACCAGCCTTTGCCGTGGCGGGCGATCAGGAGAGAGCCGTGGCGCGGAGGTTCGCCGGGATCGTTGAAGGAAAGAATCGGGGTAAACTCGGGGGCCCATTCGTTGGGGAAGTAGAGGCCGCGTTCCTGGACCCAGCCGTCGAAATCGGCGGGGGTGATTTTGTTGGGTGAGTTGAGGGCGGGATGATCGGGGGCGAGGAACGTGGCGGGGGCGAGTTCGTCGGAGACGCGTTCGTTGGAAAGTTTGAGCGCGTAGGGGGCGAGCGGGCGGGCCTGGAGGCCGGTGGTGTTGTATTGCGCGATGACGGTGCCGCCGGCTTCGGCGTAGGCGAAGAGCTCGGGCAGACGCGGGGCGAGCTCGGGGCGGGTATTGTAAGCACGGATACCGAGGACGACGGCGTCGAAGGCGGCGAGGCGGTCGCGCGTGAGATCGGCGATGGAGAGTTCGGTGACGGAAAGGCCGAGCCGGTTGAGGGCGTCGACGGTGAGATCGCCGGCGCCGGGAATGTAGCCGACGGTTTTGGCGCGGACGGCGACGTCGAAGGCGGACGATTTGAGCGTGGCGACGGGTTGGAGGAGTTGGGCGGGGATGTGATCGTAGCGGATCTCCTGGCGGGCGTGGCGGAACGTGTGGCCGGAAACTTCGGCGGCGGCGGTGAGGGCGGCGGTGGCGGTTTGCGCGGGCGCGGTGACGGTGAAGGTGAGGCGGGTGGATTCGCCGGGGCGCGTGAGCGTGAAAGGTTGCGCGGACGGCGAAACGGACCAGCCGGCGGGAGCTTCGAGACGGGCGGAACCGGAGAGATCGGGACGTGTGGCGGAGATTTCGATGGAGACCGGGCGGGAGGACGACGGAGCGAAGAGGGCGAGCTGGTCGATGAAGCGGAGCGAGACGGGCGGGATGACGGTGAGTGGGCGGCGGATTTCGCCGCGGACGGGGTCGCGGATGATTTGGACGGGTTCGTCGGAGACGACGATGCGTTGTCCCGAGATTTCGAATACGTGTTCGACGGGGAACGCGGGCGGGTTGGTGGGAAGACCGATGAGTGCCGGATCTTCGACGGAGAACGTGCCGGTCTCGCCGGGCGTGCGGAGCCAGTAAGGTTGGGACGGCGGGGTGTCGTCGGGAAGAGTTTGTTCGCTGTCGCGGGAGAAGGTGGTGTTGGCGGCGAGGTCGGCGTCGAAGGCGACCTCGCGATCGAGTGACGGGTAACGGACGGCGAGCCAGCGGATGGAAGTGGAGCCGGATTGGCGGGCGATGGCGGTGTGGCGGAGTTTCAGGGGCTCGCCGGGAACGACCTCGGCGTGGTCGAGGGTGGTTTCGAAGTGGAGGCCGGCGCAGGCGAGGATGAGGCGGTCGAGGTGTGTTCGTTTTTCGGATACGAGCGGATCGTCGGGGAGCGCGGCAAGGCGGCGGCGGAAATCGAGAAGCGCGGGGAGCGAGGCGGAAGGATTGAAAGGGTTGAAGGCGGCGACGAGGGCGTCGGCGTGAGATTGGAGGGAGGAGGCGGTGGGAAGACGCGACCAGGAGGAGTCGACGCCGTCCATGATGTCGGTGGAGAACGATTCGCCGGCGAGCGGTTGGAAATATTCGAAGGCGGGGCCGCGGCTGCCGAGGGTGCCCATGCCCTGGCTGCTGTGTTGGGAGCGGCTGAGGGCGGCGATTTCGCCGTAGGACTGGCCGGTGAGAGGATCGAAGCCGCCGACATCGAGGGCGAGGGCGTCGTCGGGGGCGGGGCGGCCCCAGACGGGGACGTTGAGGACGATGCGTTTTGGCTGCCAGGGAGCGAGGTGGCCGAGCTCGTGGCGAAACGCGGACGCGTCGTTGGCGAGTTGGAAGGCTTCGAGCGCGAGGGCGGCGGAGGCGGTGTGCTGACCGTGGGTGGGAGTGGGAGTGGGGAAGAAGCGAGTGACGAGGACGTCGGGGCGGAACGTGCGGATGACGCGAACGATGTCGGAGAGGATGGCGTCGCGGTTCCAGACGCGCAGGGTTTCGTCGACGTTTTTGGAGAAACCGAAATCGATGGCGCGGGTGAAGAACTGATGGCCGCCGTCGATGCGGCGGGCGGCGAGGAGTTCGTGGGTGCGGATCAGGCCGAGGGCGGGACCGAGCTCGGGGCCGATGAGGTTTTGGCCGCCGTCGCCGCGGGTGAGAGAAAGATAACCGGTGCGGTAGCCGCGTGCGCGGGCGAGGTAGGCGATGAGGCGGGTGTTTTCGTCGTCGGGGTGGGCGGCGATGTAGAGGACGGACGCGGTTTCGCGGAAGGCGCGGAGCTCGTGGGCGATGTCGCTGGCGGACAGGGCGGGTGCGGCCGTGGAAGGTGTGGGCGTGAGGATGGACGCGAGCGCAAGGAGCGCGGTGGGGGCACCGCGCCTCCATGAAGTGCGGAGGGTGGAGAGGAAGGCGCGGATCACTTGGCGACGGTGAAAGGCGCGGAGAATTGGGTGTTTTCCCAGGCGATCTTGATGGCGCCGCCGCCGGTGGTGGGGTCGTTTTCGATGCGAATGGTCAGTTGATCGACGGATTGATCGAGCGACGATTTTTCGAGGGGAATGCGGGCGATGTCGTGAGCGGTGTCGACGGGGACGCCCCATTTGCCGAGGTTGGAACTGAAGGCGAGGAAGGAGGTGCCGTTTTCGGAGGGGACGAGATAGAGCGTGTGGGCGCCGGCGGGGATGGTGGTGTTGCCGAAGACGAGAGGCTTTTGGGTGAGGAGGAGGGTGGCTTCGTCGGCGCCGAGGCGGTTGGGCTGGTCCCACGGGATGAGGGTGCCCCAGATCTTGCGGGTTTCGCCGGTGCGCGGGTCTTTGGAGAAGGGACGGCCGTAGGTGATGGTGATGCGGTTGCCGGTGCGGCGGTCGCCGATGACCGTGCTGGTGGTTTCGTGCGGGCTGCGTCCGCCGGTGGAATTGACGCGTGGTTCGGGGGTTTGCGCCGACAAGGAAGAGACGAGGAGGAGCGCGGCGGCGAAGAGAGGGAGGCGCAACGATTTCATGCGGCGGATGGGAAGGATAAGGAGACGGAGGGGTGACGCAGGAGGTATCGAAGAGTTGCGGGAGGTGACGCGGTGGGGCGTCGGCGTCGGTGTCGGGAGACAAAAAGGGCGGGTCGGAGGACCCGCCCAAGGTTCGAGATTACTTCAAGGTGGCGAGGAGCGTGTCGTTGAGGTGGGCATATTCCTTGGCGACGGCGCCGCCGATTTTGTTGGCGATTTGCTTGGATTGGTTGGCGGCGGCTTTGGCGGCATCCTTGTTGCCCATTTTGGCGAGCAGGCGGGCCTTGTGGTAGGCGATGTAGAAAGCGTTGGGATCGGCGGCGAGCGCGGCGTCGATCCACTGCAAGGCTTTGTTCAGGTCGATGTTGTGTTCGAAGTAGAACATCGCGGAAGGGAAGTAGGGCTTCTTGGGGTTGTCGGAAGCCATGGCTTTCTCGATTTGCGGAAGGACGATGGATTTGACGTCGACCTCGAGCTTCAGCGGGATGCGGACGCGTTCCCAGGCGAAGTAGAGGGTGGCGGATTCGTCGCGAAGATCGCCGATCTGGAACGTGAAGGTTTCGATCGGGGACGGAAGGTTGACGGGTTTGACCTTGAGGCGGGTGACGTCGTTTTTGGCGTCGTAGGCGTAGGTGCCCCATTGCGACATCGGTTTGTGGATGATGACGGTCCATTCGTCGGCCGACGGAATGCTGAAGATTTCGTAGGTGCCGGCGTCGAGGGCGGTGCCGTTGAGTTTAACGGGTGTGCTGAAGGTGAGCTGCGTGGCCTGGTTGGCGCCGGTGCGCCAGATTTCGCCGTAGGGGAGGAGCTCGCCGAAGATTTTGCGGCCTTTCACGGACGGGCGGGAGTAGGAGATTTCGACGTCGGTGAGGCCGACGCGCTGCTTCAGGACGGCGGGCGGGCTGGCGGAAGGGAATTGAATCTGCGGGGCGTCCTGGGCGATGAGGACGGGCGCGGTGAGGAGCGCGAGCGCGGCGAGGAGGAAGCGGGGGGATGATTTCATGAGGTGGTTGGTTGGGAAGAAGAACGGAGAGATTTGGGAGATGTTTGAGGAAAAACAATACTGCCGAGAGGTTAACACCGGCAGCGGAGAAATCCCATGGTATGACGCGGGGAATGAAGAGGACCGGGTGGAACGGTGAAGGGAAACGAACGAAGGAATGCCGCGGGGAGGACGATGGAGGCTTGTTCTGGGGGACGGCGGGACGTATTCACGCGGCTGGTATGCCGGCTCATCTGGTTGTTCGCGAATTGCGGAAGCGCTATGGCGCGGCGGAGGCGTTGCGTGGAGTGAGCTTTGAAGTGGGGCGCGGGGAAATTTTTGGGCTGCTTGGTCCGAACGGCGCGGGGAAGACGAGCCTGGTGGAGATTGTGCTTGGGTTGCGGGAGGCGGATGGCGGGGCGGTCGAGGTGGGTGGAGTGGAGGTGACGAAGAACGGGCGAAGCGCGAGGGAGCGCGTGGGGGCGGCGCTGCAGACGACGGCGTTGCAGGAAAAAATCACGGTGCGGGAGGCGCTGGAGTTGTTTGGGGCGTTTTATCGGGAGCGGGAATCGGCGGAGGTTTTGCTGGAGCGGTTTTCGTTGGGGGCGAAGGCGAATGAGCGATTCGAATCGCTCTCGCAGGGGCAGCGGCAGCGGTTGGCGTTGGCGCTGGCGTTTGTGAACCGGCCGGAGCTCGTCTTGCTGGATGAGCCGACGAGCGGGCTGGATCCGGCGGCGCGGCGGGAGTTGCACGAGGAAATCCGGCGGATGAAGGCGGAAGGAAGAACGGTGTTGTTGACGACGCACGATCTCGATGAGGCGGAGCAGTTGTGCGATCGTATCGCGATTTTGGATGCGGGTGAGCTGGTGGCGACGGGGACGCCGCGGGAGTTGATCGAGGAAGCGAGCGCGTTGCAGTCGGTGACGCTGGTGGCGTCGCGGCCGCTGGAGGAGGCGCGACTCGCGCGCGTGCCGGGGGTGATCGATGCGCGGTGCGACGGGGCGACGGCGCGATTTCAGACGGCGGGGGCGGCGGCGACGATTGCGGCGCTGGCGGGCTGGCTCGAGGCGGCGGGCGGGCAGCTGATCGAGCTTCACGTGCAGAAAGCGACGCTGGAGGATGTGTTTCTCGGATTGACCGCGAAGGCGCGCGCGCGGCGGAGTGCGGCGCGGAATGAAGGAGGTGGGGAGTGAAAGGATTTGTGGAGCACGTCGCGGTGACGCTGCGGCTGCATTTTCGGAACCGGCTGGCGCTGGTGTATGGGTATTTGTTTCCGGTGATTTTCCTGGCGGCGTTCTGGGTGCTGTATCGCCACGAAAAGATTCCGCTGCTGCAGCACATGGGCGAGCTGCTGACGGTGAGCGTGTTGGGCGGGGCGTGTTTCGGGTTGCCGACGACGCTGGTGAGCGAGCGGGAGCGCGGCGTGTGGCGGAGGTATCGCATCGCGCCGGTGGGATTGGGGACGTTGCTGGCGGGAGCGGTGTTGGGGAGGTATGTGCTCGTGTTGACGGCGGGAGCGTTGCAGCTGGCGATTGCGCTGGCGGTGGGGATGACGGCGCCGGCGGATCCGGTGGGATTGTTTGTGGCGTTCTCGGTGGTGGCGCTGGCGTTCATCGGGATGGGGACGGTGATTGCGGCGATGGCGGACAACGTGCCGGCGGTGCAGGCGCTGGGGCAGTGTGTGTTTCTGCCGATGTTGATTATCGGCGGCGTGGCGGTGCCCTTGGAGACGCTGCCGGAATGGGCGCGGCAGGTGTCGGCGTTTTTTCCCGGGCGCTATGCGGTGGACGCGTTGCAGAGCTGCGTGACGGGAGAAGGCGTGCGCGCGGTGGGATTCGAGTTGGCGGCGCTGGGGGGGATCGGGGCGGCGGCGTTTGCGGCGGGGGTGAAATTATTTCGGTGGGATGCGGGGCAGCGGTTTCGCGCGGTGCGCGGGAAGGCGTGGCTGGGCGTAGCGCTGGCGGCGTGGGTGCTGGTGGGCGTGGAGGCGGAACGGCGCGGGGAGGTGGCGCCGCGCAGCGTGGAAGCGGGAGTGGTCGAAGCGAAGCCGGCGCCGGAGCCGGGATGGAAAAAGATCACGGAGGCGGAGGTGGCGTTGATCGACGTGAACCAGATTCCGCCGGACAACGGATTGGTGACGCCGATGGCGAATCTCGATCAGGCGCCGAGCGAGGCGGTGGATCTGGCGCTGGCGCAGATCCAAGGGGCGTTGCCGCATTGGGGTCCTGGATACGCGAGCGATCCGGTGCAGCGGGCGCGAAATCTCATCTGCGTGGCGGCGGTGCCGGATCTGATTCAGAATCCGGTCGAGCGGTGGGTGCCGCATGTGGTTTTGCAGCGGTTGGAGGAGGAATTTCCGGGGGAGGATCTGGTGAAGATTTTGACGTGGATCGCGCTGCATCCGGAGGAAGGCACGGTGGTGGTGAGCATCGAGGAGTTGGGGGTGGAAGGAGTGGGATCCGAGGCGAGGGTGCGGGAGCGGATGCAGTGGTATGCGATGAAATTCGTGGCGAAGGTGACGGGAAGGATGGATCGGTGAAGGAGAGCCGGCATTTGAAACCGCGAACGGACGCGAAGGGACGCGAAGGGCGGACGGGGCGCACGGTGGTGGGAACTTTCGCGCGCGTGGCGGGGCTGGTGTTTGCGGTGAGCGTGTTGGTGAGCGTGCCGTTTATGATTTGGGGGGAGGAGGTGTTTGTGCCGGCGTTTGAAGGGGTGCGGCACAATGCGGCGTGGATGGTGGGGCTGGCGGTGGCGTTGCTGAGTTTCGACGCGGTGCTGCCGGTGCCCTCGTCGTGGGTGATCATCTTCCTCGCGCAGGAGAGTGGAAGGATCGCGGGGTTTGTGGGTGGGGCGACGGGCCTTGCGGTCGGAGTGTTGGTGGCGGCGTGGTTGGGCCGGGCGGCGGGGGGGCGGGCGGCGCCGAAGTTCATTCCTGAGGCGGAGATCGAGCGGATGCGCGCGATGATCGAGCGGCACACGATTTTGACGCTCGCGTGCATGCGCAGCGTGCCGGTGTTGGCGGAGACCTCCGTGGTGGTCGCGGCGGCGGCGGGCGTGCCGGTGCGAAGGATCTTTTGGATGACGCTCGGGCCGAACGTGGCGATCGCGGGGATTTACGCGGTGGCAGGAGACGAGTCGCTGACGACCGCGTGTATCGTCTTTTTGGCTACGGTCGCGATCTCGTATGTGGTGTATCGCGTGGCGGGGCGCGGGAAGAAATCAGTCGGTCACGGACGCGATGGGTTGGGCGGTCGGTGAGGAACGGCTCACCCGGAGGGTTCGCCCTACCTTGGGAATGGATCGGGTTTGTAGGGACGCTCGATGTAATCGAAGTAGTCGAAGTCGGCGGGAAGCGCGGCGCCGGACATGTCGTTGCAGGCCATGCCGACGAAATTGCCGGTGAAGTTGGGCAGACCGGGGGCGCTGGCTTCGTCGGAGAGAATGGAGGCGTCGAATTGTTGCGGGAGCCAAGTCCAGGCGGGGCCGGTGCCTTCGAGGCGGTAGCCGAAGTGGAGGCGCTCGTGATCGACGTCGACGCGAAGATGGATGCGTTGGCCGGGTGGGATCGGGATGATCGGTGTGAAGGAGTCGGATTGCGGGCTGTCGGGCAGCGCGGACATCACGCGCAGATGGCGGCCGTGAGTTTCGTCGTGCGAGACGTAGAAATAGTGGAATTTGAAACTGTTGTAGTAGCAGACGAGACCGGCGAGCTGTTGGAAGTGCTGCGGTTCGAAATCGAGGAGCGTTTCGGCGGAGTAGCAGTGGGATTGCTGGCGGCGGGCGACGAGGGATTGTTTGAAGAGGCTGCCGATGGTTTCGCGGCCGAAGAGGCGGAGGTGTCCGGGGCGCGCGGTGAGCGAGAAGAGTTCTTCGGGGAACGGCGTGCGCAGCCATTGGAAATCGATCGGGAGCTCGGGTGAATCGAAGTCGGCGCGCGACGTCGTCGGCGGAAACGGATGCGGAGGGAGATCGGGCGCGGGTGTATCGAGCGTGGGGATACCCTGGCCATCGAGGGTGCGGAGCCAGTGATCGGCGCCCCAGACCATTTTCTGAATGGCGGTTTCGCGGCCGAGGGTGCAGCGGCCGCGGTTGTGGAGCGGGCGGCCGCAGAGGTAGGCGAGGTAGGTGTCGCCGGATTGGGTGTCGCAGAAGGTGGCGTGACCGGCGCGTTGGAGCGGAGCGTCGGGGCGGTGACGCGCGCTCATGATGTAGGTGTCGGGGTGGAGTTCGTAAGGGCCGGTGAGATTTTTCGAACGCGCCATCGTGACGGCGTGGTTCCAGGCGGTGCCGCCCTCGGCGACGATGAGGTAGTAGTAGCCGTTGCGCTTGTAGAGGTGTGGGGCCTCGGTGAGACCGAGCGGAGTGCCCTTGAAGATGTTGATGCGATCGCCGACGAGGCGGCGTTGGGTGACGGAGTATTCCTGGAGGACGATGCCGGCGAAACGGTTGTTGCCGGGGCGGTGATCCCAGAGCTGGTTGACGACGTATTTGCGGCCGTCGTCGTCGTGGAAGAGCGAAGGGTCGAAGCCGCTGCTGTTGAGATAAATCGGGTCGGACCAGTCGCCGTCGATGGTGGGAGACGTGACGAGGAAATTGTGGAAGTCGCGGAGGGAAGCGCCGGACGCGCCGCCGACAGAGGTGCGACCGTAGCGTTTGACGTCGGTGAAGAGGAGCCAGAACTGTCCGTCGGCGTGGGTGAGGCACGGGGCCCAGACGCCGCAGGAATCGGGATCGCCGAGCATGTTGAGCTGGCTTGGGCGGCGGAGTGGGCGGGTGAGCAGGCGCCAGTTGACGAGATCGCGCGAGTGATGGATCTGGACGCCGGGGAACCACTCGAACGTCGAAGTGGCGATGTAGTAGTCGTCGCCGACGCGGAGGAGGGACGGGTCGGGGTTGAAGCCGGGGAGGATGGGATTGCGGATGGCGGGGACGGACGGGACGGGCATGGCGACAGGTGAGAAATGAATGGGCGCAAAGAGGCGCGGGGGCCTAAAAATCCGACGAAATCGAAAACGATGCGGGCGGGGAGATGAGCGGACTCAGGCGGGGGCGGCGTTGCTCGCGGCGGCGCGGCGGGCGGCGAGGGCTTGTTCGACTTCCTGCACCTTGGCGCGGCTGAGTGGGTAGATGAAAAGTGCGAGGGCTTTGAGGCCGGCGAACACGCCGGGGGCGATCGAGAAGGCGAGCTTGATGCCGAGCAGCGACATGGCGGTTTGTTGGGCTTCGCGGACGAAGCCGAATTGATCGAGGAAGAGCGGGAGGACGAAGCCGCCCATCATGATGCCGGATTTGAGCGCGAAGAGAGAGGCGGAATAGACGAGGCCGGTGGAGCGGCGGTTGAATTTCCACTCACCGTAATCGGCGACGTCGGCATACATGGCCCAGACGAGAGCGGACGTGGGACCCATCGCGAACGTGCCGATGGCGTTGACGATGAGGAGGAGCGTGAAGTTGTCGGGCGGAAGGAAGAAGAAGAGGAACCACGCGACGGCGGTGGTGGCCGAGAGCCAGGCGGCGAGGAGACGCTTGTCCCATTTTTTGGCGAACGTGCCGAGACAGACGCACCCGAGCATCATTGCGATCATGCCCGTGGAGAGGAAAACCGTGCTGCGATCGAAGCGGCCCCAGAGGATCGGAGAGCCGTCGTCGCCGCCGATGTATTTGAAGTAGAAAAGTGTGCTGCCGGAACGGAGGGCGATGAACGTGGTGGAGAAAAGCGCGACGAAGAGAAGGGTGACCCAAGGCCAGTTGCGGAAGAGTTCGCCGAGTTCTTCCTTGAGGTTGGTTTTTTGGCCGGGCGGCGGCGTGACGCGTTCCTTGGTGGTGGCGAAGCAGATCCAGAACATCAAAATCGAGAGCGCGCCAAAGATCGCCATCGTGTATTGGAATCCGAGCGTTTCGTTGCCGCCGCCGAGTTCGGCGACCAGCGGGCGAGCGAAGATGCTGATGAGCAGACCGCCGCCGAAGGCGCCGACGAAGCGGTAGCTCGAGGCGACGGTGCGGACGACGGGTGAAGGGCTGATGACGCCGAGGAGAGAAGAGTAGGGGACGTTGATGACTGTGTAGGCCTGCAGCATCAGGAAGTAGGTGATGTAGGCGTAGGCGATCTTGCCGCTTTCGCTGAGATCGGGGCCGGCGAACATCATGTAGCCGCACACGCCGTAAGGCACGGCGCCCCAGAGAAGGTAGGGGCGGAATTTGCCCCAGCGGGATTTGGTGCGGTCGGCGATGATGCCCATGAGCGGGTCGCTGATGGAGTCGGAGAGCCGCACCAGCGGCATCATCAACAGCAGCGCGGCGGCGGGAATGCCCCAAACATCGACGTAGTAATACGTCAGGAAGATGTTGAAGGTTTGAAAGAACAGGTTGGAGGCGGTGTCGCCGAGGGCGTAGCCAATGTATTCGCGCGTGGGGAGGCGGTCGATGGAGGCAGGGGGTTGCTGCATGAGGGGGGAGGAAACGGGTGCAGGTTGCGGCGGACAAGGCGATTGACGGAGGTGACGCGGAAAAGTCGCGGCAACGAAACGACTGCATTTCACGAAATGCCTCGACGGCCTTGGTGGGGCGGCGATTTGCTGGCGGAGCGTTTCGGTGGTCCTTGTGCAGCCGATCGCCCTTCATGCCGCACTCCATCGCAATTCCTCGTTTCGACCCGCGCGATGACCGCGGGGCCGAAGGTTTACTTTCCCGAGGATGAGTTCCGAGTTTTCGCCCGAGTTGCGGAAGGAGTTGCTCGACGATTTCTACGCCGAATGCGACGAGTTGCTGACGACGATGCGATCGCAGCTGACTGCGGCGGGCGAAGCGTTGGAGGCGGGTGGTGCGACGGCGGGAGCGATCGAGAGCCTGTTTCGTCTGGTGCATTCGGTGAAGGGCAATGCGGCGATCGCGGGAGTGAAAGTTGCGGAGCAACTCGCGCATCGGACGGAGGACCTGTTGCGTGCGATTTCGAAACAGCAGGTGCCGCTCACGCGCGAGCGACTGGCGCTGTTGATCGATGCGGAGCAAGGATTGGAGCGATTGATTGGTTCGCACCGGGCGGGACAAACGCTGGTGGAGGATCGGAGTCTGCTCGATGCGTTGGAGGAAGCGGCGGCGGGCGAGGCGGGTGGGCGCGCGATGGAAGCGCCGGCGGCGACAACGGGTGGGACGGCGAACAAGCCGACGTGGCGGTTTGTGTTTGCGCCCTCGGCGGAGCTCGATGCGCGCGGCGTCAATGTGAC
>JAFAAS010000013.1 GCA_023426435.1 Verrucomicrobiota bacterium | reverse complement strand
ACGGCTTCGGAGACCGCTACACTATCCATTGTGCTACGCCCGCAGAAAAAAAGAACGGCGCGAAATTCAGGTGCGTGAGGCGGGCTGTCGAGCGCAAAGACGGGGCCATCGCCGGCCCGCGGGAATGCGGGCTCTCCACGTTGGATCAGAAGACGTATTTGAGAAGGACGAAGCTGCCGACGAGGAGCACCATGAAAAGGAGTGTAAACCACTCGAGGTATTTATCGAGGAGGCGCTTCACCGGGGGGCCAAAGATGTAGATGGTGCCGGCGACAAGGAAGAAGCGGCCGGAGCGGCCGATGGCGGAAGCGCTGATGAGGGTCCAGAGGCTCACCTGTTCGTGGAAAACGCCCGCGGCGATGGTGAAGACCTTGTAGGGAATCGGGGTGAACGCAGCGGTGAGGATCGAGAGGAACGCGTTTTCGCCGTAGAGCTGCGCGACTTTGTCCCAAGCGGCACCGTAGTGGAGGAGGTCGAAGATGATCCAGCGTCCGAGAGGCTCGGCGGCGTAGCCGATGTAGTAGCCGAAAACGCCGCCGGCGACGGAACCGATCGAGCACCAGAGGGCGAACCATGGACCGCGCCGCGGTGCGCCCATGCAGAGTGCGATGAGCAGGACGTCGGGCGGAATCGGGAAGAACGACGACTCGACAAAGGCGATCAAAACCAGCGCAGGCAGGCCGTAGCGCGTTTCGGCCCAATGCAGGACCCACGCGTAGAGGCGTTTCAAGAGGTTGGGGCGGGGCTGCTGGACAGTAGTGGCTTGGAGGCCGGAGGGAGGAGTCGTGGACATAAAAAAGGCAGGCCGTGGAGCGACCTGCCGTTGAAAAGGTTGAGACGCGAACTTAGACGTCGGGCTTGGTTTTGCGGAGACCCTGGACGCGATCGCCCGCTTTCCACTGGCCGCGCTTCTTGAGAAGGTCGACGCGTTCGAAGCGCTTGAGGACGTTGCGCTTCACGACGATGCCGGAGGCGCCTTGGAGACTTTTGTGCTGTGACATGGCTTTGAAAGGGAGGGTTGCGAGTTGTTAAAGGGGCGGAGTGCTAGAGTTCGCCCTAGCCCATGACAAGTATTTTTCTCCTACGGAGATGGCGGGGAGAACGATCCATTCGGGAGTGTCGTAAGGGTGGCGATCGCGGATGAAGGTCTCGAGTTCGACGAGTTGGGAGGGCAGGAATTTGAAGCAGAGGCGAAATTCTTCGCTGCGTTCGAGTTGGTTCTGCCAGCGGTAGTGCGAGACGATGGGGCCGTCGATTTGGACGCAGGCGGCGAGATTGTGCGCGATCGTGTCGCGTGTGAGGGTCTCGGCGGCGTCGCGGGAGCCGACGGTGGTCCAGGCGAGGAGGAGGGAAGGGGTGAGGGCGGGCGACATGGCGGATGAAATGAAAGCTCCAAGATCCAAGGACCAAGCTCCAGGGAAGCTCCAAACTTCGAATGTTCAAAGATGATCAGGAAGGCGGAGCGCGGGAGGGGGAAATTGGCCCTTGACGCAGGAAAGGTGGGGGCTACTCCTCAACGTTTTTCATCGGAGAGAACCGACCACCATGAGAGACGATTACGTTAAAGAAGCGCTCAAAGTCATTCCCGACCCGAACTTGTTGATCAACGTTGTTTCGCGTCGCGTGAAGCAGTTGCGCCGCGGGAACCGTCCGCTGGTCGAGTCGTTGGAAAAGCTTTCGTCGGAAGACGTGGCTCTCCGCGAGATCATCGAAGGCAAGATCAGCTACGAGCTGGGCGACAACTGAGCGATATCTTGAATTTCAAAGGGCGGCGCCGCGATTGCGGGAGCCGCCTTTTTCGTGCATGGATGTCAGGACCTCATGACCGCGAAGAAGAAAGATGCCACGCGCTACACTGAAATCCGCAACTCGAAGGCGTTGCGCGACTACTTCGTGGACGAAAAATTCGAGGCGGGGATTCAGTTGCGCGGGACGGAGGTGAAATCGATTCGGGCGGGGAAGGCGCAGATCAACGATGCGTTCGGCCGGGTGGAGAAAGGGGAAGTGTGGCTGCACAACGCGCACATCGAGCAGTATGCGTTTGGGAACATTCACAACCACGACGCGAAACGCGTGCGCAAGCTGCTGCTGCACCGGCATCACATCCGCAAGATCCAGGTGGCGCTCGATAGCGGCGGACGGGCGTTGGTGCCGCTGAGGATGTATTTCAAGGACGCGCTGGTGAAGGTCGAGGTGGCGCTGTGCACCGGCAAGAAGCTCTTCGACAAGCGCGAGACCCTGAAGAAGAAGGTCGAGATGCGCGACGTGGATCGCGCGATGAAGGCGTTTCGGCGCTGAGAGGCGCGAGCGCGCTAACGGGACGGCGAATCGGCTTCGGCGTCGGCGGGAACGATCGCGAATTCGGGAACGTGGATTGCGATCTCGTGGGCGAGGGTTCTCCAGCCGAAAGGTTTGGCGAGGATGGCGCGGAGCGGTTCCCCGGGGGCGAGGGTCTGGTCGATCAGGTGCGAATGACCGGTGATGAGGACGAACGGCGTGTTTGGCAGCAAGGCGGAAGCGGCGCGGATGAATTCGAAGCCGTCCATCTGCGGCATATGGTAATCGGTGATGACGATGCCGACGTTGAGCGCGGGAATCGCGGCGAGTGCATCGAGGGGGCGGGTGAAGGCGTGGACCGGACAGGGAAGGTGCTCGGTCAACATATTGGCCAGCAGGTCGACGTAGGACTTTTCGTCGTCGACGAGGACAATGCTTTTGGGCGGGGATTTCACGAAGCGGGAAGTCCGGACGTTGGGAGAATCGCCAGTGAAACGCAATGCGGGAGGCGGGCTTGCGCCGTGAGGGCGAGTAAATCGAAACTGAAACGATGATTCATGTCGTGTTGTTTCAGCCCGAGATCGCGCCGAACACGGGAAATATCGGACGGATGTGCGCGCTGACGAAGTCGCGGCTGCATTTGATCCATCCGCTCGGCTTCGTGATCAACGATCGGAATCTGCGTCGTGCGGGGATGGATTATTGGAAGTCGCTCGACGTGCATGAGCATGCGGATTGGACGGCGTTTCGCGCGAGCGAGGCGGGACCGAAGCGTCTGTGGCTGTTTACGACGCGCGGCGCGCGGAGTTTTTGGGACGTGCAGTTCGCGGATGGCGATGGATTGGTATTTGGCAACGAAGGCTCGGGCGCGCCGGATTGGCTCCATGATGAAATCGGTGTCGGGCAACGCGTGAAAATCCCGCATGCGAATCCGGAGTTGCGGTCGTTGAACCTCAGCACGGCGGCGGGGGTGGCGTGTTATGAGGCGTTGCGGCAGGTGGGGAGTTTGAGGACGCCACTGGCGTGAATGGAGTGGCGCGGCGAGCGCGCCACCTACCGTTTCGTCCGACGAAGGGATGGGTAAAAAGAAAAGCCGCGGGGGGAACCGCGGCGGAGAAGAGGAACGGGGGAGTGCCGATTATTTGGCGGCGACCTTGGATTTTTTGGAGGCGGCTTTGTAGGCGCGATCGAGGGCGGCTTTGTAGTTTTTTTCCACTTCGGGGTAGATCGACATCACGGTCGCGAGAGATTGGGCGTAGCCCGGAGAACTGGAATGGGTGACGTGAAGATAGACGATGTAGTCGTCGAGGGTTTTGAAGGAGAAGTCGGACGTGGATTTGACGAACTCGGGTCCGCCGACGGCGGCGTAGGCGCCGAGGGATTTGCCCTTGTTTTTCGCGGCGCCGGCGAGGAATCCGCCGAGCGGAACTTTTGCGGCGAGAGCGCCAGCGGCTTTTTCGCCGGCCTTGGCGCCGATGGCGGCGCCGGCTTGGGCGTTGAAGGATTTGACGGCCCATTCGGTGGGTTCGCCCTTGGCGTTGTAGGGCACGAAGTATTTTCCGGACTTGTCGGTCAGCGGCGTGGGAGCGGGAACGTCGATCGACTGGGCGTGATATTTCGTCGTGAGCTTCGAGACGACCGTGAGAATTTTTTGGGCGCGGACGACATCGCCGGCATCAAGCGCGAAGGCGAATGACGGCGTGAAGAAGAGGGCGGCAACGAGCAGGCAGCGGCTGGAGCGGGGCATGTTGGAGTGGGGTTGAAGAGGACGCGCCGACGGTTTCGGCGCGCGTTCAACATGCCGGAAGCTGCGCTTACCGGGAATACGCAATCTTGCTTATGACTCTATGCCGGCGAGATGCTCACGTGCTCGAACTATGAAGCGGGGGAGAGGCGTTCGGCGAGGGCGCGAACGTCGTAACCGACCGGTTGTTGGAAGACGCGGAGGCCGAACTGCGGGAGAACGGCGAGCAGGTGGTCGAAGATGTCGGCCTGGACCGCTTCGTGGAAAACCCAGCGGACGTCCTTGGTAAACAAATACAGCTCGAGCGGGAGTCCGTGTTCGCCGGGAGCGAGCTGGCGGACGAGGAGGAGCATGTCCTGGTTCACGCCCGGATGTGCGCGAAGGTAAGCCAGGCAGTAGGCGCGGAACGTGCCGAGATTGGTGAGGCGGCGGCCGTTGCCGAGGACGCCGAGGTCTTCGCCGAGCTGTTGGTTTTCGGCTTCGATCTCGGCGAGTTTGTCGGCGAGGTAGGTGCGGAGGAGGCGGAATTTGCGCCAGTGTTCGAGCATGGCCTCGTCGGCGAAGCGGACGGATTGCATGTCGATGTGGATGGCGCGCTTGATGCGGCGGCCGCCGGATTCGAACATGCCGCGCCAGTTTTTGAAGGATTCGGAGATGAGCGCGTAGGTGGGGATCGCCGTGATGGTTTTGTCCCAGTTCTGCACCTTCACGGTGGTGAGGGAGACATCGATGACGAAGCCGTCGGCGCCGGCTTTGGGCATTTCGATCCAGTCGCCGGTTTGCACCATTTGGTTAACCGAAATCTGGATACCGGCGACGAAACCGAGGAGGGCGTCCTTGAAGATGAGGAGCAGGACGGCGGTGAGCGCGCCCATGCCGGAGAAGATGTAGATGGGCGATTTGTCGAGGAGGAGAGCGAGGATGTAGATCGCGCCGATGATGGCGCCGACGAGTTTGATGGCCTGGACGAAGCCTTTGACGGGAACGCGGCTGCCGAATTCGGTTTTGAGGAAGATCGCTTGGGCGCCATTGAGGATGGCGCTGCCGACCGAAAGCCCGATGAGGACGAGGTAGATGGTGACGAAGGTATCGAGCACCGAGAGCATGGCGGGTGTTTCGCCGAGCACGTCGCCGCCGAAGACGTGAAACACGAGGGCGGGTGCGAGATGTGAGAGCCGGGTGAATACGCCGGCGTCGAGCATGGCGTCGTCCCACTTGCCGGAGCTGCGCCGGATGAAGCCGGTGATGACGCGAAGGATGACGCGTTTGGTCAGCAGATCGACGAGCCACGCCAGCAGGATGAGCACGATGAATGCGATCGTGCGGGCGGTGAGATCCGAAGTGTCGGGGGGAAGACCGGAACGGAGAAGCCAGGTGTGAAGAAACTCGATGAAGCCGTGCATCCCTTCATTTGAAAACGCGACGGAGGCGGCGCCAGCCTCAATCGGGAGAGCTCCGAACTTTGTCCTGCTTCAACGGACGGATTCGGCGTGAGGAAGGTTTTGTTTCCCCATGAGCAATCAAGCGACCCGATCGGAGTTCACGTTGCTGCTTCTACAAAAAAAGCCCGCCGGGGATGGCGGGCTTCATCTGTTGCAGCTTTAGAGCTGCGCGAGGATTTGGTTGAAGGTTTGGCTCGGCCGGAGAGCGGCGGAAGCTTTCGCGTCGTCGGGCTGATAGTAGCCGCCGACCTCGGCGGGTTTGCCTTGGACGGCGATGAGCTCGTCGACGATTTGCTTTTCGTTGGCGGCGAGTTTCTCGGCGATGGGAGCGAAGGTGTTCGCGAGAGCGGCGTCTTGTTTCTGCGCGGCGAGAGCCTGGGCCCAGTAGAGCGCGAGGTAGAAATGGCTGCCGCGGTTATCGATCGTGCCGAGTTTGCGGCCGGGCGATTTGTCGTTCTCGAGGAATTTGCCGTTCGCGGTGTCGAGGGTGTCGGCGAGGACTTTGGCTTTGGCGTGTTTCGCGACGATGGAGAGATGTTCGAAGCTGGCGGCGAGGGCGAAGAATTCGCCGAGGCTGTCCCAGCGAAGATAATTTTCGGCCTGGAATTGTTCGACGTGTTTCGGCGCGGAGCCGCCGGCGCCGGTTTCGAAGAGGCCGCCGCCGTTCATGAGCGGAACGATGGAGAGCATCTTGGCGCTCGTGCCGACTTCGAGGATGGGGAAGAGGTCGGTGAGGTAGTCGCGAAGAACGTTGCCGGTGACGCTGATGGTGTCCTGGCCTTTGACGAGACGTTCGAGGGTGAACGTGCACGCTTCGGCTGGAGGGAGGATGCGGAGGTCGAGGCCGTTCGTGTCGTGTTGCGCGAGGTATTTTTTGACCTTGGCGATGAGCTGGCCGTCGTGCGCGCGCTTTTCGTCGAGCCAGAAGACGGCGGGTGTATTCGAAAGTCGGGCACGGTTGACGGCGAGTTTCACCCAGTCCTGCACGGGCGCGTCTTTCGTTTGGCAGGCACGCCAGATGTCGCCCTCGGCGACGGCGTGTTCGATGTAAACGCGACCGGCGTCGTCGACGATGCGAACGGCGCCGGCGGCGGCGATTTGGAAAGTTTTGTTGTGGGAGCCGTATTCCTCGGCGGCTTGGGCCATGAGCCCGACGTTGGGGACGGAGCCGATGGTGCGCGGATCGAGGGCGCCGTTCTTTTTGCAGAAATCGATGACCGCTTGATAGACGCCGGCGTAGGAGCTGTCGGGGATGACGGCGAGCGCGTCGTGGAGCTTGCCTTCGGCGTTATACATTTTGCCGCCGGCGCGGATCATCGCGGGCATGGATGCGTCGACGATGACGTCGCTCGGGACGTGGAGATTGGTGATGCCCTGGTCGGAGTTGACCATGGCGACGCCCGGGCCGCTGGCGTAGGCGGTTTGGATGTCGGCTTCGATTTCGGCTTTTTTCGCCGCGGGAAGTTTTTCGAGTTTGGCGACGAGGTCGCCGAAGCCGTTGTTCAGGTCGACGCCGATCTCGGTGAAGGTGGCGGCGTGTTTGGCGAGGAGGTCTTTGAAGTAAGCGCGAACGGCGTGGCCGAAGATGATCGGGTCGGAGACCTTCATCATGGTGGCCTTGAGGTGGACGGAGAAGAGAACGCCGTCCTGTTTCGCGAGCGCGACCTGGGCTTCGAGGAAGCTGTCGAGCGTCTTGCGGCTCATGAATGTGCCGTCGAGGATTTCGCCGGCTTTGAGCGCGAGTTTGGGGAGGAGGACTTTCGTGGTGCCGTCGGTGGCGACGAATTCGATGCGGACGGTGGTCGCCTCGCTCACGGTGACGGATTTCTCGTTCGAGAAGAAGTCATCGCGGCCCATGGTGGCGACGCGGGTTTTTGAGTCGGGCGACCATTTGCCCATCGAGTGAGGGTGGGCGCGGGCGTAGTCCTTGACGGCTTTCGGCGCGCGGCGGTCGGAGTTGCCCTCGCGAAGGACGGGGTTGACGGCGGAACCTTTGACGCGGTCGTAGCGGGCCTTGATGTCCTTCTCGGCGTCGTTGGCGGGTGATTCGGGGTAGTTCGGGACCTTGAAGCCGTGCGATTGGAGCTCGGCGATGGCTTCCTTCAGCTGCGGAACGGACGCGGAAATGTTGGGCAGCTTGATGATGTTGGCCTCGGGCTTGAGCGTGAGGGCGCCGAGCTCGGCGAGGTGGTCGGCGACGCGTTGTTCGGCGGGGAGGAGGTCGGAGAGTGCGGCGAGGATGCGGCCGGCGAGGGAGATGTCGCGCGTTTCGACGTTGATGCCCGCGTGCTTGGTGAACGCCTGCACGATCGGGAGGAGCGAGTAGGTCGCGAGCGCGGGAGCTTCGTCGGTCTTGGTGTAGATGATGGTCGGTTGCGCGGGCATGTTGGAAAAAGGGTCTGCCACGTAAGCTGTGGCGGGAGAGGGGGTCAAAAGCGAATTGCGAGGGCTGTCACAAAACGTCGGACGGTTTCGTCCAAAGGGATGTATGAACAATTCAACGACATCGAAGGTGGAACGAGAGCGATGGGGGGCGGACGAGCGGCTGCATGTGCTCGATGGTTGCGCGGCGCGCGCGCAACCTACCATCTGAGGAGTGACGACTTCACGGAGCATCGCGCGCTGTTGTTCAGCATCGCGTATCGGATGGTGGGTAAATCCGGAGACGTTGGCGGCTCACCGGGGACGGTTCGCCCTACCTTTGGGTGTCAGTCGATGAGGGCGGAGTAGTAGCCGTTGGCCCAGGTGGCGAAGATGTCGTCCTGATTGAACGGGACGTGTTGGAAGAGGACGATGGAGACGAGGCGTTCGGTGGGATCCATCTCGACCTTGGTGGTCGCGGCGCCGTCCCAGCCGAAGGTGCCGGGCGTGCCGAGGAGCGGGCTTTGGCCGAGGTCGGTGAGAATACGGACGCCGAGACCGAAGCCTTGGGACGGGGTGTTGAACGGGTGCGGGGTGGCGAGATGCGCGATGTGGTTTTGGGTCATCAACTCGACCGTCTTGCGGCTGAGGATACGCGTGCCCTCGAGCTCGCCGCCATTGAGGAGCGTTTGCGCGAAACGAAGGTAGTCGCCGGCGGTCGAGTAGAGTCCACCGCCGCCGCTGAAGAAGGGACGATTGGGGCTGGCCAGAGGCGCGTTGGCCCAAGGGTTGGGAGCGAGTTTTCCGGAGGCGTCGCGGTGATAGACCTTGGCGAGGCGGGAGTGTTTTTCCTCGGGGACCCAGAAGCTCGTGTCGCGCATGCCGAGCGGAGCGAAGATGCGTTCCTGGAGGAAACGATCGAGCGGTTGACCGGAGGCTTTCTCGACGATGGCGCCGAGGATGTCGGTGCTGATGCCGTAGCGGTAGCGGGTGCCGGGCTGTTCGTGGAGCGGGACGGACGCAATCCGCTGGATGAAATCGTCGAGGCTCGTGGCTTCGAAGATTTTCGCGCGTTTCATGAGCTCGCCGGGAACGGCGTCGGACGACCAGGACTCGTCGTAGTAGTAGCCGGCGGTGTGAGTGAGAAGATCGCGGATGGTGAAGGGGCGGTTGGCGTCGACCAGTTGCGGCGCGTCGGCGGTGCCGCCGGTGAAGACCTTTCGATTTTTCAGCGCGGGAAGATAGTTTTCGGCGGGATCGCCGAGCTTGAGGCGACCTTCCTCCATGAGGATCAGGATGGCGGCGGACGTGACGATCTTCGACATGGAGAAGATCTTCACAATGGAGTCCTTTTGCAGGGGCGCGCGGGCTTCGAGATCGCGGTGACCGTGAGCGCGGAAGTCGACGATTTCTCCGTCGCGCGCGAGGACGAGGATGTAGCCGGAGTATTTGCCGGCGTCGACCGGGGCGCGGAGGTTGCGATGAAGGGTGTCGAGGCGCTCGGCGGAAAAACCGGCGGCGGCAGGAGTCGTGACGGGCAAGGGCCAGTCGCCGTTGGCGCGCGCGTGGGACAACGCGATGACGGCGAACGCGGTGAGGAGGCGGATGGATTTGAGCGTGAGCATGGGGTGAGTTGAAGCGGGCATTAAGAGTAAACGGCGCCTCCGAGCAGGCGCGGGCCATCGTAGAAGGCGAGGATTTGACCGCTGGCGAGACCGCGTTGCGGATCGCGGAAGCGGATGAGCGCGGAGTTTTCGGTTTCGGGAACGAACTCGAGCGGAATGCGCGGATCGCGATAACGGACGCGGCCCTCGAGGGGGCGCGGAGCGGAAATGGGTTCGTTGATCCAACTGAGCGAGTGAACGCGAACCTCGCGTTGGAACAGACCGGGGGCGTCGGGTGAATCGAACGCGACGAGGAGGGCGCGATCGGCGGCGCGTTTGCCGACGACCACGTAGGCTTTGTTGTCGGTGTTGGACGGGATGCCGATGCCCTTGCGTTGACCGAGCGTGTAAAAGTGGAGGCCGCGATGCTGGCCGAGCTCGCGTCCATCGGTGGCGCGAACGATGGGGCCGGGTGCGTCGGGGACGTAGGCGCGAAGGAAGTCCTGCATCTTCACTTCGCCGATGAAGCAGATGCCCTGGCTGTCTTTTTTGTCGGCGGTGGCGAGGCCGGCTTCGCGGGCGAGACGGCGGAGCTCGGGTTTGGGCAGATGGCCGATGGGGAAGCGGGCGTCGCGGAGTTGCTCCTGCGAGAGCAGGGCGAGGAAGTAGGATTGGTCTTTGTTGGGGTCGGCGCCTTCGAGGAGGTGGAACGTGGCAGGCGTGTCGCGATGAGAAAGCCCGGTGGGGACGTCGGGCTCCACCCTCTGAGCGTAGTGACCGGTGGCGACGGCGGTGAAGCCGTGGTCGCGAGCCCAGGCGCGGAAGACGCCGAATTTGATTTCGCGATTGCACATCACGTCGGGATTGGGCGTGAGACCGCGGGCGTAACCATCGAGCAAATACGCGACGACGCGCTCGCGGTAGTCGCGCATGAGATTGACCACGCGAAACTCGATCCCGATCTGTTCGGCGACGCGACGGGCGTCGTCGATGTCCTGCATCCACGGGCAATGGCCGATGACGTTGTCCTCGTTGATCCAGTTCTTCATGTAGGCGCCGACGACGTCGTGGCCCTGCTGTTTGAGCAGCAGCGCGGCGACGGAGCTGTCGACGCCGCCGGACATGGCGACGAGGATCTTTTCGCGGACGGACACGGCGAAAGCGACGCGTCGCGATGCGCGATTGTCAATGGAGCGGATTTCGCGGAGCGCTAACGCGGCGGGGCGGGCGCGCGGCCGTAGAGGGCGGCGAGATCGTGGAGGTAGGTCGAGGCGCCGTCGCGGAGGGAGCGGAGTTGTTGCGGTTGGTAGCGCCAGCTCCAGTTGCCTTGGGATTTGCCGGGGGTGTTGAACCGCGCTTCGGAGCCCAACGAGAACAAGTCCTGCAGCGGGATGACGGCGAGACGCGCGACGGACGCGTAGGCGGCGCGGATGAAATCCCAACCGATTTCGCGGCCGCTCACTCGAAAGTAGCGGCGCACGTGATCGCGGGTGAGCTCATCGATCGAGGCATACCAGCCCAGCGTGGTGTCGTTATCGTGGGTGCCCGGATAAATGACGCTGTTCGCGCGCTGGTTGTGAGGGAGGTAGAGGTTGTCGGAGCCGCTGCCGAAGGCGAATTGGAGAATGGCCATGCCCGGAAGGCCGGTGGCTTCGCGGAGCGTGATGACGGACGGAGCGAGCTCGCCGAGGTCTTCGGCGATGAGCTTTGCGTTGGGTAGCGCGGCGCGGACGGCTTTGAAGAACTCGAGGCCGGGGCCTTGCTCCCACGTGCCCGTGCGGGCGTTGACGGCGTCGGCGGGGATGGACCAATACGTATCGAAGCCGCGGAAGTGATCGATGCGGACGATATCGTAGAGCTCGAAGTTCGCGCGCAAGCGGTCGAGCCACCACTTGTAACCATCGGCGGCGTGCGCGGGCCAGTGGTAGAGTGGATTGCCCCAGAGCTGGCCGTCGGCGGAGAAGTAGTCGGGTGGCACGCCGGCGACGAACGTGGGCCGCAGCGTTTTGGGATCGAGTTGGAAGAGGTCGGGATGGGCCCAGACATCGGCGCTGTCGATCGCGGCAAAGATGGGCGTGTCGCCGATGATGGAGATGTCCATCTCGCGGGCGCGGGCGCGCAATTTGGTCCATTGGCCGAAGAACAGGTATTGAACAAACGCATACGCGTCGGCGCGGGCGTTGAGCTGGGAGGCGAGCGGGGATTTGCGCGCGGCGGGGAAGGAGCGGACCTCGGCGGGCCATTCCCACCATGCTTGACCTTTGAAATGTTCCTTGAGCGCGGAGAAGAGGCAGTAGCTTTCGAGCCAGGCGCTGTGCTGCTGGCGGAAGGCGTTGAAATCCCCGTAGGGGAGAGGACGCTTCGGGTCGCGGCGGGCGGTGTCGTAAGCCGAGAAAAGGATGGGCAACTTCAGTTGGTAGAGCGCGCCGAAGTCGACGCGATCCATGGGCAAGGCGCGCAGCGGAGCGACGGCGTCCGCGGTGAGAAGTCCGGCCTGCACGAGGGCGCCCGGATCGATCAGATACGGATTTCCGGCGAAGGCGGAAAAACACTGATAAGGCGAATCGCCGTAGCCGGTCGGCCCGAGCGGGCAGAGTTGCCAGGCGGAGATTCCGGCCTGGGCGAAGAAGTCGAGAAGGTTGAACGCCTCCTGATCGAACGCGCCGACGCCATACGGGCTGGGCAGCGCGGTCGGATGGAGCAGCACGCCGGCGCTGCGGCGGTCGAGCCAGTCGAAGATCGGAGCGCAGGCTTCGGAGGAAGAAGGAGCGGGCGAAGGAGGCATGGGAGGGCGGAAACGTTCGAAAGATTCGCCCGCATTGTAAAGGAACACGCGGGATTGTGTTGGCTACTCTGCCGGAGATCGGGCGCGGAGAGAAGGAGTCGGGGAAACGCCTGACCAAAACGTCAGGCGCGGTGCCTTGTGGGCAGGTTTGCTCCGCCGGCACGTTCACTCTCCCAGCACGAGGTCCAGACGACGCAACGACGCGGGTGGCACTACTGCCATGGACCTTAGAACAGCCGCCCTTGGCCGGCACTTGTGCTACTATTAGTCTATGACACGACAAGCTCTCAACGCCGACAGCTCTCTTCCGCGCATCGCCATGGTATCTACTCACGGATACGTGGCCGCCGTGCCTCCGCTCGGCGCGGCGGATACGGGAGGGCAGGTTGTCTATGTGCTGGAGCTCTCAAAGAAGCTCGCGCTTCTCGGATACGAGGTGGACATCTGGACGCGTCAGTTCGAAGACCAGCCGCAATTCGAGGAAGTGACGGATCGCGTGCGCGTGATTCGCGTCCCATGTGGCGGGAAGGAATTCATCCCGAAGGAATATCTCGTCGAATATCTCGACGAATGGGGCGAGCACGCGCTCCGGCTGATCCAGAAGCACGGGTTGAAATACGATTTTATCAACAGCCACTATTGGGATGCGGGTGTGGCGGGTCAGCATCTGGCGGAAGTGCTCGACGTTCCGCACGTGCACACGCCGCACTCGCTCGGGTTGTGGAAACAACGCCAGATGGAGCGCGACTATCCCGGCGACGCGGCGAAGTTCGAAAAGCAATACAACTTCTCGCGCCGCGTGCGCGACGAGCGGAAGCTTTATCGCGACTGCAACCTCGTCGTGGCGACGACGCCGCCGCAGCTCGATTTCATCATCGAGGATTACGAAGTGCCGGCGGAGCGCGTGCGGATGGTTCCGCCCGGTTACGACGACAACCGCTATTATCCGGTGGGCGAAGCGAGCCGGCAGGCGATTCGGCAGCGTTTCGGTTTTGAAGGCAAGGTGGTGCTCGCGCTTGGGCGGCTGGCGAGGAACAAAGGCTACGATCTCCTGATCGAGGCGTTCGATCTCGTGGCGCGACGCGAACCGACGGCGAGATTGTATCTGGCGATTGGCGGGTCGGACTTGAACGATTTCGAGAAATCGCTGCTGGCCGAATACCAGGCGGTGGCGGCGAAGACATCGGCGCCGGAGCGCATCACGTTCGGTTCGTTCATCGCGGAGGAGGATCTGGCGGATTATTACCGCGCGGCGGACATGTTTGTGTTGTCGAGCCGTTACGAGCCCTTCGGCATGACGGCGATCGAAGCGATGGCTTCGGGGACGCCGACCATCGTGACGGTGCATGGCGGATTGTATCGCGCGATCACGTTTGGCCGGCACGCGCTCTACGCGGATCCCTTCGATCGCGAGGATCTCGGGGTCATGATGGCAAAAGTTTTTCGTCATCCGCGACTGCGGAGCCGGTTGTCGCGCATGGGCGCGCACAAAGCGCGGAGCTTGTTCACGTGGACCGGCGTGGCGCAGCAACTCGTGGCGGCGGTGGAGCAGCGACCCTCGACGGTTTTGTCGCTGGCGGACACCGAGTGGGACGAGCCTTGGAACGACAGTGAATAAGCGCAGCGACGGACTCACGATGGGGAGGAGAAAATTCCTGCGCACCTTCCGTCGGAAGGAGTTGTGCCAAGGAGCAGCGTGATAATGGTGGTGCCATGCTTCCCGATCGCGGCACGCAGCCGATCCGACTTTTTTCCACCGACCTCGATGGCACGATACTGGGGAATCCCGAATCCGAGCAGCGATTCAAGCAGGCTTGGGAGTCGCTGAATCGAGACACCCGCCCGCTCCTGGTGATCAACACCGGACGCTCGGTGCGAGACGTGCGATCGCTGATCGCGGCGCGCAAGCTGCCCGAACCGGACGTGATCATCGGCGGCGTGGGCACGGAGCTCTTCGATCCGCACGCGCGGCCGGCGCTGGCGGATTTCGGGGCGCAGTTTGGCGAAGGCTGGGATCTGGCGAAGGTGGAAGAAATTGTGGGCTCGATGGCCGGCATCGAGCGGCAGCCGCCGGAGTTTCTGCATCCTTACAAGTCGAGCTGGTATTGGCACCGGATCGATCGGAAGAAGATCGACGAGCTGCGCCAGCGACTGGATGAGGCGGGTCTCCAGGCGACCGTCGTGTATTCAAGTTTACGTGACCTCGATGTCCTGCCGAAACGAGCGACGAAAGGGAATGCGCTCGTCTGGTTGTGCGAACGGTTGAACGTGCCCTTGGACACGGTGCTCGTGGCGGGCGACACCGGAAACGACAGCAGCATGTTTTTGATTCCGGGGGTGAAAGGAATCGTCGTCGAGAATGCCCAGCCGGAGCTGTTTGAAGCGGTGGTCGAGCTGCCGGCGTTTGTGACGCATCAGGTGATGGCGGACGGGGTGCTCGAAGGGCTGAAGCACTTCGGCGTCATCCCGGAAGTGCCGCATCCCGGCCCCACGCCCGGACGGGAACGCGGAGGGATTTGGAAGGGCATGCTGTTCGGTCCGGAATCGCTGCGATCGTTGCGCGACGAGGACCGCGACTTGATTGCGACCGGATATGAGAAAGCGCTGGAGGCGTTGCGGAAGAATATCACTCCGCTGGGTTTTTCGGCGTGTTCGCTGATGGACAACACCGTCACCGGAACGGACATCAACTATCGCAGCATCTGGGCGCGCGACGGTTGTTTCACGATCGTGCAGACGGTGGAGATGGACGATCCGGATATTCGCGAGGCGCAATTGAAGACCTTGCGGACGCTGCTGGATGCGGTGAGCCCGGCGGGGCAAGTGCCGGCCAACGTGAGGATCGAAACGCGGGAGCCGGAATACTCCGGCGTGGGGGGGATCGCTTCGATCGACAGCGGATTGTGGCTGATCATCGCGGTGTATCACTACGTGACGAACACGGGCGACATGTCATTGCTTTCCGAATACGGTTTTCGGCTGCAGCGGATCATGGACTGGCTCTCGGCGCAGGACAGCAACACGGATGGGTTGATCGAGGTGCCGGAGGCGGGCGATTGGACGGATCTTTTCGGTCGCAGCTATCACGTGCTTTACGACGAAGTCCTGTGGTATCGCGCGAACGTGTGTTTCGGCCGCCTGCTCGAGTATCAGCATGATTTTGTCCGCGCGGCCGATTACCTGCGGTGGTCGCAGCACATCGCCGGGAAAATCAAAGTCTCGTTCTGGCCGACGACCGGCGTGGAAACATCGTCGCGCAGCACCTTCGCGGACCGCCAGACCTCGCTGGGCGACGCCCAATATCTCTTGGCGGAGATCACGCCCTTCAGCTTCAACTGGCGGTGCGATGTGCTGGCGAACATCCTGGCGTTTCTGACCAATGTGATCGACGTCGACCGCGCGCGGACGGCGTTTCGTTTCATGTGGGGCGTGGGCGTGAACGATCCGTATCCGGTTGCGAATCTTTATCCGGCGGTGCAGTCGGGCGACCCCGACTGGCGACCGTATTACACGGTGAACCTGTTGAACCTGCCGCATCATTATCACAACGGCGGCATCTGGCCCTTCATCGGTGGGATGTGGGTGCGTTTCATTCATCGCCTCGGCTTGAGTGACATCGCGCGCACGGAACTCGTGAAACTCGCGCGCGTGAACCAGCTCGGAAAAGCGAGTCCCTGGGAATTCAACGAATGGGTGCATGGCAAAACGGGCCGGCCGATGGGCAAGGCGTTTCAAGCGTGGTCGGCGGCGGCTTACCTGCGGGCGTGTCAGGAACTGCACATGAGTCCGGACTCCATTCGCGATGAGTAAACCAACCGCCATGCGACGAGCGAAGCGGGAGGAGGCGAGACCCACGGTGGTTTGCTTCGGGGAAGTGCTGTGGGATTGTTTGCCGCGCGGGCTCTTCCTTGGCGGTGCGCCGATCAACGGGGCCTATCATCTCGCGCAGCAAGGATTGAACGTGCTGCCGGTCACCGCGGTGGGGGCCGATTTCCTGGGGGATGAAGTGCGGCGGCGAGTGGCGGCGTGGGGCGTGGACGCGCGTTTTGTGCAACGTCGGACCGATCGTCCGACGGGAACGGTGAGCGCGACAATCGATGCCAAAGGCGTGGCGACGTATCGGATCGCGCGCGACGTGGCGTGGGATCGGATCGAAGCGCCGGAGAAATTGATGCGGCTGAAACCGGCGCCGCGCGCGATCGTGTTTGGCACGCTGGCGCTGCGGGAGGCGTTCAATCGCCGGACGCTGCAGACGTTGTGGGACGCGTGGCCGGATGCGATGCGCGTGGTCGACCTGAATTTTCGTCCGCCGTTCGACACGGCGGCGGTCGTGCGGTTGGTGCTGCGTGAAGCGGACGTGGTGAAGTTGAACGAAGACGAGTTGGGCGGCTGGCTCGGCGTGCGCGTGCGGAGCGAAAAGGCGATGGAGCGCGCCGCGAGGCGACTGGCGGCGGAACATGAAGTGTCGCGCGTTTGTGTGACGGCCGGTGCGCAAGGCGCCGGGTTGTTGTGGGACGGAGAGTGGACTTGGGAACGCGCGAGGCCGGTCGAAGTGCGGGACACGGTCGGAGCGGGCGATGCTTTTCTCGCAGGATTGCTCGGTGCGGTGTTGCGGGGTGAAGAAGCTGGCGCCGCGCTGCGGCGGGCGTGTCGTCTGGGCGAATGGGTGGCGAGCCAGGATGGAGCGACGCCCGTGTATCCAAAAAACAAGATACCGGAATAAGCGCGGGGAGCTCCGACGCTTAGCGGGGAAGCCGGAGGCGGAAGACCGAACCGCGCGGCTGGGCGGCTTCCCATTCCAAGGTTCCGCCGAGCGCGCGCATGTAGGCGGCGGCGAGCGCGAGGCCGAGGCCGAAGCCGCCATCGCTGCGGCTGCGACCGCGATCGATGCGGTAAAAACGGTCGGTGATTCGGGTGCGGTGTTCTGCGGGAACGCCTGGGCCCTGATCGATCACCTCGATCGTGCAGGCGTCGGTTTGCCCGCGGACGATGACGCGAATGGTGGAATCGCTGGGGCTGTATTTCACCGCGTTGTCGACGAGGTTCTGCAAGGCCTGCCGAAGGAGCACCGGATCGGTGTGAACCTGGCAGCCGCCGGTTTCGATGCGCAGTGTCTGGCCCTTGGCTTCGGCGAGCACGGAGAGCTCGTTGACGCAACTCGAGACGAGGTGATCGAGCGAAACCGGCTGGCGGTTCACGGTCGATGCGCCGGCGCTCGCGAGCTCGAGCAGACGCTCGATGAGGAGCTGGAGGCGCTCCGATTCCTCGAGCATGCTGCCGATGATGTCGCGGTATTCCTCGACGGTGCGGCTGCGGCGCAAACCGACCTCGCCCACGCTGCGGAGCGTCGTGAGCGGCGTGCGAAGTTCGTGCGAGGCGTCGGCGACGAAACGGTCGAGCGCGACAAACGAATTTTGCAGGCGATCGAGCGTGACGTTGAAGACGGTGGCGAGCTGGCCGAGTTCGTCGTCGGGGTTTGCGACGGGAAGACGGCGACTGAGGTCTTCGGCGTGAATGCGGCGCGCTTGTTCGACCATGCGGTCGAGCGGTTTCAACCAGCGGCGCGTCATGACGTAGCCGCCTAGAACGAGCAGAGTGATCACGGCCGGGAGGGCGACGACGATGATGAGCAGCAACGCCTGGAGAGCGTCGGCGCTTGGGACGTGATTGCGCATCAGCCGCACCATGAGCGGCGGCGCGGTGCCGACTTCGATGGGCAGCGAGAGCGAGCGGAGGCGGAGATTCGGGGCGACGTTGAAGATTGAAATCGTTTCGCGTCCGATGGCCGGAGCGGGCGGCAGACGCTCGAGTCGCGATTCGTCCAACTGCCACCAACGCGCGATCAAGCGACCATCGTTGTCCCAAATTTCGAACCATGGGATGCTGGGACTTTGACGATCGAGATCGGCCAGCGGATGACCGGCCCAGAGCGCGGTGCCGTCGCTGGCGAGGGCAAGGTTCGCGCGCACCTTCTCCAGATCGCTGCGAAGCTGGCGATCGAGCGGCTGCGCGAGCCGCTCGGCAACGTAGAGATAAAGCGTGGCGCTGAAGACGGAGAGCAGCAATGCGCCGCCGAGCGCATACCACGTCGCGAGGCGAAACCGGAGCGTGCGCTGCTGCCACCAGCGGCGCATCAGTCCGTCTCCCGAGCCAGCCGGTAACCGACGCCCCGCACCGTGTGGATCAGCTTCTCGGCGCCGTCGCGGTCGACCTTGCGGCGCAAGCGCATGATTTGAACGTCGATGACATTATCGAGCGACGTGAAGCGATGGCTTTGTTTCCAGACATCGCGCTCGAGCATCTCGCGGGTGACGATCTGTCCCTGGTAGCGGAGCAGATATTCGAGGATGTCGACCTCGCGCGGAGTGAGCGAAATTTCCTCGTCGCCGCGGACGGCGATCCGCGCGCGCGTATCGAGCTGCAAATCGCCGCAACGCAGGAAGTGTCCCGAACTCATCACCGGACGCCGCAGCAGCGCGCGGCTTCGCGCGAGCAGTTCGGCGAAAGCGAAAGGTTTGGCGAGATAGTCGTCGGCCCCGTTCTCGAGGCCGGCGACGCGATCCGGCACGGTGCTGCGGGCGGTCAGAATCAGCACGGGAGTTTGTCGGCCCCGTTGACGGAAGTGGCGAAGCACATCGAGCCCGTCGCGATCCGGCAGCAGCCAGTCGAGAATGACGAGGTCGAACGCCTCGTGTTCGAGAAGATCGATCGCTTCGGCGCCGTTGCTGGCGGAGAGGACATTCCAGCCCTCGAGTTGGAAACCCTCGGTGATGGATGCGCGGGTCTTGGTCTCGTCTTCGACGACGAGGATGCGAGGCGTGGAGACTGGGTGAGAGTTGAGCAAGACGAGGAGGCTCTTCCGTTGAGAGCGAAAATTTCCGGCAACGTTTAGGCAACGACCTGCATGGTCAATGCACGAACCGCGATGGCTGCGCGGGCCGCTACGGTTGGATCACCTGATTTTCGGAGAGCGAAAGCCGATGCGAGTTGGGGAAGGGGAAGACGCGTTCGACCCCTTGCGCCTCGATCCGGTTATGGCGGATGACGACGTCGCCCTCGCTGCCGTGTTTCTGCGAGTGGATGTCGGACACCGTGTCGAAGACCATCTTCACCCCCTTGGCGCGGATGCGGTTGCCGACGATCCGAAGATAGCCGCAGGATTTGCCGACGATCACGACATTGGTGAGGGCGGAAGTGCCTTCGACTTCGAACGTGCAGTCGGAGACCTCGCCGTCGAAGTTGAATTCGGTGAACGCCACGTTGGTGTCCTTGAACGTGCAGCCGGAGAACACGATGTCGCCGAAGGAGCGCGCCATCTGCATGCCGATCGCGGGCGTGGCGATGAAAGTGCAGCGCTCGAAACGCGCGAAACGTCCGCCATCGCCGTCGAGCGTGAGACCGCCGCGAAAGCCGCGATCGCGCAGGTCGCGCAAAAACGTGCAATCGACGAACGCGACGTCGTAGCTGTTGGAGATACTCACGACCTTGCGGCGACCGATGATCTGCAGACCCTCGGCGCGGAAGTTTCGGGCGGTGCGCGTGAGTTTCAGGACGGTGCGGGATTTCGCGATTTTGGATCCGGCGGGGATGACGGTGCCGCGCGGATCGTTGGCCGGGCCGAGGTTCGCGAGGCGGATGGTGGTTCCCGTTTGTTGTTCTACGCGGAAAACGTTTTCGCCGATGCTGACGGTCGTGCCTCGGGCGGGAACGAAGAACCCGTTGCCCTTGCGCACGGTAACCTGCACGGCGCCGTGTTTGCGCGGCAGCGTGAAATCGGAGGCGACCTCGGCCGCCCAGTTGAGTTTCGCGAGCGTGTAGTCGCGGCTCAGCGGATGCTCGAGATGCAGCGTGCCATCGGCATCGAGACCGGTGACGACGTTGAACTCGCCGTAGTCTTGATCGAAACGATTGGCGCCGTTGCGAACAAAGACCAAATCTCCGGGCGAGAGGCCGACTTTGGACGCGGGGAGTTTCAGCTTCACGCTCGAGGCGCCGCGTTGTCCGCTGTCAGCGGTGTAGGCGAATTCGTGGGCCGCTCCCTCGATCCAGCCGATGTGACGGTAGGGCGCGACGCTCAAGGCGTCTTCGATCTCGGGAGCGGTGGAGAGAATGCTCTTATCGGGGCCTTCACCCGTCAGTCGCACGTGATCGCGCCAGATGCGCCAGGAGTGCCGTCCACTGACATAGTGGCCGGCGGGAAAGTGAATGGTGCCGCCGGTGGCGGGGAGCGCGCGTTTGGCGAGTTCGAACGCGACCTCGTCGATGGTCCAGCGGGCGTCGTCTACAAACGGATACGCGCGGCGCAGTGCATGCAGGCTGCTGAAGCGGCCGGTTTGGATCCATTCCGAAACGCGGTGCAGCTGGCCGTCCCCGATGGCACCGAAATCGCGAACGTTCAAAACCGGCACCGCCGCGGGCGCGGTGTTCGACGGCGGACTGGATTGCAGAGCGTGAAGGCTGGACACGCCCGCGAAGGCGAGGGCCAGGGCGGCTGACGCAAGCAGCCGACGAAAACGCCGGAAGGAAGCTGGCACGACGGGTGCACAGAACGTTGTGGGCTGCGGGGGTTCCGTGTGGAACGGGAACTTTTTCCCGGCCGGTTCCCTCCGTTTGAAACAATCAGATATCCCCTTAGGCCCGGGGTAGGGAGGAATCGAAGAAGGCGCTCGGGGATTCAGGGGACATCGTCGCGGGGTAGCCCCGATTTCGAAGAAGAAGGTTCGGGGTTATCGTGGCCCATCAAGAGTTCTGCGCGCATCTCCTCCGGGTTCATCGACCTCTCCTGTGTGTTACCCCGCGCCGGGTGGGTGGTGGTGCGCTGCAACCACAATCATTCGACATGAAGATCATCCTCTGGGGCATCAATTATCGTCCTGAAGCCACGGGCATCGCACCTTACAATGCGGAGCTGGCAGAGTATCTCGCGGCTCGCGAGCACGACGTCGCGGTGGTGACGGGCTTTCCTTATTATCCGCACTGGCGGAAGGAGCCGGGAGACCGTGGCCGAATGTTTCGGCAGGATCGCATCAATGGCGTCGAGGTGCATCGCTGCGCCCAATACGTGCCGGCGGAAGCGACCACGCTGCGGCGCATCCTTCATGAACTGAGTTTCGGGCTGATGTCCCTGTTGCGGGTTTTGTTCCTGCCGCGCGCGGACGTGTATGTCGTGGTGAGTCCGCCGCTGTGTCTCGGATTTTTTGCGTGGATCGCGACGCGATTGAAACGCAGCCGTTATGTTTTTCATGTGCAGGACCTTCAGCCCGGGGCGGCGGTGGGGTTGGGGATGGTGCAAGGGCGCGGTTTCATTCGGCT
>JAFAAS010000186.1 GCA_023426435.1 Verrucomicrobiota bacterium | reverse complement strand
TCAGGCTAGCCTTCGGCTGAACTTCGCTTCGCTCAGAATGACAGCGGGAGGAGGACGGTTTAGCGGCGGCGGAGGTCTTCGGCGCGGACGTCCCAGCTGCGGCGGGTGGCGGCGAGGAAGACGTCTTCGAGCGTGGAGTGGGCGCGGCTGAGGCTGCGGACGCGGAAGTGGCAGGCGGACAAGGTTTGGAAAAGGGATTCGCCGAGATCGTCGTCGCGTTCGGTGGAGAGCGTGAGGCGGCGGAAGCCGGCGGGGTCGGGTTCGGATTCGGAGGCGATTTTCAACGTCGGGTCGACGGTGGCGAGCGCGGCGGGGAGCGAGGCGGCGTCGCCGGCGATTTCGAGTTGGTAAGTGGAGTGTCCGAGGATTTCGCGGCGGAGGTCGGCGGGCGTGCCCTGGGCGACGACGCGGCCCTGGTTGATGATGAGCACGCGATCGCAGGTCATTTCGATTTCGGGCAGGATGTGGGATGAAATGATGACGGTCATGCGGCTGCGCAGGGAGCCGATGAGGTCGCGGACGATGAGGATTTGGTGCGGATCGAGTCCGATGGTGGGCTCGTCCATGATGATGACGGGCGGTTCGGCGAGGATGGCTTCGGCGATGCCGACGCGCTGGCGGTAGCCTTTCGAAAGTTTGCCGATGATCTTGTGGCGGACGCGTTTCAGGTCGCAGAGCTCGAGAACCTCGTCGATGCGCGGGCCGAGCTTGCGGCGGGGAACCTCCTTCAGGCGGCCGCGGAGGTATAAATATTCGGATACGCGCATGTCCTCGGGCAGCGGGTTGTTTTCCGGCATGTAGCCGATGCGCTTTTTGACCTCGCCGGGCTGGGAGGCGACGGGGATGCCGCACACGCGCACGGTGCCGGAGGTGGCGGGCAGGTAGCCGGTGAGGATGCGCATGGTGGTGGACTTGCCGGCGCCGTTGGGGCCGAGGAAGCCGAGGATCTCGCCGCGGGCGACGGTGAAGCTGACGTCGTTGACGGCGGCGTTGCCGGCGTAGGTTTTCACCAGATGCGAGACTTCGATGGCGGGAGTTTCGGACATCGGGAATCAGGCGGTGAGCGGGCGCGCCGCAGCGGCGGCGGAAAGGTTGCCGGAGCGGACCGGGAAAGGCGCGTAGGCGAAAAGCGGATACTCAGGCATTTTGCTTTTCGATGGTGACCTCGCCGGCGCGGAAGCGTTGGAGGGTTCCGGCGTCGGTGCGCAAGAGAAGGGAGCCGTCGTCATCGATGCCGTGGGCCAGGCCGGCGAAGCGGGTGGAGCCGTGAACGAGGGCGATGGGTTTGCCGCGGAGGACGTCGTATTTTTGCCAGAGATCGGAGAATGTCTCGAGATGTTCGTCGGCGACGAATTGTTCGTAGGCGAGGAGGACGCGACCGATGATGGCGGCGGTGAGGCGGTTGAGATCGAGGTGGGAGGAGGATTGTTGGGCGAGGGAAATGGCGCGGCGGGAAAGGTCGGCGGGCCAGTCGCGGTCGGTGGCGTTGACATTGAGGCCGAGGCCGAAAACGAGATCGCGGATCTGGTCGGCGTCGACGCGGGCCTCGGTGAGCATGCCGCCGGCTTTGCGGCCGTCGAAGAGGAGATCGTTGGGCCATTTGAGGCCCGGGGTGAGCGAGGTGAAATTGGAGATGAGCTCGCAGAGGTTGACGCCCATCCAGAGGGTGAAGATGGCCATGCGGGTGGGCGGGACGTGCGGGCGGAACGCGAAGCTGGCGTAGAGGTTGCCGTTGGGTTCGGAGTGCCACGGCCGGCCCAGGCGGCCGCGGCCGCGGGTCTGGCGGCGGGAAAGAATAACGAACGGCGTGGCGCGGCCGGCGGCGAGCTGGCGAGCGGCTTCGTCGTTGGTGGAATCGACCTCGTCGAGAAGCGTGATGGAGAGATCGCGGCGGCGACCTTTGAGGAGCGCGCGGATGAGGGTGAGGTGGAGACCGGCGGGACGTTGCGCGATGCGGTAGCCGCGGGCGCGGGCGGCTTCGAAGGTGAAGCCCTGGGCGCGAAGCTTTTCCATGTGCAACCAGACCGCAACGCGCGACGTGCCAAGTTTGGCCGCGAGCGAAGTGCCGGAGAGAAACCCGGGTTCGCGCGCCAGGAGTTCGCGCAAAATTACGAGATCGGTGTCGGACATCGGTCGCTTGAAACTACAAAGGGCCGCTGCATGGTGGGGCAAATGTCATTTGCGGAATTCGCCGAGTCAGTGAAACGCGATCCGGGGCCGCCGAGTGGAGCGAGTGCGGCGCTGCGGGGATTATGGCACGACGGTCGGGGCGACTGGACGCGTGCGCATACGATTGTGCAGGAGGATACGACGCCGGATGGCGCGTGGGTGCATGCGTATCTGCATCGCAAGGAAGGCGACGCGGCGAACGCGGGCTACTGGTATGCGCGGGCGCAGCGGACGCGGCCGGCGAGCGATGTCACGCTGGCGGCGGAGTGGGAGCAGATTACGCGGGAATTGTTGGGGGATGTGAAGCCGGCGGTGTGAGGAGGATTTCGAGGTTCTGCGGCGTTTCGGCGAAACGGTGGGGAATCCTCGCGATGCGGGCTCGGGGGGCTGCTTGCGGGCAGTTTTAGAGCGTTTTCAGAAAAACGATAGCCCTTCAGGTGAAGCACAGAGGCACAAAGGCACGGAGAGATCCTGTGGCCTTTCTCTGTGTGCTCGGTGCCTTCGTGGTTCAAATCGGGTTTTCGGATTCGGCCAACGGCTATGGCTTTATTTAATATGCTTTAGTCGGCGCAGGCGATGTATCGCCCGCAAGCGGGCTCCTACATGGGGCGGCGGGTGGGGGGCGGCCTACTTGGCGGCGGGGTCCGGAGACCCCGCCCTGCAGAGGTGAGCTCTTATTCGGCGGCGACGCGGACGGGGGTGGCGGGGCGGTTGCGGGAGGTGGCGACGAAGCGTTGGAAGCCGATGAGTTCGCCCATCTCGCGGTTGCGTTCGATTTGTTGCTCCTCCTCGAGCATGTCGAGGCCGCGGCGGAGGTTGAGACGGGAAAGCGGACCGAGTTTGAGGGCGGGGTGGCGTTTGACGGCGAGGTCGATGCGGCCGGCGCGGGTGAGCAGATCGCGTTCGCGAAAGCGCGGCAAGGGACGTTCGCGGACCTCGTAGCGGGGGAGCCGGACGATGTCGTGGTCGAGGGTGGTGTCTCCAGAATTTGGAGACGCGGTGGAGCTGGAGGAGGCGAGAGGGGCGGGGACGCTGGCCTCGGGTGCGGGAGGAGAAACGAAGCGGGGGAGCGTGGAGTTGACGCGAGCGGTGGTCTGCGGGGAGACGGCGCGCGAGCGAGACGGGGAGGAGTCGGTGGTCTCTGCGGCGGAAGCGAGCAAGGCGCTCGCGACGAGGAGAAGGGGAGATGTGCGGCCTTTCATGGTGGGTTAGGGTGAAAGGCGGCGGATCGAAGCGGCGCGCTAGCGATCGTTGTGCATCCGGTAGTCGGTGGTGTCTCCCGAACGCATGTAGGTTTCACCGGCGAGGCGGCGGATGTAGGCGCCCTCGCGAGGATCGGTGCGGCTGATCGTGTCAGCGGTGTCGTTCAGGTCGGACATGTTGGCGAGGCGCTCGTCTTCGGCGTAGCGGGCCATCGCGTATTGCTCGGGACTGCCGGTGAGGAAAGGGATGTAGAAGTTGTTGAGCAGGCGGTGAGTCGGCGTGAGGTAGCGACGCATGGCGAGCTCGGCGAGGCCCTGGCGCGTATGGATGTCACGCTCGCGGAAAACGGGCGGCCGCTCTTCCTGGACGACGATTTTGGGGAGACGAATGATGTTGTTGCGGGGCTTGTCTACTTCGCGGAGATCGACGTCTTCGTCCTCGGGCTTTGGCTTTGGCGGAGGATTGTATTTGGGCATCCGCGCGGCGAGTTGGGCGGCGACGTTGCTGGAGATGGCGCGCTCGCGTTTCGGTTGCGCGGTGGCGGAGTCGGACTCGGTGGCTTGGGCCGCGGGAGTGGAGCGCGACAGGGCGGGCGGCGCGTCTTCGGCATGAGCGACGAAGAGCGGGGCGAGCAAAGCGAAGGCAAGAGGGATGCGAGCGAAGCGAGCCATGGCCGATGTGTCAGTGAATGGGTGTTGAGGTTCCGCGCAACCGGGATGGAGGAAGAGACGGGTGAAGGTTGACGTTCAGGAAGTTGCGGGGGCGGGAAGGGAGCGAAGAAACGGTCCGAGGACGAGTCCGGCGAGGGCGGAGCCGAAAAGAATATAAGCGGCCGTGACGAGATGCCAGCCCCAGGGATGGCCCCACCAGATGGGATCGCTGAGGCAGGCGAAGATTCCGGCGGTGAGTCCGGCTAATGTGGTGAGTCGGATGATGCCGCGTCGGGAAAGCGGGCCGGCGGCGCGGATCAGGAGGACGAAGGCGAAGCAGACGGCGAAGTAATGCAGGTAGCCTTTGAGGAAGATCGCGGGGTCCATCGGTCCGCGGCCTTCCTTGATGAATTGAACGCGGGCGAGCGGGCCGCGGCGGTGAAGTTCGGTGAGGAGTTCGCGATCGGCGACGTCGGGGCCGGGGATGAGATAGGTGCCGGTGGTGGGAAAGATCTGGGCGAGAGCGGTGGCGGCGGCGGCGTTGTCGCCGACCGGGGTGAGTGTGATGTAGGGGAACGGGCTCATCCAGTAGATGGCTCCGAAGATGAACAACGCGAAGGCGGCGAGCGCGGGGGCGATCACGAAGGTTTTCATGGGAACGCGCGGAGCGAAAGCGGCGGCGAGCATGGCGGGCGCGAGGCGAAGCTCAATCGCGGAGTGAGCGATGGAGCGGAGGAACGAAACGCTCACGCGTTCCGCTACGACGGGCGGGTCAGCCGCGGGTTTGGCCGGTGCCGGTGACGAGCCATTTGTAGCTGCAGAGCTCGCGGAGACCCATGGGGCCGCGGGCGTGCAGGCGGTCGGTGCTGATGCCGATTTCGGCGCCGAGGCCGAATTCGAAGCCGTCGTTGAAGCGCGTGGAGGCGTTCCACATGACCGCGGCGCTGTCGACGGCGGCGAGGAATTTTTGAGCGGCAGGCTCGTCGCGGGTGACGATGGCGTCGCTGTGGCCGGAGCTGTCGCGGTTGATGGTGGCGATGGCGGTGTCGATCGAATCGACGACGCGGACGGCGAGGACGTAGTCGAGAAACTCGGCGGTGTAGTCGGCGTCGGTGGCGGCCGTAGTGGGAATTTGGTGACGCGCGAGGATGGCGGCGCTGGCGGGATCGCAGCGGAGCTGGACGTTTTTGGCGGCGATCAGCGCGCGGGCGGCGGCGGGGAGGAACGATTCGGCGACGTCGCGATGGACGAGGAGTTGTTCGGCGGCGTTGCAGACGCCGGGACGCTGGGTCTTGGCGTTGACGATGATTTTTTCCGCCATGGCAAGGTCGGCGGCGCGGTCGACGTAAACGAAGCAGACGCCCTTGAAGTGCTTGATGACGGGGATCGTGCTGTGGTCGGCGACGAAACGGATGAGGCCTTCGCCGCCGCGGGGGATGATGCAGTGGATCAGCGTGTCGAGCTTGAGCAGCGTGGTGAGCGCGGCGCGGTCGGTGGTGGGGATGAGTTGGACGGCGTCGGTCGGGAGTGCGGCGGCGGCGAGCGATTCGGCGATGAGGGCGGCGAAGGCGGTGTTGGTGTGGAAGCACTCCTTGCCGCCGCGGAGGATGGCGGCGTTGCCGCTTTTCAGGCAGAGGACGGCGCAGTCGATGGTGACGTTGGGGCGGGCTTCGTAAACGATGCCGATGACGCCGATCGGGACGCGGATTTTTTTGAGGACGAGGCCGTTGGGGCGAGTGGTTTCCTCGAGGAGTTCGCCGACGGGATCCTGCAGAGCGGCGACTTCGCGGACGCTGTCGGCGAGGTGCGTGAGGCGCGCGGGCGTGAGCGTGAGCCGGTCGATTTGGGCGGAGGAGAGATTGTTGTCTTTCGCGGCGGCGAGGTCGCGCTGGTTGGCGGCGAGAAGGGTGTCGGTGGAGCGGGTGAGCCGGTCGGCGAGATCGAGCAGGGCGGCGTTCTTCGCGGACGTCGGCGCGATCGCGAGCGAGAACGAAGCGGCGCGGGCGCGTTGGGCGATGGACGTGACGAGCTGGGCGAGATCGGCGGACATGGCGAAAGGAAGGTGGAGGAAACCACGAAACGCGGGAAAGACACGAAAAGAATGTATCGGGCGACGACGCGCGGAGCGGGAGAGTGTCACCTATTAGGTGACACTTTGGGTGGGGAGAGCATCGCGATTTCGCGGGACGCGTGGGCGCGGAGCGCGGGGAAGTGTCACCTAGGGCCTGTTAACACTATTGCTTTGATTGGCATAATGTGCAGACAGAGGAGATGGAACTGACCGAGGAGCATTTGCGACGAATCCAGGAGAGTTTGCCGGTGG
>JAFAAS010000119.1 GCA_023426435.1 Verrucomicrobiota bacterium | reverse complement strand
ACGTTCGCATTCCCGCCAAACGTGCCGTTGCCGAACAGGATCGCATTCGGCCCGCGCGAATAATCGATCCGATCGAGATTATAGGCATCGAAGTTGACGTTGAGCGGGAAAAAATTCCGCTGCTGCGATCCGGTGATGACGCCGCGTGACGACGCTTCGAAACCGGCGCCGAAGATCTCGCTGTTGCCGTCACCTTGGAGATTGGCGGAGTTCACCGTCCATTCGGTCGCTGCCGCCAGATCGGTCAACTGAAGGGCTTCGATGAACTCGCTCGTCAGCACCGAATAGGCGGCGGGCGTGTCCTTCAAATCGCCCGCGAGACGACCGCCCGCGAGCGACGATGTGGCGACGAAGCCGACATCGCGCGAGGTGTTCACCACGAACGGCGACAACACCACCAGTTCTTCGGCGTCCATGTTCGAGGACGTCGAGCGTGCCGTCTGGGCGGACGACCAGCTGGTCAGGGAGGCAACAAACGCGATGCCGGAGAGCAGGCAACGCTGCGGCGGGAAACAGTTCATGGGGTTCCGGGTTCTTGGGTTGTTGGTAGGCGGACTAAGCCGCAGGGGGTGTCAACGAAGCCGTTGTGCATGCGATGAGGAACGCCGACGAGCGTGGCTGTGGAATAGCGTCTACCAACCTAGCCCAACACCCCTCCGCATCGTCTTCACACTGCGAGCAGCTCAGCGCCGCCCGATCGACAGCTCCACTTTTCGGGTAGTCGCCGACGCCGTGGAAACGCCGAAACGCCGCACTTCCTCGAAGCGCATCTGGCCGCGTTTGAAGGTCCGCAACACGAGCGACATCTCGCCGGACTTCGCATGCGGCACCTGAAAACCACACGAAAACTCCACGTGCTCGCCGAGCTCGACGCGAAACGTTTTCCGCTCGCTCGCCAGCACGCGGCCTTCGCACTCGATCGCCACTTCAACCGTCACACGCGGCTCGGAAAACTCGTCGTTGTAGAGCACGAGCGCGCGACGCTCCCACGTGCCGCTCTCCAGCGTCGGCAGCGTTCCTCCCGGCGTGACGCCGGTCACAAAGGGCGCGATTCCGAGATCGTCATACGCCTTGTCGAAGAGCGCGATCGGCGCGAGCGCGTTGCGCAGATTCAACGTCCGCACGCGCCGCGCCGGATCGTCGCTCGCAAGATCGTCCTCCGTAAACCACCAGCACGCGGGTTTGACGTTCGTCCAATTCGTATAGCGCAACCCGCGCAGCCACACGCCGAGCCACCACGTGTTGCGCTCCATCGTCTCCTGCAATTCGGGCTTCGGCGATTTCGTGTGCAATAACTCCCCTGCCCCCGTCGGCCGATCCGGAAACACGAGATGCGCCCAGCCGTAGATGCTGCCGGCCGGTTCGAGATTGTAGCCTTCGGGATAATGATAATCGACCAGCGCCGCGTCCTTGATGCGGTTCGTGAGCAGATCCTCCTTCGTCGGATTCTTTTGCAGCGCCGCGTTCGATCGGCCCGTGTCGCCATCGTAGCCAACCGGCCGCGTCGGATCGATCCGCGCGATCTCTTCGCCCAAACGCACGAGCCCTTCGCGCGGGAAGAATCCCACGAAGCTGTGTGTCATCTCGTTCGTCGCATTCCAAAGATAAATCGACGGATGATTTCGTTCCGCCCGGATCCACGGCTCGATCGTGCGCCGCGCATTCTCGAGATACTTCGCGTGATCGCTCTTTTTGTGGAAATCGCGCCCGTAATTCGCCGCCTCACTGCAGATCAGCAGGCCTTTCTCATCCGCCACATCGTGCAGGTAACGCGGCACCGGATTATGATGCCAGCGAAGCACGCGGATGTTCATCGCCTTCAACTTGTCCACCGTCTCCGCCCACGTGTGTGGAGAATGCCAGCGCGCCGAATCGAGATACCAGTCATCCCCGAACGCGTGATAGTCGCCATAGAGATTTATCCGCACGCCGTTCCAATAAAACCGATTCCCGCGCAGCGTGATCTCCCGAAAGCCGAAGCGCCGCGTCTCACGATCGAGCTCAACCCCGTCCGCGACCACCCGGCTGTCGAGCTGATACAACGCCGGCGAATCCGGCCAATAGAGTTCGGGTTTCTTCCATTCCTTCATCACGGTCACCACCCGCGTCTCGTTCGGCGCCAGCGTGATTGCCTCCAACTTCATCCGTAACGCCACACGCTTTCCACCCTCCCGTCGCGCGTCGGCCAACACGTTCACCTTCCGCGTCTCATCCGTCGCATTCCGCAGGGTGTAGTCGACCGCGATTTCATTCTTCGCAACAGACGTCCGGATAAACGCGTCCTCCACGTGAACCGCACCATATGCGCGCAGCCACACATCGTCCGCGATCCCGCCATGATTCCGCCAGCCGCCCACCGGCCATGCGACACCGCCGCGCTCATCCGTGATCGGCGGATGTTTCGGTCCGCGCACATGAACTTTCAGCCAAAACGTTTCGCCCGCCTTCACGTGCTCCGTGATGTCCACCGCGAACGGCATCCACCCGCCGACCTGCGCATAGACGAGCGTATCGTTCACATGCACATCGGCACTGAAGTTGACCGCGCCAAACTCCAGTTTCACCACGCGCCCGCCCCACTCCTCCGGCACCCGCACTTCGCGCGCGTAAGTCTGCTCATCGAATCCTTTGACGCCCGCATACACCGGCACCGCGCCGCCCACCGGCCATTCGCCATTCAACAGAACCTGCTCCCGCAACGGCGGCGGCGCCGCGTGCAGCGCGCTCATTTTCACCACAAACAAGAAAACAACCGGCGTGAGAAACCGTTTCATGACAGCGAAAGCGATGAACGAAAATCAACACCGACGACTTCGCGGTCCGCGATCCTCGGCACGTGAACGACCAATTCGCTTCCTTCACTCCGCCAGCGCGGTTCCTCGTCAGCCACCAACAGCCGCACGCCCTTGATCTCAGCGCCCTGCGGAAGCCGCACGCGCACTTCGTGCGGCCCGACCGGCACACATTCGCGAAAGGGCCCTTTCATCGCGTAGGGATTGGTCATGTTCACCAAATGAACAGCCAGCGACGATTCCTGCTGCCACGGCACGACATCGAGCAATCCGCCACCTTGCACCGAAACCACCGGCGCTTCGTTCAACGCCCACCGCGCCGCATTCGCGAGCAGGCGTCCGTGATCCTCCAGGAGCGTCTCCCAAAACAAGCGATCGATGTCCCACGGAAAATACGCCACGCGGCCTTCGCCCACCTGACGCAAAAACAACTGCCCCGGCCCTTTCTCCTTCGCGCGCGAATACACCTCCTCCATCGGCAAATGCGGAAAGTCCGGCACGCGCGTAAGCACCGACTTCACCCCCGGCTCACGCGTATCCACATTCAAATACCACACCCCGCCAATCATCCGCGGCACACCTTTGAATCCCGCTAAAATCTCGTCCGCACCCGCCGCCGACCGATCGAACTCCACATAGGAGTTCATCGCGCCGCGCGGATTCGAACCGACAAAGTCCACGCCAAAAAGCTCCGCGAGCCCGAAGTTCTGCCGCGGCCTCTCCCCGTCGTGCAGCGAGGTCTCATACGTCGCCAGCACGCTGCCGCCTCGCTTCACGAACTCCGTCAACACCGCGCATTGCCCGTCGTCCAGCACCGCGCAATTCGGGAGAATCACGAGCCGATACGGCGCAAGCGCCTCCGCCGTCAGCAAACGATCGCAGACCATCTCGAACGGAATCCGATGCTCGATCAGCGCGTGATACATCCCCGAAGCGTGATCGCCGGGCTGATACGTCGTTTCAACAAACGCCTGATAATGCCGCATCGTCGGATCGTCGTCTCGCCGCCAGGGCTTGCCATACGTCGTCGTGGCACGTTGCGAATAAATCATCGCGACCCGCGCGAGCGACCGAACGTTGCGCAGATACTTTTCGTTGCGATGATGCCAGCGAAAAATTTCCGCCGTGAACTCGAGCCACCGCGGATCGCCGATCCGCCCGCCCGTCTTGCCAAACGACAACAGCAGCCCGTTCGCGATTCCATCCGCCATCCATACGCGCTGCTCCGCCTCGCTCTGAAACGAATCCTTCCAGCGATACGGCTCCTCCACACCCACGCTGTAGCCCGCTCCCACCGGCTTCCGCCCCATTACCGCGCGAAACTCCTTCCCCGCGCGGCCGATCGCCCACGGCGCCGTCACGCCACTGCCATTCGTCGCCGCGCCGGTGCGTCCCTGCCGATCGGCAAACAACAACTTCGCCCGCCGTCCGATCTCCGCCATGTCCAAAAACTCCCAAATACCCGCGCCCATGTTCGGAATGAAAAACGCATTCGGATTCTCCGCCCGCACGGTCTCATCCCACAAGGTCCACAACTCGAACAATCGCTGCTGCTGCCACGCGATGAACGCCGCGCGGTTCGGCTCCTCTTCGCTTTCCGTGCGCGGAATCTCCAGCCCCGTCGCCTTGCGAAAATTTCGCCGGCAATTCGGACAATAACACCAGCCGAGCCCGTTCCAGCGATTCGAGAACACCGCATCCACCGGATAACGCGACACCAGCTCGCGAATCACCGACCGCATGAACTCGAAATGATACGGCCCCAACGCGCACGTGATCCACAGCTCGGAAATCCCATGATGCCGCCGCGGCTCGCCGCGCGCATCCGTCGAAATCCAATCCGGATGCGCCGCGCGCACGTCCTCGCGACAGGCATGCGGATCGATCCGGGCGATCACGTTCATCCCCAAACGTCGCGCGCCACGATACAGATCCCCAAACGGATCGCTCGCCCCGAGATTCTTGCTCCGCCGATGCAGCGGAAGGTCCGTCGGATAAAACGCCAGATAACCGCCCGCGCTCAACGTCGCGCAGTCCGCTTTGATTCGCGCAAAGTAGTCGATCCAGAACTGCGGGTCGAACTTGCCTGGGTCATCATCAACGAGCGTCAGGTTCGCGAACCGCATCGGCCGCTTCCACCAGTCCGCCGCCGTGCCCTCACTCGCGGGCTCGGCTCCAAGCCGAAACGCGGCGAACCGTGCGAACGCCCCCGCCACGACAGCGTTTTTCAGAAAATCCCGACGCGACCAGTCGTTCATGACGCGCCTCCGTTGCTCCGCGACAGCAACCGCTCCAGCCGCTGCGTGCATTCCAGCATCGCGCGCCCGGTGTGATAACTGACTTTCCAATCGTTGCCCACCGCCCGATCGAGCGGCGTGCCGCGCCGATCCAGCAGCACGCGCCACTCGCCGCAGGGCGCAATGAAATGATCACGCACGAAATCCCAGAGGTTCAGAAACGCCTCGGCATACGCCGCCTCACCGAAAAGTTCGACCCCGTCCAAAAAGCCCACGAGCGCCTCCGCGTGTTGCCAGAATTCCTTCTCCATCACGACCGCTCCGCCACGCGCCGTGCCATCCCGAAAAATCCCGCCGAACTCGCGATCGACACCCTGCGCGGCCGCGTGATCGAGCAGCCCGCGCAAAAACGGACGCACCCGCGCGAGCTCCTCCGGTTCCATCTCGACCGCGCGACGCAGCAGCCACGCCAGCTCCGTGTTGTGACCGTAAGACGTCGTGTCGAGCGGCGCCGCCGGCGCTTCACCTTGCCGTTCCGCATTCCAGGTCCGGCGAATCGCAATCGCCGGCAGCGGTCGCCACGAAAGGTCGAACTGATTGCGACCGCAGCCCGTCTCCGGATCGATCATCCGCTCGCAAATCAAGCGCACGACTTCGCGCAAACGCCGACGATGAACCGCCGCACCCGACGCCTCCGCCAGCACCGTGAACGCCTCCATCAGGTGCATATGCGTATCGAGCGACTTGCGATCTCCCGCGCAAAAACCCGGTGCGCTCGGCCTCCAATCGCGCTCGAGATTCTCGAGATACCCGCCGTGCTCGACATCCGCGCAGTAAACGTGAAGCAGATCGAAGGTCTGCCGCGCGAGGTCGAGCGCCCGCGCGCCGCCGCCCGCGCGCGCATACTCCGCCAGCGCATAAATCGCGAAGCTCTGCCCATACACCACTTTCCCGCGATCGGGTTCGGAGCCGTCGGACTGGGTTCTCCAATACCATCCGCCCTCCTCCCCATCCCAAAAGTGTTGCATCAGAAACGAAAACCCATCCCGGGCGCGTGCCAGATTTTCGGATACATCGATTCCGTTGCGGGCGAGCGTGGAGAACCACCACAGCAATCGGCATTGTGTATTGAGATACTTGGTCGGCGTGCCGGTGTGCGTTCCGTTCTCGTCGAAGCGCGTCCGGTAACCTCCATCCTTCACATCCAGCGCCCGCCCCTGCCAGAACGGGATAATCCCGCGCGTGAGATGCTCCCGAATCTCGACCGCCGCACGCGCGAGCGCTTCGATTTTCGGAGTTTTGCGCGCAGGCTGCGCGACGTCGCCAGGGGAATGCGGACGCGAGGGATGCATGCGCTCGTTCTTGCGCCGCCACGACCCGCCGCGAGCCCCGCGCCGGAATAGCGTATGCCTGCATGATACGCTAACAAAGCCCTGCGCTGGTCGAACGCCGCCGCCCGCATCAACGTGCACCCATACCCTATTCCCCGCCCATGATGCTTCGCGCGCCGCTCCGCCTCTTCGTTCTGTTCTTCATCCCCTCGCTTGCGTTCGCCGACAACGCACCTCGCGTCATCCCCGGCGAAGCGGAAGCATGGCGTTTTCCCGCCGGCTACGAACCGCGTCCGCTCAACTACTCCGGCATCTACCAAATGGACGCCCCGCGCTCTCCGCCGATGCTGCCGCACATCGGTCACACGCTGAGTTGGTCCGCGCTGAACCCGAGCGAGGGCGTTTACGATTTCTCCTATGTCGAACGCGAACTCGCGGCGGCCGAACGCGGCGGTTACAAGATCGTCTTCCGGCTCAAGGCGTCCGTCGCGCATGCCGATCCACCCGAGGTCGGTCAAGACGGTCTCTCCGCGCGAATGATCCCGAGTTGGGTCATCGAGAAACACCAACTCTCGCCGCAGCATCTTTTCGTCACCAGCGATCCGTCGATCCCCGGCGTCGACCGCTACAAACAATACGCGAGCCCGTGGCACCCCGGCGTGCAGGCGGAATTTCGCCGCTTCATCACCGAGTTCGCCCGCCGCGGCATCCTCGAATCGAATCAGTGCGCCGCCGTCTATCTGCACGGAATATCGATTTCCTCCGGCGAGGAAATGGACCTGCGTTATCCACAAATCGCCGCCAATGCCAACGCCGCCGCCCTCGCCGCCGGTTACACGGGCGAAAAGCACGGCAATCCCCTCGCCGACGCCATCATGGATTGCTGGCCGGCGCGCATGCGTTGGTGGGCGGAATTCGCCGGCGATCGCATCTACAAGATCGCCTTCGTCGGCGCGGGCAACATGCCCGGTTTCCCGTATCCACAATCTGGACTCGTCGAAACCGCGCAGCGTCTCGGACTCGGCCAGCGCTACGGCAACATCGAGGAATACTACTACGGCAACGTCATCCCGCCCAAACACGGCCAGCGCTACGTCTCTCCGGGCTACGTCGAAACCGACTGGACCCACCCGCTGCGCGACGGCCGCTACTGGGGCGACGAAAACGAGGAGATGAATCACTATCGCATGCCGGATGGCAGCGAGCCACCCGACGCCGTTCGCGCCCTCTGTTATCGCAGCTCGTTCTTCCGCGCCGCCCAACTCGGCATGAATTTCCTCTGGACCAATGTCCACTACATCGACGCCGCCGGCACCGCCGACGGTCGCGCCGACGAAAACGACTTCATCGCAAAATGGTTCACGCAGGTCGCCGGCAAAAAACCCGAACTCGCTCCCGACGCCGTCGCGTGGCTTCGCCTCGCCTGGGTGCGCGTTCTGCCCGGTGCGAAAAATACCCGCGACGCGCAACCGTGGCACAACCTGGAACACCTGCTCATGCAGCGCGACGTGCCCGCCAGCGACAGCGTGACCGGCGCGATCAGCCAGCCCGCGTTGCCCATGGATTTCCCTTACGTCGCTCTCAAGCGTCGCGACGCTCCCGACGGCCCACCGGAAACCAGCGACAACGAATACACCGCCCGCCGCACCGATTTGCCCGCGAACCCGCACCTCGCGTTCAAACTCGACGACGCATTCCGTCGCTCGCTCCACGCGCAATCGCAACCCATCCAAATCCGCGTGCACTTCCTTCACGACAACGCCGCATCTTTCACCGTGCGCGTTGCCCAACCCAAGCCGCCTTACTTCCGCGACCTCGGCGAAATCCCGGCGACCGAACCCGACGGCCAATGGAAAACCGCGATCTTCGATCTGCCTGCGGACGCTCTCCCCTCGCCTAACCCGCACTCCGGACTTGGCGACGAAATCGATTTCGTTGTGCGCGCGCTGGGTCCCGACTCCTCCGCCAACCTCACCGTGCGCTATGTCCGCGTGAACCGCACCGCCGAAATCGCCGCCGCTCCTTTCATCCGCGGGGCGCCGCGCGACAAACACGCCGCGCTCGGCGAAACCGTCCGTTTCTCGGTTCACGCCGAAGGTCCCGGCGAACTCCGCTATCGCTGGTTCAAGGACAATCACCCGCTCGAAAACGAAACCAAACCCGAGCTCACCTTGCACAACATCGCCGCGCACGACGCCGGCACCTACTTCGTCGAAGTAAGCAACGAGGTGCGCGGTATCCGGACGGTTCGCAGCCGACCCGCGACGCTCCAAGTCACGCCTTCCCGAGATGGCAATGGTAGGGCGAACCGTCCCCGGTGAGCCGCGGCTCGGCAGGGACGCCCCGTCCCATTCTCAACGCCCTGCCGCCTTCGCCCGCCGCGTTTTACTCCGCACCGTCCGCGCCCGCGGACTCGACCGCACGCTCGGCGCTTCGCGAAACACACCATCGACCGTCGTCACACGCGGGTGTGACGGCACGCCGGTTTCGTTGTTGTGCATCATGCCGACGAGCAAACTCACCGCGCTCTCGCCGATGTAGTCCGGCAACTCATCCTGATAAGCGATCGGCCCGCCTTCGATCGTCGACAGCGAAACCAGTCCCACATTGGTCCGCGACAAACGCGTCCGAAGCGCCCGCGCCACCAGATCCGCATTCTGCGCGAACACCACATCGACGGAATGCGTGCGCAGCCACTCGACGATTTTCTCCTCCCGTGCCTCCGGCGATAAATCGTCCTCCAGAATCAACACCCGCGCACCATGCCCATGCCACATCAGCGCGAGCGAATAACAGTGCGCCGTCCGCTGCTCCAAGCTCTCCGTGAAAATCGCGCCGACCTTCTGGTAACCACGCCCATGAATGTTCTCGATGAGCGCCATCGTGTTGTAGAGTTGGTTCGGCACCACGCAGTGAAACCGCGGCGTCACCACCGCGCTCGTCGCCGACACCACGGAAAACCCTTCCCAAATCGACGCCGGCAATTTCACCGGCGCATCCGACGGCAGCAGGATCCCGCCGGTGATGCCGCGACTGCGAATCACCCGCATCATCTTCTGCGCATCGCCGTAATCGCGCAGACGAATGAGATCGACGCCAAACCCCAACGCTTCCGCCCCCGCAAGCGCGCCCTGCCGCAGTCGCTTCACATAAAAGTGCTCCGACGCCTCCGCGCCCGCGCATAAATCGACCAGCGCGATCGCCACGCTGTAGCGCTGCGTGCGTGACGCCCGCAGCCGTCCCATCAAACGCGCGATCTCCGCATCCGGCCGATAGCCGAGCTTCGCCGCCACCGCTCGCACGCGCTCACGCGTCGCCGCCGAAATCTTCGGACTATCCCGCAGCGAGAGCGATGCCGTCATCAAACACACGCCCGCCGACTGCGCCACTTCTCGCAAACCGACACGACGAAACGAGGACTGGGGCGCGCTCGGGGTCATGGCGCGGAATACGCTATAACTTCCCTCGTGTCGTCAAGCCCCGACGACTCCCGTTTGCTCGCCCCGCAACGTCCTCCCCAACCGCCCCACCTTCCGCTCGCACCGGCTCCGCGCCGTGTCGCGCGCATCGGTCCGGCCTCTTCTTTCATGCTCAAACCGCAACGCAATCTCCACCGGGAACTCGTTTGTCTCGACGGCTTCTGGGATTTCCGTCCCGACCCTGACGCCACCGGCGAAAAACTAGGCTGGCCCACGCGTTTCGAAGCCGCTTCGCAACTCGCCGTGCCGGGAAGCTGGAACGAACAGCAAACCGACCTCGAACGTTTTTTCGGTCGCGGCTGGTATGCGATCGAGTTCGACGCGCCATCCGCGTGGAACCATCGCAGCGTCCTGCTGCACGTGGGCTGCGCGCAAAATCACGCGCGCGTCTGGCTCAACGGTCACCTCGTCGGCGAACACCGCGGCGGTTGCCTCCCGTTCGTCTGCGAACTCGCCGCCAAACTCCAACTCGGCGCGCCCAACCGGCTGACCATCGAGGTCGATGGCTCGCTCAATCCGTGGGACATCCCCGCCGCCCGCATCGAGGCCGCCGCGCCCGAAGGCTTCCACCACAGCAACCCCGCGATCACTTACGATTTCTTCCCCTACTGCGGCATCGCGCGCTCCGTGCACCTCGAGGTCACGTCGACCCGCGCACGCATCGAAACGGTCATCCCCGACTACACGCTCGATCTCGCCACCCGCACCGCCGCGCTTTCGATCAAAGTCTTCTGCCGCGACGCCGCCGGCGCCACCGTCAGCGCATCCATCGAAGACGCCCACGGCACCGCCACGCTCGACGCCAACGGACACGCCACCATCGAACTCACCGCACGCGATCTTCGTCTCTGGGACGTCGCTCAACCCGAGCTCTATCGCCTCAACATCTCGCTCGCGCGCGATAACCGCGTCCTCGACTCCTACGGACAGACGATCGGCTTTCGCAAAGTGGAGGTCACCGGCGACGCGTTCCTCCTCAACGGCCGGAAAATTTTCCTGAACGGCTTCGGCAAACACGAAGACTTTCCCCTCTGCGGCCGCGCGATGCCGCGTCCGGCGATCGTGCGCGATTTCGATCTGATGAAATGGGTCGGCGCGAACTCATTTCGCACGTCACACTATCCGTATTCGGAAGAATGGTATGACTACGCCGACCGCCACGGCGTCCTCGTCATCGGCGAATCGCCGCTCGTGGGTCTGTGCACGAGGCTGTTCGAATCGGCCGACGTGTTGCACCGCGCACGCGGCGTCATCCGCGACATGATCGAACGCGACCGCCACCATCCAAGCGTCGTGCTCTGGAGCGTCGCCAACGAACCCTGGATCGAAACAAAGTCCGGCGACGCCTTCATGCTCGAACTGCTCGCCCAAGCGCGCGCCACCGACCCTTTCAGGCCCGTCACCTACGTCGCTCACATGGACGTCGAGCACAACGCCCCCTCCGCGCACTGCGACATCGTGTGCCTCAACAAATACTACGGCTGGTATGAATCGCCCGCCGACATCGAGAAAGGCACCGAACAACTCGGCGACATGCTCGATGCGTTTCACAAGGCCTTCGGCAAACCGATGATCTTCTCCGAATTCGGCGCCGACGCCGTCGCCGGCATGCACACACTGCCGTCCGCAATGTTCTCCGAAGAGTTCCAGGCCGAGATCATCGAAACCCAATATCGCGAGGCACGTCGCCGCCCCTGGATCGTCGGCGCGCACGTGTGGGCTTTCGCCGATTTCAAAACGCCGCAGTCCATCACGCGCGTCGCTCGCAATCACAAGGGCATCTTCACTCGCGAACGCGCGCCGAAGCTCGCCGCGCACGCGTTGCGCCGACTCTGGACAGAGTTCAACGCGCGTTGATCATTTTCCCCGGGCATGGTCTCCACCTACGACTTCCTCATCATAGGACTCTACCTGGCCTTCCTCGCGTCGATCGGATGGTTCTTCCGAAAACTAAACCAGGGCTCGACCGACTACTTCGCCGGCGGCTTTCGCATGACATGGTGGCTCGTCGGCGCCGGTTCCTTTGCCTCGAACTTCAGCTGCTGGGCGTTCACCGGCGCCGCGCACATGGCCTACACCTACGGCGCGCTGATTTTCGGTTTCTTCCTGATGGATGCGCTGGCGTTTCTCGTCAGCTATCTCTGGTTCGCCGCCCGCCTCCGCCAACTGCGCCTCGTCACCGCCATGGACGCCGTCCGACTCCGTTTCGGTCTCGGCAGCGAGCAGTTCTTCACCTGGCTCGGCTTCATCAACTCCCTTTTCATCGCGGCCGTTTGGCTGGTGAGTTTGTCCATCATCCTCTCGTCCGCGTTTAATCTCCCGCCGGTGCCGGTGATCGTAACAACAGGTGTCGTGGTAATCGCGGTCGCGCTGGTCGGCGGGAGCTGGGCGGTGGCCGCGAGCGACTTCGTGCAACTCATCGTCTTGCTCGGCGTCACCGTGGTCATCGCCGCTCTTGTGCTCGCAAAACTCGGCGGCATCGGCCCCTTCCTCGATCAGATCCCCGACGGACATTGGCAGGTGTTTCATCCCACCGGCTCGATTCCCTACGACTGGCTCTATCTCACCACCGCCTTCTTCAGCGCCGTCTATGCGCGCAACAACCTGGTCAACGCCGGCAAATACATCACCGCGAAAGACTCGAAACACGCCCGCCGCTCCTCGCTGATTCCATTCTTCGGCTACATCGTGATGCCCGTTGTTTGGATGATCCCGCCGCTCGCCGCGTTCACACTCGTGCCCGACCTCGCGACGCGCAGCTTCATGACGACCCCCGGCGAAGCATCCTACATCGCCGTGTGCCTCGCGATCCTCCCGCAGGGCATGATCGGCCTCGTGATCGTCTGCATGTTCGCCGCCACCATGTCGTCGATGGACGTCGCCCTGAACAAGAACGCCGGCTTCTTCGTGAAGAACTTCTACCATCCAGTCCTTCGTCCGAACGCCCGCGACAGCGAACTCCTCTTGGCCGGCAAACTCTCCACCATCTTCTTCGGCGGAGTGATCACGACCATCGCGCTCCTCGTCGTGACCAAGGCGCAAATCTCCCTCTTCGACGCCTTCCTCTACATCGGCGCCTACCTCGGCGTGCCGCTCGCCGTGCCGTTGCTCTTTGGCATGTTGCTCCGCCGCGTGCCGCGCTGGGCCGGCTGGAGCACCACGCTCTTCGGCATGCTGCTCACCACGATCATCTACGTTTTCGCGCCCACCGAAACCGGCCGCCTGTGGCTGCAGCCCTGGCTCGGCGAAACGCTCTACGCCTACACGCTCTCGAACAAATTCGTCGTCAGCAATCTCGTCGGCGCACCGCTCACCGCCCTGTTCTTCTGCGCCACGCGCCTCTTCTACCGCGTCGACGCCGATCCCGCCTACAACACGACGGCGCACGAATTTTTCCGCCGCATGAACACCCCCGTCGATTTCGAACGCGAGGTCGGCCACGACAACACCGCCCTGCAAGCACGGCTCGTCGGACGCCTCACACTCGCCTTCGGCCTCTTCATCGCCGCGATGGTGCTGATCCCCAATCCGCTCAGCGGCCGCCTCAGCATTCTCGCGAGCGCCGTGATCCCTCTTGTCATCGGCACCGTCCTCATCCGCTACGCCCGCCATCGCGATTCACAATCCGCCGCCGCTGCTTCGATCGTCGCCGAAGCGCCCGCCGTTCTGCCATGACGTCCTCTCACGCGCTGCGTCTTTTCTCTTTCGTCGCGACTCTCACGGTCGCGTCAGCGGCCGAAAAAACCCACACGCTGACGCTCCCGCTCCTGCCCAACGAAAAATGGTGGGGAGGTCGCGTGGTCGACGGTCCTGTCATGCCCTTCCACGCCGGCGTTGAAATCGAGCGCACGCTGCGCTCGCACATTCGGGGCGGCGCAAACCAGGCCCAACCGCTGCTCCTCTCCAGCGCCGGACGCTACATCTGGAACGACACGCCGTTCGATTTTCGCTTTGCCCATGGCGCCATCGAGCTCACGGCCGCCGCCGCTCCTTTTAAAACAGGCAGCGGCGGTTCGACGCTACGCGACGCCTTCCACGCCGCCTCGAGCCGGTTTTTCCCTCCGTCTGGAAAGCTGCCCGAGCCGCTGATGTTCACCGCGCCGCAATACAATACGTGGATCGAACTCGTCTACGATCAGACCGAAGAGAACATCCTGCGCTACGCGCGAAAACTCATCGAGGAAGGCTACCCACCCGGCGTGCTGATGATCGACGACAACTGGCAGGAGGACTACGGCACCTGGGAATTCTCCGCCAAACGTTTCAACCATCCGAAACGCATGATGGAGGAACTGCACGCGCTCGGCTTCAAAGTCATGCTTTGGGTCTGCCCGTTTGTCTCTCCCGACTCCGAAACGTTTCGCGACTTGATCAAACGCAACCTGCTCCTGCTCGACCCCGCGCAAACCCAGGATGTCCTTTGGGCCGGCACGAAAAACAAAGCCGGACTCGTTCGCTGGTGGAACGGCGTCAGCGCCGTTCTCGACCTCAGCAACCCGGCCACGCGCGCGTGGTTCAAGGACCGGCTCGACTATCTGCAAAACGAATACGGCGTCGACGGCTTCAAATTCGATGCCGGCGACAGCCATTTCTACGTCCCCGAAACCGGCGGCCCAAACTTCATCTCTCACGCGCCGCGCACGCCCGAAGAACACACGATCGATTTCGCCGAAATCGGACTCGCGTATGAACTCAATGAATACCGCGCCTGCTGGAAGCTCGCCGGCCAGCCGCTCGCCCAACGGCTGCGGGATCAGGATCACAGTTGGACCGCATTGCAGGGTCTCATCCCCGGCATCATCGCCCAGGGATTGGTCGGCTATTCCTTCACGTGCCCCGACATGATCGGCGGCGGCCTGAATAGCGCATTCGAAGATCCCACGAAATTCGATCCCGAACTCGTGGTTCGCTCCGCGCAGGTGCATGCGCTCATGCCGATGATGCAGTTCTCCGTCGCGCCGTGGCGCGTCCTCGACGCGGAAAAGTCCGCCCTCTGCGTCGCAGCCGCCCAGCTCCACGCGCGCTACGGCACAAAGATCCTCGCGCTCGCCCGCGAATCCGCCCGCACCGGCGAACCGATCGTGCGTCCGCTCGCCTGGCAATGGCCCGGCCTCGGCTACGAAGAAATCGCCGATCAATTCATGCTCGGCGACGACGTCCTCGTCGCGCCCGTCGTTCATCGGGGCGCGCGCCAACGCACCGTCCAATTCCCACCCGGCCAGTGGCTCGGCGACGACGGCTCCGTCGTCCAAGGTCCTTCGATCCAAACCATCTCCGCTCCGCTGTCGCGCCTGCCGCACTACACGTTGCAACGCTGACAACTTGCTCTCTCCCGCCATGCGCCTTCCTGCATTGTTCGCAGCCGTCGCGTCGATCGCCACCCTCACGGCTGCCGAACAGCCCAACATCGTTTACATCCTCGCCGACGATCTCGGCTACGGCGACCTGGGCTGCTACGGACAACGCGACATCGCGACAACCCGCCTCGATGCCCTCGCCCGACAGGGCATGCGCTTCACCCAGCACTACGCCGGCAACGCCGTGTGCACGCCGTCGCGGTCGAGTTTGCTCACCGGCCGACACCCAGGCCGCGTCCGCCACCGCGACAATCCGCGCTTCGTCGACAGCTACGGTTTCCTCCCGTCGGACGTCACCTTCGCCGAACTCCTCCGCGACGCCGGCTACGCCACCGGGATTGCCGGAAAATGGCACGTCGGCGACCGCGCCGGCACCACCGACATCGCGCATCATCACGGCTTCGATTTCGCCTACTGCGTCGGCTTTCCCTATCCCGCCGGAAAGGTCGAACACTGGCCCAGCCATCTCTTCACCAACGGCGAAATGACGCCGATCCCCGAGAACGCGGGCGGTCAACACGGCCGCTACATGGACGACCTCTACACCGACGCCGCGCTTCATTTCATCCGCGAAAAACGCGAGCAACCCTTCGTCATCTATCTTTCGTTTCAAGGCGTGCACGCGCCCATGGACGGCGTCCTCTCGCCGCGCTACGCGAGCCGCGACTGGCCCGAAGTGGAAAAGATTTTCGCGTCCATGCTCGAACGCGTGGATCACAACGTCGGCCGCGTCCTCGACGAACTCGACCGGCTCGGTCTCGCGAACAACACGCTCGTCATCTTCACGTCCGACAACGGCCCGCACGACGAAGGCGGCCACGATCCCGACTTCTTTCGCAGCAGCGGCGGATTGCGCGGCGGCAAACGCGATCTCTACGAAGGCGGCATCCGCGTGCCGTTCATCGCGCGCTGGCCCGGCAAAATCGCGCCGCGGACCACGAGCGATCATGTATCCACATTTTGGGACATGCTGCCGACCTTCGCCGAACTCGCCGGCGCAAGAACCCCAGTCGAAACCGACGGGATCAGCATCGTCCCGGCTCTGCTCGGCCAGTCACAACGCCAGCATGCGTCTCTCTATTGGGAAAACCAGGAGCGCGAAGGCCAGCAGGCCGTCCGCGTCGGCCTTTGGAAAGCAATCCGACGAAATCTGTTTCACGATCCCGACGCGCCCTGGGAACTCTACCATCTCGCCTCGGATCCCGCCGAACTTCACGACCTCGCGCAGGAGCATCCCGACGTCGTCGCCCAAGTCGACGCCATCGCCGCCGAAGCTCACGTCCCCTCCCCCATCGCACCACTCTTCCGCAGGCCCTGAAACGCGCGACGCGCATCATTTATGCACAAGCTGCTCCTCCTCGCGATGCTCAGCGCGCCACTCGCGATCCAAGCCGCTTCGGCCGCCCCGCCGCCCGCGATCGTCTGCGCGCTCCAACGTTCTCATCTCGACCTCGGCGGCCGCTGGAACGCGTTCGCCGATCCCTACGACGCCGGCACCTACGACTACCGCCAGCTTCCTTTCGACCGCTTCGATCCGCCGCGCGGCGGCTTCGGACTCGATCGTCGACCCGACTCTCCGAGCGATCTGATCGAATACAGTTTCGATCACAGCCCGACGCTACTCGTGCCGGGCGACTGGAATTCGCAGGAGGAAAAATTCCTCTATTACGAAGGCTCGATGTGGTATCGGCGGACCTTCGACGCGCCCCAAACCGCCCCCGACCGCCGATTCTTCCTCTATTTCGGCGCCGCCAACTACCGCGCCGACGTTTATCTCAACGGCCGTAAACTCGGCACCCACATCGGCGGTTTTACTCCTTTCAACTTCGAAGTCACCGATCGTCTCAAACCAACGGGCAACTCGCTCGTCGTCCGCGTCGACAACCGCCGCTCGCCCGACGCCGTTCCTGCCATGAACACCGATTGGTGGAACTACGGCGGCCTCACGCGCGAGGTTCGGCTCATCGACGTGCCGCGCACGTTTATCGCCGATTACACTGCGCAACTCGACCGCGCCGATCCCGCCTACCTCAACATCGAGGTTCGACTCGACGGCCCCAATCGCACCGCGCCCATCACCTTCCGCCTCCCGGAACTCGATCTCACCGCACGTCTCTCCGCCGGCGACGACGGCATCGCGCGCGCCCGCATCTCCGCGCAAGATCTCACGCGCTGGTCTCCCGAACATCCGCAACTCTACACCGTCGAACTCGTCGCCGACGACGATCGGCTCCACGATCGCGTCGGATTCCGCACCGTCGAAACCCGCGGAACCGAAATCCTCCTCAACGGAAACTCCGTTTTTCTTCGCGGTGTTTGCCTGCACGAAGAAAACCCCTTCCGCCCCGGCCGCGCGTGGACAAACGAAGAAGCGCGCATGCTCCTCGGCTGGGCACGCGAACTCGGGTGCAACTTCGTCCGGCTCGCCCACTACCCGCACAACGAGCACATGGCCCGCGTCGCCGATGAGATGGGCCTGATGTTGTGGGAGGAAATTCCCGTCTATTGGGCGATCCAATGGGAAAACCCCGCCACGCTCGCCAACGCCCGCCAGCAACTCGCCGAACTCATCACGCGCGACCGCAATCGCGCGAGCGTGATCGTCTGGTCCGTCGCCAACGAGACGCCCGTTTCATCCGCGCGGCTCGACTTCCTGAAGACATTGATCTCCGACGCCCGCGCACTCGACAACACCCGCTTGGTCTCCGCCGCCATGGAAGCACGCGGCTCCCGCGAGAATCCAAACTTAAAGCGCGTCGAAGATCCGCTCGGCGAATTCACCGATCTGATCTCGTTCAATCAATACGTCGGCTGGTATGACGGCATGCCTGAGAGGTGCGACGTGATCGAGTGGGAGACATCCGCTTACGAAAAACCGGTTTTCGTCAGCGAATTCGGCGCCGGCGCCCTCGAAGGCTTCCACGCCGAGCCTCGCGTCCGCTTCAGCGAGGAATTCCAGGCCGACGTCTATCGCCACACCTTGAAGATGCTCGAACGCGTGCCAAACCTCCGCGGCTTCACGCCGTGGATCCTGGTGGATTTCCGCTCGCCCCGTCGCCTGCATCCGCACTTCCAGAACAACTGGAATCGCAAAGGCCTCATCGGCGAAAACGGCCGCCGCAAACTCGCCTTCGACATCCTGCGCCACCACTACGAGACGCTGCAACAGAAGTAATCGGAAGGGGCTCGCTCCCCTGCCCTTCCGCCGCATGCGACGCGCCGGTAACCGAGTGGAGCGCGCTCCCGCCCACTGCGGAAAGTCTCCCTGCACGGTCTTCGACGAGTGGGGTCCAGCGCGAACCGCCGTCCCGCGCTCACCGTCGAGCAGAATCGCAACGTGTATAGCTGCGTCCACTACGTGTTCCGCGTGCATTCCGCCGCTGCGCGAGATTTCCCCATCCCCGTCCCCGCATCCACTCGCAGTTAAAACAAACACCCCGTAGTCCCGTGGTCGTGGTCAGTGGTCCGCGGCAAAGATAGCTGCCACCGCTCACAGATAGTCCGGCGCACACTCTTCTCGGAGAAAGACCAGCCCCCGCAACCGATGACATCGGTCAACTTTCTCCATTACCCGGATAGCATTGTCCATTCCGGCGGGCAGCATTTGCGGGTAATCTCGTGACACCATCACCGTTTCTCCCGGTTAACATTATCTGGTTATGCGCCGCGCCTATCGTCGTTCCCCCCGCCCCCTTTTCACCCACACCCTATGAATCTCGCCCCCACTCCGTCGGAATCCCCCGCCGTTCATTCTGAAAACATGCGGCAAAGAATCTTCCGCACACCCGACGGCCGTAATGTCGGACTGACGTTCGTGCTCGTTTCCTCGCTCTTCCTTCTCTGGGGGTTCTGCAACGGAATGATCGACGTGATGGACAAGCATTTTCAGCAGGAGCTTGGCCTCACGCTGCGTCAGTCTGCGTGGGTTCAGTTCGCGCACTACCTCGGCTATTTCCTCATGGCGCTGCCCGCCGGATGGCTTGCCACACGGCTCGGTTACAAGGGCGGCATCATCACAGGCCTCCTGATGGTCGCCGTCGGCGGACTCTGGTTTATTCCCGCGTCCGACATCGCCCAATTCTGGGCCTTCCTCCTCGGCGTCTGCATCATCGCCGCGGGACTGACGTTTCTCGAAACCATCGCGAATCCCTACACGACCGTTCTCGGCGCTCCGGACCTGGCCGCCACGCGCATCAACCTCGCCCAATCCTGCAACGGCATCGGCTGGATCTTCGGCCCGATCGCCGGAGGCATCTTCTTCTACGGAAAAGATGAAACCGGCGCGAGCACCGGCAGCGAAATGCTCTGGATCCCTTACGCCGCCGTGGCCGTCATCGTGATCCTGCTGGCCGTTGTTTTCTACTTCGCGCCGATGCCCGACCTCAAATCGCCCGACGCCTACGGCGAAGAGAAAGCGAGTCTTGCCGCGACGCCTTCCCGCTCGATCTGGGCCCACGGACATTTCTCTTTCGCCGTCGTCGCGCAATTTTTCTACGTCGCCGCGCAGGCCGGCATCTTCGCGTTTTTCATCAATTACATGACGTCGGAAACACCCGCGATTCCCGACTCGTGGCGCACCGGCGCGTTCGCCACATGGTTTGAGGACGGAGCTTCGGCGGGCGCGCTCGCGTTGAGCGACAAGGGCGCCGCCTACCTCGCTTCGCTCGGCTTCATCTGCTTTCTCGCCGGCCGCTTCGCCGGCTCGATTCTCCTCGGAATTTTTCCCGCACACCGCGTGCTTGCCCTGTTCGGTGTGTCCAACGTCGCCGCCTGTCTTCTGGTCGTGCTGAAACTCGGCTGGCTCTCCGTCGCAGCCGTGTTCCTGAGCTACTTTTTCATGTCGATCATGTTTCCGACGATCTTCGCGCTCGGTATCCACGGTTTGGGTGCACGCGCGAAGAAAGCGTCGAGCTTCATCGTCATGGCGATCATGGGCGGCGCCATCCTTCCCAAACTCATGGGCGCGATCGGCGACAACTACGGCGTGTCCCTCAGCTTCCTCATGCCGCTGGCCTGTTTCGCCGTCGTGGCCGCTTACGGTTTCGCGTGGCAACGCCTCAGCGGTCAACCCGCCTCGAACGCGCCCGCGTCCAGCCGCTCGCCCGAATCCTTCCTGCGCTAAACCGATCCTTTAACCACCGACGCGCCGACACCCGGAGCGTCTCGCCCGGACGCCGGCCACGCCGCAGCCGCGGAGCGAGATGCGGTATCATTCCTCCACTACATCATTCTAGTAACGTTAGGCATTCGAATGCCAAATGATGGCTGTCATTCTGAGCGCAGCGAAGAATCCACGTGTGCGTCCGCGGCCGATCGTCGCCCTGGATTCTTCACTACGCTCAGAATGACAACCGCTGTTAGGTGCCCCGAATTATCGAGGTTCCCTGTGGGACAGGACACTATGGTATATTAAAGAATGTCACAGCCGTTGGCCGAATCGGGAAACCCGATTTGAACCACGAAGGCACCGAACACACAGAGGGATCTCTCCGTGCCTCTGTGCCTCTGTGGTTCACCTGAAGGGCTATCGTTTTCTGAAAACGCCCTAATGCCCACCACGGCGATCGCCTCACCCTTCTGCGAATCCGATCCGATCCCTTTTACAGAACCAAACAAAGACAACAAAGAGCATCCCCGAGTCCTTCGCGTTCCTTCGCGCTCTTCGCGGTTCCTCCTCTTCGTTCCCTCCCTTACCTTCCGTTCAACTTCACCAATCGCACTGCTCGCAGTCGCGTATCGCTCCACTCTTTCTCCGAGCGCAGCTCCAAGGTGTGTTCCCCCGCAGCCAGCTCGACTTCGGCCAGGGTCACGAACGCGAATTCTCCCGTCGTCCCGACCTGTCCCGGCGCCGGCAGGCGCGCTTCCATTTTCTGCTCGCCCACCCGCAGCGACAAGGTCCCTCCGCCGGCCGAAACGACTTCGGCTTCGACCACAAAACGCGCCGCTTCCTTCGTCCGAAACTCCCAGTTGAACGTCGTCCCTTCGCGGTCCCATCCGCCGATGAACGCTTCCGCTCCGGCCCCGATAACGCGCGCGTTGCCGTCGTAGGCGTTGACGATTGCGGCAATCGTCGCCGGCAAATGCACCTCGCCGCGCGCATCCGGCTCAGGCAACGGCTGATCCACCTGCGGCGGCGATTCGAATTCGAGTTTCACCACCGAAGCGACCGCATCCGGCGCCCGCGCCGGAACGCTCAACCACACGCCGTCCGACTGCAACTCCGCCGCCAGCGCGTCCGCCTGACCGAGCACCTGCGCGCGACGCACCGGCGTTTTCAATCCGGGCACCAGCAACCGGCCGTCGGCCGGCCAGTCGAAGACGTGCAGATAAATGACATTCCCCTTCGTCGTGCTGCGTCCCCACGGCAGACGACGAAACAGACTCGCGGTCGTGCCGTAGATCGATTCGCCGTGCGCCTGTATCCAACGTCCGGATTCACGCAACCGCTCCACGCTCGGCGCCGGGATCTCGCCGTGCGCGTCCGGACCGACGTTGAGGAGAAAATTACCGCCCTTGCTCGCGATATCGATCAGCTTGCGCGTGATATCCTCGGCCGGCTTCCAGTTGTGATCGTGCGCCTTGTAGCCCCACGAGTCGTTCATCGTCATGCACACTTCGAAGAGACGATCCTTGAAGCCCGTCGCCGGAATGAACTGCTCGGGAGTCTCCGTGTCGCCGGAGAACGCATTCGGCACGCGGGGATTCAACAGCCGGTTGTTCGTCAGCAGGTGCGGCTGCAACTCGAGCAACTTCGCCAGCCGCGCCGCGCGCTCGGGAGTCATCCCGACCGGCGTGTCCCACCAGAGGATCGAGATGTGTCCGTAACGCGTGAGCAGCTCGCGCAACTGCGGCGCGGCGAGCTCATCGAGATACGTGTCGAAATCTCCCGCTTGCGCCGCATCCCAACGTCCGCCCGCCGGGTCGCCGCCCGCCATCGGAACGCCTTCGGTGCGCACCGCGCCACCCGGATGGTGCCAATCCTGCGCGTGCGAATAGTAAAGGCCAAGCCGCAGGCCGTGACGCTCGCACGCTTCCGCAAGCTCCTTCAGCGGATCGCGGTCGAAGGGCGTTGCATCGACGATGTTGAAGGACGAAACGCGGCTGTGAAACATCGCGAAGCCTTCATGGTGCTTCGTCGTGAACACGATGTATTTCATGCCGGCCTCCTTCGCGAGTCGCACCCACGCATCGGCATCGAACTTCACCGGATTAAACTGCTTCGCGTAGCTCGCGTAATCCGCGACCGGGATCTTCGCGTTGAACATGATCCACTCGCCCAACCCGTTGCCGTGGGTGCCGCGGTCGATCCGCTCGCCGCGATACGAGCCGGCCAGCACCGACGAAAGTCCCCAATGCACAAACATCCCGTAACGCGCTTCGCTGAACCACGCGGCCCGGTCGTCCGCTGTGGCATCGGGCGCCGCCGCCAACAATCGGTTGGCTGACAAAACGAGCATCACGACAGCGAGAATGCGAATGCGATAAGTCATCACGGGAAGAAGATCGGACATTGTGAAGAGAGTGCGAGGTTCACCATTGCAGTTAAAATCGCACCGCGCTGCGACGGAGGAGAACGAAACACGAAAACAAGAGGCTGCGTCCGATTACGACGCAGCCCCGTCAAGCCCATGGTCACCCCCGCCCGGCGGGGCGGCTTAGAATTCGATGCCCGTCGAGAGCATCAACTGGCGACGATCACCATAGCCGGCGAAGTTCACGTCCGTCGCCACGATGTAGGATTTGTCGAAGGCGTTGCGCAGATTCGCCCGCAACACGACCCGCGTCTTCCGGCCCGGCTTGAAGTTGTAGCCCGCGAGGAAGTCGACCGTCGTGTAGCTCGGGAACGTTTCCTGGCGCTCCGCGATGTTGTCGTTGTCCGTATCAATGTAGCCGGCGTAGTTCTGCCCGCGGTAGTTGAAGCCCGCTCCGAGAAAGAGTCCTTTCACCGGTCCGGTGGTGAAGGTGTAGCGTGTGAAGAACGAGCCCGTGTATTTCGTCACGCCCGGCATGCTCTTGCCTGCCGGATAACCGAACTGAGGCAGGTTGGTCGTGATCTTCGGATCCGCGTGACCGAAGCCCGCGCGCATCGTCCACTCCGGTGTCGGATTCGCCACGAACTCCAACTCATAGCCGGTGACCTCCATCGAACCGGCAACCGCGCGCGCCGGGGTCGCAGTGCCAAATTCCGCGATCAGCAACGGCGCCGGCACCGTCAGCGCCGCGTTCTTTTGCGACAGATCGAAGTAGGTCAACGACGCCGAGAAGCGGTTGTCCTCCGTCAACGCCTTGAAGCCGAACTCGAAACTTTCGCCCGTCGTCGCGGGCATGACATTCAGATCGAGGTCGAAGCGATTGACGTTCGGCCACAGCGAGGTGCCGTAGTTCGCGGTCGCGTTGAGCCACGGCGTGATCGCATAAACGGCGCCGAAGGACTTCGACCAGATCTTCACGTGGTCGAAACTGTAAGCACCGGCGCCGCGCACGTCGTTGTTGTCGAACGTCAGGCCAAGGTTGTCGTTGAACATGTCGTCGTAGCGGAGGCCGAGCAGCGTCTTCAAACGACCGGTCTTGCCCCAATCCGACGACAGCATGGCGAACCCGGCTTTCACTTCCTTGCCGATGACGAAGCCTCCCGTGGGACGCTGATAAAGACCGTTGCCGATCAACTCATGCGGAAAGCGCAGCCCGCCGTTCGTGATCACGGTGTAGGGCAGGCGATCGTTCACGCCCTGGCCAAAGATCGCGCCGCGCGCCGCACCGGTCGGATTGCGGTAGAGCCACGACGTGGTCTGTTCGATCGGGTAGTCGTTGGGTTCGTAGCTGCCGCCAAAGGTGAGCAGATGCCGCCCGTTGACCTCCGGCAATTGCAACGCCGCCTGCAGGCGATAAAAGCGGAAACGCTCGTCCAGGCCGACAAACTGCCAGTTCTGCATGAACACCGGCGCGCCCGTCGTGTAACCCGGAGTGATTTGATAACCATTGATCGAGCTCGCGGCGACGTTCGAGGTCGCGACGCTGGCGCCTTTCATCTGCGGGCCCCAACGCTGATTCCGGTTACGCATCGACTCGCTGACCGTGAAGTTGATGTTCAGCCGATTGTCGAAGAGCGCTTTGGTGAACGCCGCCGTGTAGAAGAAGTAGTCGAGATTGCTGATCGCATCCGGGCCTTGAACACTCTGCGCATAATCCTGCGGCAGGAGTCCGACCGCCGCTGCGGTCGATTGCGCGCTCGCGTTGGCTTGAAGCGTCAGGATGCCCGTGAACGGCGTGCGATGATCGTTGCCGTGCTCCCCGGAAAAACGAAACGACGTCGTCGGATTGATCTGCCAGAGATAATCGGCGTAGAGGCCGCGGCGCTCGAGATCCGCGTAAGCGCGGGAATTATCCTGTTCGTGATAAAGACCCGCGACGCGCAGCGCGTGCTTTTCTCCCAACGCCACGTTGGTGTCGAAGGTGCCGCGCTTCATGTCCTCGCTGCCGCCCGTGAATTCGACGTAGGTGCGATTCTGCCCGAGGCGCGCCATCTTCGTGATCGTGTTCACGACGCCGCCCGTGTCCTGCTGGCCATAGATCACGCTCGCCGGGCCGCGCACGACTTCGATGCGCTCAGTCATGTAACTGTCCGTCGGCGTGACGCGCGTGAGGAAGTTCACGAAGAACGAGCGCGAGGTCAGACCGCGGATCGTGAAATTCGTGTCGGCGTTCGCGATTTGGAAATTGATGTTGGTCGAATACTGGACCGCTTGCGCGAAATCCAAGGCACCGACGTCGCGCATCAGCTCTTCGTTGAGAATCCCGATGCTCTGCGGAAGATCCTTGAGCGGGCGGTTGATGTAGCCGACCGAGGTCGTGTTCGTGGCCTGATAACCAACGTCGCGTGAACTATCGACCACGAAGGCCGGCAGTTCGTAGATCGGCTCGTTGGAGGCAGGCACCGATTGTCCGAGCACCACGCCGGGCGCGACGTTGGCCAACAACGCAGCAGCGAGGAACGGAGTAGCGCGAAAACGACGCAAGACGGGAGGAAGGCGGGAGGGATTCATGGGCGCGTAGGGAATGTTAGGGGGTTCGCAATGGCGCGAAACATTGCGCCGCCGAACATCCATGGCTCCCGACACCACACAACGGTTTGTTAACTAAAACTGTTAAGTAAATTCGGCCGCATCTGTTTTGCGCTCCGGATCCGCGGTGAACGCACCCCTTCGTCTGTCATCCCAAACCTTCCCGCGCCACGACGAAGTGCGCCTCATTCACAGAGCGCGCCCTCTCGATGCCCGCGTGAGTTGCCTTAACTGTTTCACTCCTCCGTCGATTGACGGCCGTCTTCCTCGAACCTTTCTTGCGATCGGCACCCTGCCCCACCCCGTTTCCAATGAATCTATTCTCCCGGTCACTCTGCTTCGTCCTGCTCGTCAGCCCGTTTTCCTTCGCCTCCTCGCCCGCCAATACCACCAGCGTCACCGCCGCCAGCGCCGCGGACCCCGCCGAGCGCGTGCAATGGTTTCGCGACGCCAAGTTCGGCCTGTTCATCCATTGGGGACTCTACGCAATTCCCGCCGGCTACTGGAACGGCCAACCCGTCGGCAGCATCGGCGAATGGATCATGAAGCGCGCGACCATTCCGGTCGCCGACTACGAGAAACTCGCCCCGCAATTCAACCCCGTGCAATTCGACGCCGACGCGTGGGCGCAACTCGCCGTGGACGCCGGCATGAAATACGTCGTGCTCACCGCAAAACATCACGACGGCTTCGCGCTGTTTCACACCGACGCGAGCGATTTCGACATCATCGACGCCACGCCATTTCGCCGCGACATCGTCCTCGAACTCGCCGAAGCCTGCGCGCGCCGCGGTCTCCGCTTCGGTCTCTACTATTCGCAGGCGCAGGACTGGCACGAGCCCGGCGGCGCAGGCAACGACTGGGATTTTCCTTCCGACGCCGAGAAGGATCGCGACGGCAGCTTCGATCGCTACTTGCAGACAAAAGCGGAACCGCAGGTGCGCGAGCTTCTCACCCGTTACGGTCCCATCGCGCTGATCTGGTTCGATACGGCGTTGATGATGGACAAAGGCGATCGCGCCGATCGGTTCATGCAACTCGTGCGCGAGCTTCAGCCGGATTGCCTTATCAATGGTCGCCTCGGCAAACCCGGCGATTACGTCAGCACGGGCGACAACCGCATTCCCGATCAAAATCTCGGCAAACCGTGGGAAGTGCCCGCAACTCTCAACCACACGTGGGGCTACCGCAAAGATGATCACAATTGGAAGTCCGCCAGCGACCTCGTCTTCAAGCTCGTCGACATCGTTTCCAAGGGCGGCAACTATCTCCTCAACGTCGGCCCGACCGCCGAGGGCATCATCCCCGAACCCAGCCAGATCAATCTCCGCGCGGTCGGCGACTGGCTGCGCCGCAACGGCGAGTCGATCTACGGCGCGCAACCGTCTCCGTTCGACGAAGAATTCGGCGAGCCCGCGCGGACGTTGCGGAATTTCCAGGGCGAACCGGTCTTCCTTTCGCACCGCGCCTGGCGCTGCACCACCAAGCCCGGCAAGCTCTACATCACGATCTTCGAACTCGAACGCGCCGGCGGTTACGCGAATTTCGCGCTGCCCGATTTCAAGAACGAGATTCGTTCCATCCGGCTCCTGGCCGAGCCCGAGCACGCGCCTTTTCCGCTCGTGACAACCGCCGACGGTCGCCGCGGCTTCCATCCGCGCACGCTCAAAGCCGATCGCCACGGCGACACTTACGTCATCGAATTCGAAGGCGACACCATCGAACGCTAACCTGCCCTTCCCTCCACTCGCCCAACAACGATTCCACTCCTCTTCGCTTTCGATGATCGCAACGCCTTCACGCCTGCTCCCCGGCCTCATCGCTTCGCTTGTCTTGATGACGCCGACATTGAACGCCGCGGCTCAACCTCCGGAACAACGTCCCAACATCATCTACATCCTCGCCGATGACATGGGACTGGGCGACGTCTCCGCCTACAACCCGCAATCCGCCTGGCGCACGCCGCATCTCGATCAACTCGCGCGCGAAGGTGTGAAGTTCACCGATGCGCACAGCAGCTCCGCCGTGTGCACTCCGTCGCGCTACAGTTTGCTGACCGGTCGCTACGCGTGGCGCAGTCGCTTGAAGTCGCGCGTGCTTTTCGGCTACTCGCCGCCCTTGATCGAACCAGGCCGCCTCACCGTCCCTGCGCTGCTCCGCCAGCACGGCTACCGCACCGCGATGATCGGCAAGTGGCACCTCGGAATCGATTGGGCGCGCCAACCCGCCGACACGCCCGCCGCCGATTACGAAGCTCCCGTCGGGCCCGGCCCGCGCGCGCCGGAAAACGATCCGCAGCTCGCGCGCCACATGGATTACCACGCGCCCTTCCGCAACGGCCCGCTCTCGATCGGCTTCGATTCTTTCTTCGGCATCAGCGCGTCGCTCGACATGGATCCTTACGTCTGGCTGCGCGACGACCGCGTCGACGCCCCGCCCGCGCGTCTCATCGAGGCGAGCAAACCGCCCGCCATGTGGCGAGCCGGCCCGATCGCCGAAAACTTCGCTCACGACGACGTGCAAACGCGCCTCACCACCGAAGCCGTCGCATTCCTTCGCGAGCAGGACAGCGATCAACCGTTCTTCCTCTATCTCGCTTACGCTTCGCCGCACACGCCGATCCTCCCTTCGAAAGATTTCGCCGGACGCACCGGCTCGCCTTACGGCGACTTCTGCGTGCAGCTCGATCACGATGTCGGCGAAATCATGCGCGCACTCGAATCGCGCGGCCTGAGCGACAACACGCTGATTATTTTCACCGCCGACAACGGCTGCAGTCCCATGGCCAACTTCGCCCAGCTGAAAACCCTCGGCCACAATCCGAACTTCGGTCTTCGCGGCGCGAAAGCCGACATCTTCGAAGGCGGACACCGCGTGCCGTTCATCGCCCGCTGGCCGCGCGGAATTCCAGCCGGAACCACCAGCCACGCCCTCGTCGCCCAACAGGACTTGCTCGCCACTTGCGCCGAATTGCTTTCGACGGAACTCCCGCCCGACGCCGGCGAAGACAGCGTCAGCCATCTCGCGCTCCTTCGCGATCCCACCCAGTCCCACCTCGGCCGCTCCTCGCTGATCCATCACTCGATCCACGGCGCGTTCGCTCTTCGACGCGGACCATGGAAATTCTGCGCAACCCCGGATTCCGGCGGCTGGAGCGATCCGAAACCAGGCCAGGCTCCGGCCGACGCGCCGCCGTTCCAACTCTTCAACCTCGATGATGATCGCGCCGAGACGAACAACCTCTACTCCACCGAACGAGCGTTGGCGAACGAGCTCGCTCTCGAGCTACGCGAGCAAATCCTGCGAGGCCGCAGCACACCCGGAGTCAGCCAGCCCAACACCGGCGGCAATGACTGGGCCGAGTTGAGCTGGATGAAACACCTGCCACCAACCGCCACATCGAGCAGCGTCGAATAAAAATCGCGCAGCGCGGTCCCGTCATCACTTTCCCTCTCCCTCGTCGCGTCCTTTCGTGCCCATTCGCGGCCGAATGCCTCCCGGTCCTTTTTTTACAGAAGGTAACAAAGACAACAAAGACCCCACTACTGTCGAGTCCCGCGAATCACTTATATAATCTGAAAGCCAGATATCGGCTGTCGTGCTGAACGAAGTGAAGTCTAGAGCATTTTAAGTAGAAGTGCAGCCGTCCCGCTTTAAGCAAACCGCTCGATCCGTATTTGTCATTCTGAGCGAAGCGAAGAATCCAGGGCCACGTTCGCGAAATATAGCCGAAGGCTGGCTAGACATCCACGCGGTTCCCCCTCTTCGTTCCCTCCGTTTCCTTCTGTTCAAAACACCGCGCGGTTTGCTGAAGATTGAACGGCTACAGTTCTACTTACCCCCCCCCTAATCGCGCCCCGCGTCCCGTCAGGCTTCCGGCCCCCACACCGCCGGTGCTTTGAAACCTGCCGGCGGCGACGCCTGCTTCGAGGGCACCGCTTCACGCGCGTAGTCATCAAGACGTCGCTGCAGCTTCTCCACGATCTCCGGCCGCGCGGCCGCGAGGTTCATTTTCTCGGATGGATCGTCGATCACGTTAAACAGTTCAATAACCGGCGACGCGAGCGCCTGCCGCTTCAGCTCTTCACGTTCGGCGTTGATCAGTCCGCCTTCCATCCCGTCGCGCACGTGGCCGTTGACGACGAGTTTCCACGGCCCGACGCGAATCGCCGCTCCGACGACGCCGATGTTGATCAAAACGTCATCGCGAGCCACCGCCGCACCTTCGGTTAACGTCGGCCAGAGATCCACTCCATCGATCCGCGTCTGTTGCTCCCGTGTTGCACCCGCGAGGCCGAGCAAAGTCGGAAACCAATCCACGATATGCACCAGCGATTCATTGCTCGTGCCGGCTGCCAGTTTGCCATCCCACACCGCAATCGCCGGCACCCGCACGCCGCCTTCGTAATACGTGCCTTTCTCGGCCCGCAACGGACCATTGTCCGCCATCTCACCCGGTCGCGGTCCGCCGTTGTCGGAACAAAAAACGATGAGCGTATTCTCCCGCATGCCGTTTCGCTCCAGCGCCGCGACGATCCGCCCGATCCCGTCGTCCATCGCTGTCACCATCCCCGCATAAAGCCGCCGGCGCTCCGGCCAGTGAGTGTAGAGCGCACTGTAGCTTTCCGGCACCTGCAAGGGCGTGTGCGGGGCATTGAATGCAACGTAGAGAAAAAGCGGATACGCCCGATCGTGCTCCGTGATCAACCGCGCCGCCTCATCCGCCAGGAGATCCGTCGCATAACCTTCTTCCTCGACCGGCCGCTCATTGCGATGCCAGTCCAACCCGCCGTCACGGCGATGCGTGAAGTAGTCGAAGTTTCCCGTGTAGAGTCCGTAGTGATGCTCAAATCCCTGGTGCGTCGGCAGGTCTTCGCGCCGCGAGTGCCCCAGATGCCATTTGCCCACCATCGCCGTGCGATATCCCGCCTCGCGCAGCGCTTCCGGCAAGGTGCGCTCTTCAGCCGGAATTCCATAACGCGCATGCGGCCGCACCACGCCCACCTGCAAGCCGTAGCGAATCGGATAACGCCCCGTCAGCAGCGCGGCGCGCGTGGGCGAACACAGGGGCTGCGTATAAAACTGCTCGAGTCGCACGCCTTCAGCCGCGAGTCGATCGATGTGCGGCGTTTTGATCTCGCTCCCGCGATACCCCACGTCGCCCCAACCTTGATCGTCCGACATGATAACGACGATATGCGGCCGGCTCGCTTCGCCCGACCGCGAGGTCGCACTGATGGCCGCAGGCGCCAGCAGCGCGGTCGCGACGACCGACAGCATCTGCGTTAAACGGGATGTCCTCATAAGCTCAATCGAGCCGGCGAACTTCCACAAAGAATGCGCCGCGGCTCTCGTTGGGATTGGACAGATTCGTTAGCCAAGTTTGCAACCGCGCAACTCCCGTCGGCAACTCCAGCCGCAACGCGACTTCGGTGGACGATGGGACGACTTTCACCTCCGCCGTCCGATCGCCCACCGTCACCTTCGCCTCGGTCGCATCCAACCGCCGCGCCGCTTCGCTCGGCTGATGCCTCAGCACAAACTCATACTCGCCCGCGCGCGCCACCTCGACCACCCAATAGCCATTTGCCGCCGGCAACTCGGCAACTTGCCGCTGGTGCCACGGAATCTGCCGGATATCCTCATTGTGCCAGTCCATCGCGTTGAGCGTGGTCGGGTTCGCTTCAGCCGCGCCGATCACCAACGGGGTTTCGCGCTGCAAAGCCGGAGCGAGGGACGCCCACCACGTTTCATATTCGCTGCGCAAATGTTCCACCAAGGAAGCGTGGCTCGCCGCCACATCGCTCGTCTGCCCCGGATCGCGCACCATGTCGTAAAGCTCCCGCCCGTTCACCAGCCGCCCACGCTCCGTCATCACCACGCTGTCCACCCACTTGGGCGGAATCTCGCGACGCTGACGATGCACGAACAGCGTTCGCTCAACGTCGTCGCGCTCGCCGCGAATCAACCGATCAAGACTCCGGCCGTCCCATGCCAGCTCGCGCCGCGGCAACTCGCACCATTCGCTCAACGTCGGCAGCAAATCGAAATGCGCGGTCAGCGCACCCACGTCGCGGCCGCCTTCAATCCCGCTCGCCGGCCAGCGAATAAAACAAGGCACACGGTGTCCGCCTTCGTAAACCGATCCTTTCTTTCCGCGCATCCCGGCACCGAATCCACGCCAGCTCCCGCGTTCTCTCGCTTGTTCCTCATTCTCTTCTGCCACCACGCCTGCCGCGGTGCCGTTGTCGGTCGCCCAGATCACGATCGTGTTTTCCGCGAGGCCGAGTTCTTCGAGTCGCGCCAGCAGACGTCCGAGATTTTCGTCCATGTTTTCGATCATCCCGTAAAAACTGTCCATCGGCGCCGGCACGCCCTGAGCCGCGTAGGGCGCGCGATATTTTTCATCCACGATGAAGGGCGAGTGCGGCACGTTCGTGGCGAGATAGAGGAAGAATGGACGCGAACGCGTTCGCGCGATGAAGCTTTCCGCCTCCGCAAAAAACACGTCCGTGCAGTAGCCTCGTGTCTGCACGGGCTGACCGTTGCGCAGCAAAACCGCATCGTGATACGTGTTGCCCCAATGATCCGGCGTCTGGCCGATCCCGCCGCCGCCATGATGAAAAGTTTCATCGAAACCACAATCCTGCGGGCGATACGGATAATTGTCCCCCAAGTGCCATTTCCCGATCATCCCCGTGCGATAACCGGCCTCCCGAAAAAGATCCGCCATCGTCACCTCGTCCCGGTGCAGCAACGATCGCCCCATAACCGTGTGCCACACACCCGTGCGAGTGGAGTAGCGTCCGGTTAGCAACGCCGCCCGGGTCGGCGAACAGGTCGGATCCACGTGGAAGTTCGTCAACCGCACGCTTTCACGGTGCAGCCGGTCGAGATGGGGCGTGCGAATCATCCTGTTCCCATGCGCGCTCACATCGCCGTAACCCTGATCGTCCGTCACCACGAGAATCACATTGGGTCGCACCCCGGGTTCCGCAGCGGCGATCGTCATCGGAAACGACGCGAGAAAAACAACGAGCGATAGAACCGGCTTCATCGGCGCGAAAGCAAAACGCACCAAGACACGAGCCCGTCGCTCTCACAACGAGCCCACCACTTTATCATTTAAGTCCTCTGGAAGACCTTTGATTTCCACCCCCGCTTCTTAACTGTTCTAGCCGCCGATTCATTGCGGCCGACGCGCGACGCCGCCACTTGCCTCTCCCATCTACCCACACCCGCGCGCGCGGCCCCACGTTGTGCGCGACACCCCCACCCCACCATGAAGAAGCTCACCTCGACCGTTCTTCGCGCCTGCATCTGCTCCGTGCTCCTGCTCGTCGCTGCGACCTCACAAGCCGCCATCCAAGCCTCGTTCTACGTCGATCCTGCCAATGGCAACGACGCCAACAACGGCACTTCCACCGGCACCGCCTTCGCCAACTTGAACCGCGCGCGCGCCGCCGTGGACGCGATCAACGGCAACATGACCGGCGACATCGTCGTCCTGCTCATGCCCGGCGATCATGTTGTCACTTCGACGATCACCCTCACCGAGAACGACGCCGGCACCAACGGACACGAGGTCATCTGGACCACTCACGGCCGCCGCGGCAGCGCGCGCATCGTCGGGGGCGTCAAGCTGCCCCTCCCCGGCCAGAGTTGGACCCTCGACTCCGGCAGTATCTACAAAACGCCGCTCCCCGCCGGTCCTCACCGCTTGCAGTCGATTTTTGAAAACGGCGTTCGAGGCCGTCTCGCGCGTCATCCGAACAACGACTATCCCACCAACGGCGGCCCGCAGGGCGGCTATTGGAGCATCGCCGCGAAAGATTCCTCCCAACCGAAGAAGCGCTTCCAGTGGAACAGCGGCAACACGATGCCGACCGTGACCAAGCCGTCCGAACTTCAGATCTACGTCTGGCCCGGCAATCACGACTGGTCGACCGAGATCCACAATGTCTCCTCGATCAACTACGGCACGCGTTGGATCACCCTCGCCTCCAGTCTCCAACTCACCTACCTCGGCGATCTCGCCGCCGGCTCGCGCTATTTCGTCCAAGGCGCGAAGGAGCTCCTCAATCAAGCAGGCGAATTCTACCACGACGAAAGCGCCGGAATGCTCTACTACATCCCGCGCAACACTCCGATCTCGACGCAGGAGATCGTCGCGCCCGTCGTGACCACGATCTTCTCCGGCACGCCGACATTCGGCGTTCAACAGTTGCGGGCGCATTGGCAATTCGACGAAGACACCTCGGACGCCACCGGCAACAATCACGACGGCACGGCCGTGAACGATCCGCTCTATGCCTCCGGCCCCTCCGGCCTCGGCCAGGCGATCACGCTCGATGGCTCCACTCAATACATCACCGTCGCCGACGATTCCACGCTGGGCTTCGGCGCCTCCACCGCGCCATTCTCGATCACAGCTTGGATCAAAACCTCCGGTTCCGGCTTGCAGCCGATCGTCTGCAAAGCGCGTCCGTCAGGCGGCGCGATCAACATGGATTACCGCTTCCAACTCGACGCCAACGGCAAGCTGCAACTCATCCGCTGGAACGTCGCCAATAGCACTTCCATGGCCGTCACCGACGCCGACGGCACCTCGCTCAACGACGACAATTGGCACCACGTGGCCTTCGTCAACGAGGGCAATGCCGCCCACAAACTTTACGTCGACGGCGCCCTCGTCGAATCGAGCTCCACGACGTGGAGCTACGGCGCCGGCAACGACCAGCCCGTCGAGATCGGCCGATTCCACGACGCCCACAACAACATCACCGCGCACTTCGCCGGCGCGATCGACGACGCCCGCATCTACCAATCTGCACTCAGCAGCACCGAGGTCTCCGCGCTTTATCAAAAGCTGGCGCCGAGCGACGGCCCGCTCGAAAACATCACGTTCAGCAACCTGACGTTCTTCGCGACCAACTTCGATTCCGCCAACCCCACCGGCGTCGGCCAGGGCATGATCTTCTTCAAGAACGCGAGCCGCATCACGGTCGAAAACTGCGAGTTCGCCGGCGGCTCGACCGGCGTGCGCATCTCCGGCCCCGGCAGTGCGATTCACGTCGCGGGCAACACGATCTCCGACATGGCACTCGCCGGCATTTTCGTCGACGGCGTCTCCGCCAGCGTAATCACCAACAACCGCATCCGAAACACCGCCCTCGTGTTCGCCGACCCGGGCGCAAACATCCGGATCGACGGCTCCACCAACTCGACGATCTCCCACAACAACCTGGGCACCTCCCGGCGACACGGCATCCGCATGCGCACGTCGAGCAACATCACCATCGCCTACAACGAGGTGACCAACATGAACACCGACTCGCAGGACACCGGAGCCATCTATTGGGGTTACGCCGACGACAACATCGTCGATCACAACCGCGTCCACCACAGCGGCGACTCCTTCGGCCAGCAGCACGCGTTCTACATTGAGGACGGCTCGGATCGCACCGTCGTCACGAACAACATCGCCTACCTCATCGGTAATGCTCCTTCGAATACACTCACCGCCCCGCTCAACCTCAAGGGCGTGGGGAATCACGTTCAGAACAACATCTTCGATTTCACCCGCAGCAACTCCGGCATGCGCACCTTCGAGATTCTCGCGAACGCTCCCGCCAACAACAACAAGCTCCTCAACAATATCTTCTATTCCGAAGGCCCGACGGCGACCTTCTACCGCTTCCAAAGCTGGTCGAACAACCGGATCAGCCAGTCGAACTACAACACGTTCTACAAAACCGCTTCCGGCTCGAATATCTTCCACAACATCCCGGGCGACGACACGCTCGCGAACTGGAAGTCGATTCAAAGCAACAAATACGACCAGAACTCCACGACCGCGAATCCCGCGTTTGTGAACGCCTCCGCGCACGACTACCGCCTCATCGGCACGCCTCCCGTGGGCTTCAATCCGATCGACACCTCACGCATCGGACTCCTGCCGGACTTCGTCTTCACCGACACCGCCGCCCAATGGATCTTCTCCGGCAACGTCGCCGATGTCGCCCAGCACGGTCACACCGGCACAAACAACGGAGCCAGCTTCACCTCGGACCGTTTCGGCACCTCGAGCGCGGCGCTCAGTTTCGACGGAGCGAACGACTTCGTCGGCATTGCTCACCACTCCGCGTTGGATTTCGGCGACCCAGACCAACCGTTCACGATCTCCGCCTGGGTGAAAACCTCCGCGACGACCGCCGGAGGCATCGTCGCCAAGGCGCGTGACACCGGCACCCTCAACATGGACTACCGGCTCCAGCTCCTGGCCTCGGGGATCGTCCAGCTCTCGCGTTGGAATCAATCCGCCGGCGTCACCGAAAGTATCGCCACCACAACACCGATCAACGACGGCCAGTGGCACCACGTCGCCTTCGTCAACGAAAGCGCGTCCAGCCACAAGCTCTACATCGACGGCACCCTCGCCGCCCACTCGACCACACTGTGGACGCACCATAACGCCAACACTCAGCCCGTCCGCATCGGCCGCGATCGCAACGCCAGCTTCTCCGACGCCTACTTCAACGGCTTGATTGACGATGTCGCGATCGTCCGGCGGGCGCTGACTCTGGAGGAATTGCAGGATCTCAACCACATCCCGCATCCCTGACGCGCGCCGCACTTCTTCATCGTCTAAAACCGGCCGGGAGATTCTTCTCTCCCGGCCTTCATCTTTATCCCCTTCGTCCCCATGACACGCCCGTTCATGCACGCCGCATGCTTCCTTTTCGCCTTCGGCTTCGCGTCGTTCGCTTTCACCTCCTTCGCCGCCGAGCCTGATGTCTCCCTCGGCGAAACCCACATCTACAAGCACGCCGACGGCCAGCCTCTGCACCTGCACGTGATCAAACCGCCGCAGTGGTCCGCGAGCGACGAACGTCTCGCGATCGTTTTCTTTCACGGCGGCGGCTGGGTCGGCGGCAAGGTCACACAACTCCAGGACCAAGCACGCCATTTCGCCGCCCGAGGCGCCGTCTGCTTCCTCGTGCAATACCGCTTCGTTCCGCAGGATAAAACCACCCCGCCCATCGTCTGCATTCAGGACGCACGCTCCGCCTTGCGCTGGGTGCGCCAACACGCCGAACAGTTCGGCGTCGACTCCGAACGCATCGTCGCCGCCGGCGCTTCAGCCGGCGGCCACCTCGCCGCCCACGCCGCACTCGTGCCCGCGATCGACGACCCTGCCGACGATCTTTCGGTGTCTCCGCGACCTGACGCACTGATCCTTTTCAATCCGGTGCTCGACAATGGCCCCGGAGAATTCGGCACCCACCGCATCGGCGATCGCGTCGCCGAGTTCTCGCCCGCACACAACGTCTCGGCCGGAGCCCCGTCCACGATTCTTTTTCTCGGCGCGCGCGACAAACTCATCCCCGTCGCCACCCTGGAACGCTTCCGCGACGCGATGCACGCCGCCGGTGCCCGCTGCGACTTGCACGTTTACGAGGGTCAGGAACACGGCTTCTTCAATCCCTGGAAATCACCCGAGCACTACGCACTCACCGTGCAGGCCGCCGACCAGTTTCTCCAGTCACTCGGCTGGCTGCCCCGCTGATGTGTCGTTCTGGACGAGGTGAAGTCGAGCCGCCGGCCGGTTCGACATCCCCTTCCTCCCTTCGCGTCGCTTCGCGACCTTCGCGGTTCAACCCGCTCAACCACGATCTGCGCTCTCCACGGCCTTCTGCAGATCGAGCGTTTGCTGCGTGCGCCGCAAGCGCTCGACCATCGGCTCGCGCTTCAGTCCCACTTCCCGCGTATCCACCGACTGGATGCCCAGCTCCCGCGCCGGCGAATCCGGCGCGAAACGAAAGTCCCCCGCTGCCGGCGCCACGAACTTTGGATCGGCGATGATGCTCTCGAAATCGTTGCCCCACTTCGCCTGCATCTCCGCCACGAAAGCCTCCGCCGCGGCGCGATCCGACGTGAAGAACACGTTGTGGTCGGTCTTCGGCGGCACGATCGGTTTGTGGTTCGGATTGTAGTTGTTGAGCATCGTATCGTTCTTCGCGTTGCCGAAGTAGCTGTTCACCACGTCGACTTCATAAAACGCCGCGCGCCCGAGATACGAAACATACACATTGCGCTCGACGCGCGAGTCCGGCCGGTCCGACGTGATGCGGAGCCCTCCGTTCACCATGATATTGTTCCAGGTGGCGTTGAAATCCTTCACCACGATGCCAATTCCGAACGTCACGTTCTCCGTGATCGTGCAGTAGGATTGGTCATCGTCGGTCCGAATCGCGGCCGCCCGACCCATGTTGTAGATGACGTTGCGCTGAATGACGTTTCCTTTCCCCGCACTCGAAAGGTAGATCGCATTGCCATCGCGCAACACGAGCATCGCATCGTGGATTTCATTGTCGCGAATCACGTTTTCCCGCGTGTGCGCAAAGGGTAGAATCTCTTCCGTCGTCCGCGGATTTCCCACTTCGCGCCACCGGATCAGCCGAAGGTCCTCGCGCATGTTCGCAGGAAATTGCGGATTCTGAATCTTCGGCGTCGAGATGCCGAAATGCCGCGGCCTCACGCCGCTCAACACGATCCCGTTGTAAGGCAGATGGTGAATGTAGTTGTTCGCGACGAGATTGCCGCCGCTCTGCCAAAGGAACACCGCCGGCGAATGCCACCACAACGTGCCAAGATCGTGAAACTCGTTGTCCACGATTTCATGCCCGCCGTTCACGTCCTTGGTCCCGGGACCGTAACCGCACAGCAGCACTCCGCCCGCTCCGAGGTGCCGAAAGGTGTTTCCACGAATGCGAATAGTCTGCGCATAGAGATCCGCGCGCACGCCATGCCCCGCCGCCGCCTCAAAGGTGCAATCGCGCACCTCGCAATCCTCCGCCACCCGGAAACGCAGGCACGCGTCGTCCTTGTCGAACATCGCCCAATCGTGCTGCAAGCCCGCGTCCGCCGGCGTCCACACATCCCGATCCGTGTGCGCGAATGTGAGATTCTCGAAGCGCACGCCGCCGGCAGGCTCATCCGCCTCGCCCCAATAATCCTCGCGCCCTTCCACGCGAACGAGCGTGGTCACCGCCGGCGCCACAATGTCGTCCCCCGGCGCGTCTCCGTGCGGCCAAAGATAGACGCGTCGGGCCGCGCTGTTTGCGACCCATTCGCCGGGTTCGTCGAGCGCTTCCATCACGTTCTCCACCCAAAACTCTCCCGTCGGCGTATAGGTCGCCGGCACCGTCGTGCGCGCCGCGAGCGTCGTTTCGTCGACGGACTCCAGCGCGAGGTAGTTCACGAGCCAGTGGTGATTCGGCCGGCTCAACACTTCGACGTCTTCCAAATTGCTCCACGCCTTCAACGCCCCCGCGGGAAACTCGATCAGGTCGCGCCGCTCCAACCGCGTCAGCAAGCCGCGATGCGGGGTTCGCGCCACATACACCGACGATCGGGCGCGCGGCAACGCCCGCAGTCCGTCGTAGAGCGCATGAAATTTTCGCGATCCAAATACCTCCGGAAACATCGCCACCCACAACCGTCCGCGCGCGGCAGCCGGCGTCCCTTCCGGCTCCTCGCCCGCCGGCACCCGCTGCCAGTCACGGAGCGGCACGCCTCCACTCACCATCGCGCGCTCACCGGGTCGCCCCACAAAACTCAACGATCCCCCCGCCGCCGGCGTATCCGCCAATCCCAGCACCAGCGTCTCCGTCAAACGATGCACGCCACCGTGGAGCACGACGGCGATTTCGTCCGCCGGCGCCGCCGCTCGCGTTTCCCGCGAAATCTCCACCGCGCGCATCAATGACGCCACCGGCGCCGCGATCGTCCCCGCTGCCTCGTCGCTGCCTTGCGGCGCCACGTGAATCTCCGTGCGCGCCGCGGCCGCCGTAACGCCACCCGCGAGCAGCATCAATCCGACGAGGCGTCGGCGGTGAGAGAAAAACGACCACAGGGTGAAAGCGTTCGACATGAGGGGATGCGGAGAAAAATTCGATGCGACGGTTCCGAACCGGGGCGCGGCTCGCAGCTTGATGCCCCCCGAAAACGAAAAACCCAAGCCGCTTGGGATTTCCGCCAGAGCTACGGGACGCACAACGCACCGCAATGACGAGCTTACTAAATCAGTTAACGCTTTCCCGCGTCATCGGCCGCGCGTCCGCTTCGGGCTTCGCGTCTCGGTTTTGAGCGGCCGAACGGTGCCCCCTTCCTGCCACGTGCCGTCGACGTGCGTGCCATGCGCGACCGCATTGAACCCGCGCTGATTGCTCTGGAGCAGACTGTTCAGGATCTCCACCGCGAACTCCCCCATCTCGGCCCGATGCTGTTGGATCCCGCTGGCGTTGGGCACATCGTCCACGACGTTCAGGCTCGCATAGCCGATATCATGGGGAATGCGCAGCCCCTCCGCCTTCACCGCCTCGAAAAACCCTTCCGATCGGCTGATCACCACCTCGGGGCGCTCGCGCCGCAACCAGCTCCGGATCTGCCCCACCGGATCGTCCGGCTGTAATACCAATGCCGATACTCGATCCGCCTCCAGCGTGCGCGACTGCAAATACGCATACCCCGCCTCCCACTGGTGCAGCGCCCGCTCCGACAAATCCGTCCGCACGATGATGCCGATGCGATTGTAGCCGCGCTCCCGCAGTTGCTCCCAAGCGAGGAGAATGCCTGCGAAGTGATTCGGCACCACATGGTGAAACAGCGGATACCTCACCGGCCGCTCGATCGCCACCGCCGCAAAGTCATCCCAATCGAGATCGAGCCGGTCGTTGGGATCCTCGAACGGCGCCAAAATGATCCCGCGAATCCCGCGATTGCGCAGCACCGCACTGAATCTCTTCGGCGAATAGCCCTGCTCGCGCGCCCAAAAAACCTGCAACGAATAACCGAGCGAACGCGCCCGCAAGGTCGCGCCTTCCACCACCTGCTTCGCGCTCGCGCGTTTCGTCCACGCATCCTTCGTGCTCCAGTTCGTCACCAGCGCGATCACCGCGAAATCACGATGCACCCGCAACCGGCTGCGGTGCGCCGCCAGCGCCGACAACCCCGGATCCGGCGTGTAATTGAGCTCCTTCGCCACTTTCTTCACCCGCTCGGTCGTCGCCGCCGAGATCGACGGATGATTGCGCAAGGCGAGCGACACAGCCGCAATGCTGACGCCCACTCGCTCCGCGATATCCTTCAAATTGGTGCGCTTTTGCCAGCTCACTTAATTGATTTAGTGGGGCGCGACTTTCCGGCCGCCAACCGGCGAGTCAACGTAATTTACTCTCGTGGCAGACTCCTCTTCCTCTCCGTTGCCGGCTCGCGGCCGCCGTTCTCCGAATGTCGTTTTTGTCATCGCCGACGATCATCGTCACGACGCCCTCGGAGCCTCCGGACACCCTGCCGTGCGCACGCCGCATCTCGACGCGCTCGCCGCGCGCGGCACCCACTTCACCCGCGCCTACCAAATGGGCGGACTCATCGCGGCCGTCTGCTCGCCGGCGCGCGCGTCGCTCCTGACGGGACGCAACGTGGTCGCCGCCGACGCCGCTCGCGTCGCCTCGAGCAGTCCGTCCTGCACCGTCTCGCTCCCCGAGCATCTGCCCACCTTGCCCGAGCTCTTCCGGCGCGCCGGTTACGAAACCTTCATCACCGGCAAATGGCACAACGACACCGCCGCGCTCCAGCGCTCGTTCTCCGGCGGTCGTCGCATCTTTCTCGGCGGCATGTCCGAACACACCCGCGTTCCGTTGCGCGATCACGCCGCGAACGGCGACTACTCCGGCGCGCCGTATTTCGAAAACGGCTTCTCCACCGAGCTGTTCTGCGATGCCGCCGTCGACTTTCTCCACCGCCGCCAGACCGCCGAACCTTTCTTCCTTTATCTGTCTCTCACCTCGCCGCACGATCCGCGCACACCGCCGGCGGAGTTCGCCCAGATGTATTCGCCCGCGGATACACCGCTCCCGCCGAACTTCCTGCCCGATCATTCTTTCGATAATGGAGAGATTTCGATCCGCGACGAAGAGCTCGCCCGCAAGCCGCTCAACCCCGACGTCCTGCGTTCCCACCTTGCCGCCTATTACGGCATGATCAGTCATCACGACGCCCAACTCGGCCGCGTATTCGACGCGCTGCGACACAACGGCCTGGAGGAAAACACACTCGTCGTTTACGTCTCCGATCACGGCCTGGCGCTCGGCAGCCACGGGCTGCTCGGAAAACAAAACCTCTACGAACACAGCGTGCGCGTGCCGTTGTTGCTCGCCGGCCCCGGCGTGGCCCCGGGGCGCCGCGATGGGTCGATGGTTTACTCGATGGACTTGTTTGCGACACTCCTCCACCTCGCCGGCCTGCGCCGCAGTCCGTCGTCCGAAAGCATGCCGCTCCCTCTCGACCCCGCCGCCGACCCGCGGAACGAGATCTTCGCCTTGTATAAGGATTGCCAGCGCATGGTGAACGATGGCCGCTGGAAACTCATCCGCTACCGCGTCAACGGCGCGGAACGCCTCCAGCTGTTCGATCTCCAGGAGGATCCCGACGAATTGAACGACCTCGCCGCGCGCGTGGAGCACCGCTCGATCATCGACCGGCTTCTCTCGCGTTTGGACAAATGGCAGGCGCGTGTCGACGATCGCTGGATGCCACGCCTCGGCGATCTCTCCGCGACCGCCGCCACCCCATGATTCTGCCGCAATGATCGAAGCTCGGATCAGCTCGCTCGATCTGAGCATCGTGCTCGGATACTTCGTTTTCACCGTCGCGCTGGGCGCGTGGCTCTCCCGCCGCAAAGTCGAAACCGGCGAAGGCTTTTTTCTCGCCGGCCGCAGCGCCAGCTGGCCCGTCGTCGGCGCGTCCTTGTTTTCCGCCAACATCTCGAGCCAGCAGTTCGTCGGCCAGGCCGGCCTCGCCTACTCGCTCGGTTTGGTCGCCGGCGCGTTTCAACTCGTCGGCGCCGGCTGCTTCGTGTTGCTCGCGGTCTTCTTCATCGATGTTTACCTCGGCCTGAAACTCACGACCGCGCCCGAATTTTTCGAGCGTCGTTACGGCAGCGCCACGCGTCTGTTTGTTGCCGGGATCAATGTCGTGATGATCCTCGCCGCCAATCTCACCGCGGCTCTCTACGCCGGCGCCACCGTGCTCACGACGCTGCTCGGATGGACGGGCACCGGAGAATTTCTCCTCGCCATTGGCGTCATCGCCATCGGCGCCGCCATCTGCGCGGTTTTCGGCGGCCTGCGCTCGGTGATGTGGATCGACGTTTTTCAAGTCACGGTGCTCCTGCTCGGCGGAACCGTGACGCTGTTCGCCGCCCTCCACCACGCGGGCGGCTTCGAGGCGTTGCTCCCCATGCGCAGCGCGTCCGGCGAGAGCATGTGGTCGGTCGTGCAACCGTGGACGCATGCCTTCGGCTGGCTTCCCCTTTTAACCGGCGCCGTGATCCTTGGCGTGCACGGGCACTGCACCGATCACGACTACGTGCAGCGCACGCTGGCCGCGCGCAACGTTTACCATTCCAAGATGGGCGCCGTTTTCGCCGCACTTCTGAAGATCGTCGCGCTCTTCATCATCGCCGCGCCGGGCGTGATCGCCGCCCAGCTGCTGCCGAATCTCGCGCATCCCGATCAAGCTTACGCGGAAATGGTCACCCGCTTCGTGCCAACCGGTCTCGTCGGTCTCGTGCTGGCCGGCTTGCTCGCCGCGATCCTCGGCACCATGGCCGCCGGCCTCGCTGCTTCGTCCTCGATGCTGACCTACGACTTCGCGCTCAAAATCGTCCCTCGTCTGAGCGAGCGCGGACAGGTCCGCCTCGGCCGCGTGCTGATGGTCATCATCTTGATTTCGTGCGCCGCCGCCGCGCCTTTGATTTCACGTTACGCCGGTCTTTTCGCTTACCTGGTCAAACTCTGGTCGCTCCTCGCGCCGCCGGTTTTTGTCTGCGTCGTGTTCGGAATTTTTTCCCAACGGGCCGACAACCGCGGCGCCATCGCGACTCTCGCCGTCGGCACGGTGCTGGGCATGGCGGCCTTCATCGCGCTCGATTCCCCCGCAGTCGTCGCCCAGCTCCCCGCCTACTTCCGCAACGCGCTCAACATCGGCTTCGTCATCACCCTCGTGTGCACCGCGGTGATGCTCCTCGTCAGTCGCGGTTCCGCAAACCCCGCCGCCTCGAACGTCGTCGCACGCTGCGAGCAGCCGACGATGACGCCCGCCGAACAGCGGCGCTACCGTTTCTTCCTCGGCGCCGTTGCGCTGACGTGGCTCGTCATCGTTTTCGCCTTTTCACCCTGGGGTCTCGCCGCGCGCTGAAGCGACAAAACCGCCGTCCCCGAAACCGCTGACCGAACGCAGGCCCGTTCGAAGCTTCCGAGGCTCGGGCCGCGCGGCGCGTTCTCCGGATTTTTCAGATGATTTCCAAACTCGAATCTGGCTTGAAGAAACTCCATTCGGAGGTTCGCCAACATTCGCCGCAGGAACTCAACGACCTCACCGAGCTGGCCGAGCGACGCTTCCATGGCGCCCGCGAACGCATCTGGGGCAACGTCATCCCGCCTCTGCTCCGAAGCCTTCGGCATTACCAGCGAGCGTGGCTGCACGGCGACATCCTCGCCGCGCTCACCGTCGCCGCGATCAGCATCCCGCAAGCGATCGCGTTTTCCCTGCTCATCGGCATCCCCGTGCCCGCCGTGATCGCCTCCACGGTCGTCGGCACCGTGATCTGCTCCCTCTATTGTTCCTCCCGCCACCTCGTATTCGGACCGACCAACACCATCAGCCTCATCCTCGCCGGCGCACTCGCGCTCTCTACCACCGTGCCGCTCGAGCCGCTTCAAAAAGTGCTGCTGATCGGTTTCATCATGGGCGTCACCCAGATCGTCGCGAGTCTCGCCGATCTCGGAAAACTCACGCAGTTCGTTTCGCGCGCGGTGATCGTAGGCTATACCACCGCCGCCGGCATCCTCATCGCATCCGGACAGCTCGGAAACCTTTTCGGCATCGCGCGCGCAGACGACGTCAGCCTGCCCGGCACGGTGAAACATCTGCTCGCGAGCGTGATCACGTTTCATTTCAATCCGGCAACCGCGCTGCTCGGCCTCGGCTCGCTGCTCGCGATTCTGTGGCTCCGAAGGAAGCGTCCTCATTGGCCGGACGGCCTCCCAATCCTCGTGCTCGGTGCCGGCGCGGCCTACGTTTTTCAACTCGATGCGCACGGCGTCAGGCTCGTGCGCGATCTCGGCGCCATCTCGGGCGGCATGCCGTTCTTCACCGGATTTCCTCTCAACGCCGAGGGTTTGGCCCTCCTCCCTCAAATCACGAGCATCGCCGTGGCCGCGGCCATTCTCGGTATCCTCGAATCCATTACGATCGCCAAATCGCTCGCCACCCGCTCCGGCCAGCACATCGATCCCAACCAGGAACTGCTCGGAATGGGCCTCGGTAATTTGATCGGCGCCGGCTGCGGCGCCATGCCGGGATCGGCCTCGTTTCTGCGCAGTTCCGCCGTGCAACAATCCGGCGGACACACCCAACTCGCCGTCATCCTCGGCAGCACCCTGGTTCTCGCACTGGTCCTCGTTCTGTCCCCTCTGATCGGATACGTTCCAATCGCCGCCATCGCCGCTTACCTCGTGGTCATCGCCGCCCGTCTCATCCAACCCGCGCAAATCCACGTCATGCGGCGCGCCACGCCCGCGGACGCCGTGGTCTTTTGGACAACCCTCATCGCGGCGCTTTTCCTCCAACTCGACACCGCCATCTTCACCGGCATCGGCCTGTCGCTGGTCCTCTTCCTCAAAAAAGCCAGCACGCCATCGCTCACCGAAACCGCCTTCACGCCTGACGGACAACTCGCGCACATCGACGAGGCCACCGAGCGCAACCATCCGCAAATCTCGATCATCCACGTCGAGGGCGACTTGTTCTTCGGTGCCAGCGATCTCTTTCAGGACACCATCCGTAAACTCGCCGAGGATCCCAACATCCACGTGTTCATCCTGCGTCTGAAAAACGCCCGTCATCTCGACGCGACCACCGTCTTGGCCATCGGACAACTCCACGACTACCTGCGCTCACAGCACCGACACTTGCTGATTTCCGGAGTCCAGCCCGACGTCCGCGGCGTCCTCGAACGCAGCGGACTCTTGCATCAGCTCGGACCCGACAGCGTCTTCCCCGCGGAGAACAATCCCACGCTCGCCACCAAACGCGCGCTGCAACGAGCCCGGGTTCTCATCGGCGCACCCGCCACCTTGCGCATCCTGCATCCCACGACCGACGAAACTTCGACGACACTCTCGCGTTCTGCCTGACTTCCGCTGAGATCTGGTCCGCATTTCTCCACCGTGACGACCGCCCGCGCACCGTTTCACCTCATGACCAAACCCATGGGGTCGAAGTGTAATCTCGATTGCACCTACTGCTTCTACCTCGAGAAGGAGCACCTCTACGCCGGCGAAAGCAGCTTCCGCATGAAACCGGAAGTGCTCGAAGCCTACATCCGCGACTACATCGCCGCGCAACCGGGCTCCGTCGTTCATTTCGCCTGGCAGGGCGGCGAGCCGACCATCGCGGGCGTGGATTTTTTCCGCCGCGTGATCGAGCTGCAACAACGCTACGCCGCCGGCCGCACCATCGAAAACGCGCTCCAAACCAACGGCACTCTCCTCGACGACGAATGGGGCGAGTTTCTCGCAAAAAACAAATTCCTCGTCGGCCTCAGTATCGACGGCCCGGCGCATCTGCACGACGCCTACCGCGTCGACAAAGGCAAGAAGCCCACGTTCGACCAGGTCATGGCCGGCCTCGCGGTGCTGAAAAAACACGGCGTCGAATTCAACACGCTCACGACCGTCCACCGCAAAAACTCCACGCAGCCGCTCGAGGTCTATCGCTTCCTCCGCTCCGTCGGATCCGGCTACCTGCAGTTCATCCCCATCGTCGAACGCAACGCGTCCGCCGCCGCCGCCGAAGCCAACGGCCTCTGGCTCGCTCCCCCGCCCGACCACGAGGACTCCGCCGCGCTCGACGCGCAGGTGACCGATTGGAGCGTGCGCCCGGCGGACTTCGGCAAATTCCTCACCACGATCTTCGACGAGTGGGTGCAGCGCGACGTCGGCAAAGTTTTCGTGCAGCAATTCGACGCCGCGCTCGCGAACTGGGTCGGCGAGCCCGCCGGCGTCTGCGTCTTCTCCGAAAACTGCGGCCGCGCCCTCGCGGTCGAACACAACGGCGACGTGTATAGCTGCGACCACTACGTGTATCCGCGCTACCAGCTCGGCAACCTGCTCAACTCATCGCTCGCGAGCCTAGTCGACTCTCCGCAACAAGACGCGTTCGGCCGGGCCAAGTCCGCCACGCTTCCCCGCTACTGCCGCGAATGTCCCGTTCGTTTCGCCTGCCACGGCGAATGCCCCAAACACCGCTTTCTCCAAACGCCTCACGGCGAGCCCGGCCTGAATTACTTGTGCGCCGGATACAAAAAGTTCTTCACGCACATCGATTCGCCCATGCGCACGATGGGCGCGCTTCTCGGCCTCGGCCGCGCACCCGCTGATATCATGTCGATGCCCCGCCGCGAGTGGATGCGCTCTGTGCTCCGCCCCGTCGTCCGCGCGTAAAGCGGCCGATCCGCAAGACACCCCCGGTTCTACCCTCCCACGAACGTGGCCGTACTTTGACCGGTCGAACAAACACTCGAAGATGTCTTACAGCGGCCACCTCGCGTGCACCGAACCCTGCCGCTGAGAGCGGTGCCGCGAAAAGGTGCGGCACCGTCGCGGATCGAGGACGATCTCACCAAGCTGTAATCTCGATGAAGTTTGCCGCGTTGTCCTGCGTGTTGGCACCCGACGGCGTGGTCAGCGTGAGAAGGCCTGTGCCACCCAGTGGGACCACGATGGGCTCACTGCCATCGAACCACTTCACGGAACTCGTCGTGGTGCCGTTGATCATCGGAATGCCGTTGATTGAAAGCTTAAACACGACGCCCGCGGGCGAGGTCGGGTCCCCGCCCACCAGCCGCACTTTATATTGCCCAGCCGGCACAGCGACCTGCCAATTCCGCGCGCCCAAGTTCAGGGTTTTCACCAAGGTGTCGTAGCGCTCGTCTGGGGACAACGAAGAGTTGCGGTTGCGGAAGTTGTGCGTGTTCGACGTCGGCACGCCACTCGTATCCGTCCATCCGAACTGGAACGTGGATGGAACACCCGTGCCGGCATTTGGGCCGTAGGCGACACCGGTATCAGTGAAGTAGCCCGACACCGCGCCGCCGAAATTCACTTTCGCGAAATACGATCCTTCGACCGGTGCGCGACGGGATGATCCGCCGCGATAAAGCAGATCGGACCAGACGATGTTGTTGTTGATCTCGAAATTGCTCGTCACCGACTGCACGACGCTCCCACCGCGCAGCATCCGAAACGATGGCGTGCAACGCGCCGTCGCTCCTGAGGGCACCGGCGCGCGGAGGCTGAAGATTCCCGGCGCCGTGAAGGTCTGAGTGATAGGCGCGGTGCCGTTGTTCAAGTTGATCTCCAGCGTAACGCTGTTGTTGCCGGCAATGTTCCGCGCGAAGGCCAGCAGCTCGATGTAGTCCGCTGCGGGTGTGGTGCCGCTCGTCGAAGGTGCACCCGACGTTTGGAAGGCCGGGTCATAGGGCGCCGTCGTGTGCTGCTTGCGATGGAAATAGTAGATTGTGTCGCGCGCGATCGTCGGCTGCGTGCCCGTCTTGAACCACGTCGTGTAGTAGGCAGTAAGATCGTAGAACGCGTGCTGCGTGCCAGTGGAGGGCGAGATCTCGGTATGCTCGGAATAGTCGTTCCACGTGATGAGCTGCACCCAGTCCGCGCGTTGCGTCGACGAGCCAGAAGGCTGAATGGCGTTCTCCCATGACTTCCGAAAGTTCAGACTATTATTCGCCTCGGAGAAGAGATTGTTGTTCTTCGGCCGGTAATCCTGGGGCGCAACCGGTGCCATGCTGATGATCGTTCGTCCCGCCGAGTTCGTGTATCCGTGCACGTTCTGCGAGAAGTTCACCCACGCGCTCGCCGCGTTGCCCGTGGTGCCGGGAGGTGGCGGCGTGGCGCGAACACCCCAGTCGGAAAATCCGTCTGAAATCGGCGCAAAGCTCGATGCATAAGACGCCCACCCCTGAAACGTGGGCACGAAGTAGATGTCCTCTCCGTAGCTCGCATTGTAGTCCGCAATCCAGGTCTGCCACCAGGACGCCGTGCGCTTATGCGCATTATAGGGTGCAACCACGAGGCGCGTCGTTCCACCCACCGCATGCCGATACGCTGCCGGCTTCAGGCTGAGCTCTCGCACCGCCGCCTTGAGGTTAGCATAGGCGTCCGGGTTCGTGGTCACGAACGGACCAGCGTTCATGTCCGGCATTATGACGATCTTGAAGCCGGTATCCACCGCGTTGGCCGCGTCCATTAGCTTAAGGCAGCGCTGCCATTGCGTGTTCGTTGAACCGTAACCTAGCACGTCGAGCGTGAATCCATCCAGCCCGAGCTGCCGCGCCGTCTCGACTTCCTTCTGCAGGTTCAGCCGGTCCCAGTTAGTTGTGTCCGTCTGGACCGGCGTGGGGAGGGGGCGCTGACGCAGCAAGCCACCATACGCGTTGTGCTTACCGTTTGGATACGATGCATCGTCCTCCCCATAGGGAGAAAGATACTCGCGTTGATAGTAATCCGGCGTCAGCCAGTGAACGTTGCTGAGCGCGAGCGGATAAGGGGTGAAATAGTGCGCGAAGACTTTCTTGCTCGATGCACGTAGCGTGGCGAGCGAAGGCCGGTCGAAAGGCCAGGGGTCTTGCGCCAACAACGTGGGCGCCAGCACCAGCGAGAGAAACATGGCTCCTAATGCACGCGCACGGAAAAGCGGCTGCTCCCAGCCGCGCACAGTCTTGGTCGAATAGAACATAACAGGGTTTGGGTTTGACGATACACGCCTGCCCCTCGCAGCTGCAGGTCGAATGCCGAGGCTACGAGGGACAGGAACAACCAACAATGCGGACGAGCCGTCGGGGCTCCGGGGGTATTCCGCGCGCGAAGCGCTCGGACGAAAAACCTCTTAGATACTGCTCCCCGGTGGTCTCCAGCGCTCGCGCGCTTAACCGTTAACGATCCTATGGACGAGCGGAGATTAACGGTTAAACATTCCGTCCCTCGCTTCGTTTTTGCCCACGGAAATCGTTCACCGTGGACGAACCGCCACTGTCTCCGATGCCCCGCCTTCACCGAGCCCCTTCCGAGCCGAACTCGCCGCGCACCTCGTTGCCGCTTCGTCAGGTTCATCTCGATTTCCACACCTCCCCTTTCATCCCCGATGTCGGCCGCGAGTTCGATCCCGGCGAGTTCGTCACCACGCTCCAAAAAGCCCACGTCAACAGCGTCACCGTTTTCGCCAAGTGCCACCACGGCATGTGCTACTACCCGACGAAGACCGGGACTCCTCATCCCGCCCTTCGCGGTCGTGATCTCCTCGGAGAAATGATCGAGGCGCTTCACCAGGCCGGCATCCGCGCGCCGCTCTACACCACCGTCGCATGGGAAGAAGATGTCGCCCAGCGTTTCCCCGCGTGGCGCCAGGTGCGCGCCGATGGCACGTTCGCCCGCGCCGGCAACGCCGACCACACCAAGCCGCCGCATCCCGGCGGTTGGCATTTCAACGACTGGTGCCACCCCGATTATCAAGACTATCTTGAGGCCCACGTGCGCGAACTGCTGGAACGCTACGACGTCGACGGCCTTTTCTTCGACATCCTGTTTCACGATCACCTCGCCCACCATTCCGAAGCCGCCCTCGCCTTCCGGCGGCGCCACCGCTTGGTCGGAAACGACGAAGCGACGTTCCAGCGTTTCGAGACCGCCGCGCAGGAGGAATTCTGCTCCCGTTTCACCTCGCTGGTGAAATCCCGCCACCGGAACGCCACGGTTTTCTACAACTCCATTTTCGATCCGGCAATCGATGCGCGACTCGGCGCGCGCCGCCGCAGCCGGCACATGACGCATTTCGAGATCGAATCGCTGCCATCGGGCTTCTGGGGCTATCACCATTTCCCTCGCGCAGCCCGCAGCGCCGGTCGCTGGAAAAAAGATTGGATCGGCATGACCGGCCGCTTCCAAAAAATGTGGGGTGATTTCGGCGGCATCAAACCGCCCGCCGCGCTGGAATACGAATGCTTCCGCGCCCAAGCCCTCGGCGGCGGAAACTCCGTCGGCGACCAACTGCCGCCCCGCGGACGTCTCGATCCTGCCGCGTATCAGCTTATCGGTGACGTTTACGCGCAATGCGCCGCCGCCGAATCGTTCTATTCGGGCAGCAGCGCCCTTCAACACGTCGGCATCCTCACCGCCCACGACGCCGGGCGCGCCTCTCACGTCGCGGCGAAAAGCGATGAAGGCGCCGTGCTGATGTGCGAGGAAAGTCACTACGACGTCGCCGTGCTCGACGACGTCGACCCGCTCGACAGCTATGCGCTGCTGCTGCTGCCCGACGCCACGACCATTACCCCGCGCCTGCGGCGCGCCCTCGAAACTTATTACAAGCGTGGCGGAAAACTGCTGCTTTCGCATCACGCCGGACGCGACCAAAACGGCCGCTGGGCGCTCGATTTCCTTCCCCTTCGTTTCGCCGGCGAAACACCCGCTTTTCCCACCTACTGGCGCGCGGACCAATCGTTCTGGCCGGAACTCTCGGCGAGCGATCGGGTGGTTTACTCCCAAGGCACAAACGTCGTCGCCGGCAGAAAAACTCGCGTGCTCGTCCACCGGGTGCCGCCCTACTTTCAGCGCACGGATCTGAAATTCTGCTCTCATTTCCAGACGCCGCCCGTTGCCCAGCCCGACCGTTTTCCGGCCGTGATCGCCGGAAAAAATTTCGTCTATTTCGCCGACCCCATCTTTCGCGAATACCGCGAAGTGGGAAACATCGCGCTGCGCGACGTCTGGCGGCGCACGATGCAGACTCTGATCGGCGACGCCCCGTTTGGCCACGGTCTGCCGACTACGATCGGCGTTTATCCGCGCCGCCGAGGCTCCTCCCTGTTGCTCACGCTGCTGCACTACGTCCCCGTCCGAAAAGCCCTCGAGAGCGACGTGCTCGAAGAGCGGATGAGCTTCGCCGGCGAACGTCTCCAGCTTCCGGATACGGTTCGCCAGGTGCGGGTCTTCAACGGCGATGCGCTCGAGCGGGGGTCGGACAACGCCTTTCCGCTTCCAGCCACGAAAGGCCGCCTTTTGCTCGAAGTTCCACGCTACTTCAGCCGCTCGGCCGGCTAACGGCATGCCGCTCCGACGCCATAGCGAGTTTCAGTTCGGCGACATCGCCGTCCGTTATCACGCGCCGGAAAGCCATCCGGAGCACCTTGGATTATCGCTGGTGCCCGCCGCGCGGGTCGACGCTGTCGTCACGCCGCGCGAGCATATCGACGATCCGGTCATCAGAAATCTGCCCCCCCACTGGCAACCCGTCACCGCCTGGGAAGTGGCGCCGCTCGTTCAGCTGCAATTGCAAGGCACACCTTATCCGGGCGCATTCTCCGGCGGCCGCTCCCTTCAACCTGCCGCGCAAAACCCTTTCCGCCTCCGCGAGCAACATCGCAGAGAGCAAGGCGACCGCACCACGATTCAAACCACGCTGGCCACCGATGAGCACCTGCTCGCCTTTCACGAACTGACTCACGAAGCCGGCGATCCGTGCGTTTCGGTTCGCACTACCTTGCGCAACGACAGCGCGCAAGCTGTCACCATCCAGTTGCTCACATCGTTCTGTCTCGGCGGCATCACGCCGTTCGCGCCCGATGAAGCGTCCAACCGTCTTTGGCTGCATCGTTTTCGCAGCGCCTGGAGTGCCGAGGGCCGGCTCGATTCTCGTCGTCTCGAGGATCTAAACCTCGAGCGTTCGTGGGTCGGTCACGGCGTTCGCGCCGAGCGCTTCGGTCAGGTGGGCTCGATGCCCGCAAACGGGTATCTGCCTCTCTGCCTCCTCGAGGATCGCGACGCGGGAGTCTTCTGGGGCGCGTCATTTTCCCATCCAGGTTCCTGGCAACTCGAGGTCCGCCGGCGTGCCGATCAAGTGAGTCTCGCCGGCGGACTCGCAGACCGCGAATTTGGCCATTGGTGGAAAACGCTCGCACCCGGCGAAAGCTTTACCACGCCGACGGCGACCCTCACCGTCGGTCTCGGCTCCCTCGAAGACACGTGCGCGCGTCTGCAATCGCCCGCCCGCCGCTCACGAATCCACCAACCCGCCGCCGATCAACTGCTCCCGGTCATCTTCAACGAGTGGTGCACGTCGTGGGGCTCGCCCACTCACGACAACCTCATCGCACTCGCCGACCGATTGCAGGGTTCCGGCGTTCGCTATCTGGTGATCGACGATGGTTGGGCCGAGCGCCCCGACGATGGCATCCAGCAAAACGGCGACTGGATCGTGAACCGCACCGCTTTTCCACAAGGTCTGCGCGCCACGTCCGAGGCCATCCGCCAACGCGGTCTCATTCCGGGGCTTTGGTTCGAATTCGAAGTCGTCACGCCGGGTTCCCTCGCCTGGCACGCGACTTCTCACCACCTGCACCGCGACGGCGTTCCACTGCAGGTCGGCAACCGTCGCTTCTGGGACTTCCGCGATCCGTGGGTTCATGAGTATCTCGAAGCGCGCGTCATCGCGCTGCTCCGGGAAAACAACTTCGGCTACCTCAAGGTGGACTATAACGACTCCATCGGACTGGGCTGCGACGGCGCCGAATCGCCCGGCGAGGGTCTGCGGCGACACGTCGATGGCGTCCAACGATTCTTCCAACGCGTGCGCACCGCGTTGCCTGAACTGGTGATCGAAAACTGCTCTTCCGGCGGACACCGTGCCGAGCCGTCGATGGTCGCGCTCACCGCGATGACGTCGTTCTCCGACGCGCACGAGACGCCTGACGTGCCCGTCATCGCCGCAAACCAGCTCGTCGTTCTGCCGCCCGCACAAAACCAAATCTGGGCCGTTCTGCGCCGCGACGACGATCGCACACGCCTCGCCTACTCGCTCGCCGCCACCTTCCTCGGTCGTATGTGTCTGTCGGGCGACGCACATACGCTGTCAGACGATGCGTGGGAGTTCGTTCGCGAAGCTATCGCCCTTCACGGCGAGATCGCCCCGGTCATCGCGATAGCGTCGTTTCGCCGCCATGGCGTCACCGGCTCCTCGTATCGGCAGCTCACAGGCTGGCAGGCGGTCGCGTTTCATTCTCCGACAGCCGCCACGACAATCGTGGTGTGGCACACGTTCGCTTCCCCGCCCGCGCGTATCGAGATTCCGGATATCAACGCCCGCGGGATCGAACGCCACTTCACCGCCGACGCGCCCGCACTCTCGCTCAATGCTTCCCGACTCCTTCTCGATTCGCCGCCACCGTGGCAGGGCGGTGTCGTCGTGCTCCGGTGAATACTCGCTCCCTTTCTCATGCCGGCTCTCCTCACCCGTCGCGAATCCGTTAAAACCCTGTCACTGGCGAGCCTGCTCGCTCTCGGGATTTGGCCCGGCACGCTGCGCGCCGTCGGCCTCGCCCGACCGAAATCCCGTTTTACGTTCGTCGTCGTCAACGACACTCACTACGTCGACGAAACCTGCCACGCCTGGCTGCAGCAGGCGGTGCGACAAATGCGGCTCGAGTCTCCCGCCTTCTGTCTGCACCTCGGCGATCTCGTCGAAAGCTGCAGCCGCCGAAAACTCGTCGCGGTCCGTGAAATATTTTCCGAGTTGGGCGCGCCGGTTTACTATCAGATCGGAAATCACGACTACGGCCGTGCCGACGACCGTTCCGCCTATGAGGAGGTGTTTCCGCATCAACTCAACTACCACTTCGAACACGAAGGCTGGCAGTTCATCGGCCTCGATTCGACTGACGGCCAACGCTGGCAGCACACGTCGATCTCGGACGCATCATTGCAGTCCCTCGATGACGTGCTCCGTCGCGTGGATCGCGGGCAACCGCTCGTGCTCTTCACGCATTTTCCTGTCGGCGAGGAGGTCGCGTTCCGTCCACTCAACGCCGACGCCGTGCTCTCGCGGCTCCTCAATCACAACGTCCACGCTGTCCTCAGCGGACACTATCACGGGCTCACCGAAAAACATCACCGCGGCGCGACACTGATCACCGGTCGATGCTGCGCGTTGCAACGCACGAATCATGACGGGCACCCTGCAAAAGGCTTCGTCGTGTGCACCGCGAGCGACGCCGGGCTCGAACGCCGCTTCGTCGAGATCGCGTCTCCCACTTAAAGCTGGATCAGGCAGAACGCGCCGCCGGGAATCTCTTCGAGTTCGATTCTTGATCCCGTCGCGTCGGAAAGCACCGGGACACTGAACTGCCGTTGCGGAAACGTCACTCGCGCGCGATCCGCCGTCAGGCCGGACGGCAGTCGCAGCACGACTTTGTTAGCTGCTGCTTTGTCCGGATTCCGCAGCGAAATCGACAGCCCATCCTCCGTTTTGCGCCCCATCACGAAAACCGGGCTTTCCGTCCGAATTCCTTGTTCGCCCAACCCCGACCACACCTGTAAACGCTGCGTCAGGGCGCGATACAGTTCGAGTCGCTTCGCCACCTTATCCGCCCAGCCGCTCCACGCTCCCGGCGCGGCCTCCAACAAACGTCGCCGGCTCTCCACCAGCGAAAGGTCGCCCAACGTTCCGCCCAGCCACAACACGCGGCCCCGCCCCTGCGACCAGGTCGCCGCGACCGTCTTTCCGTCCTGCGTCGCCAGCGGAGTCGCCCCCGCGCGAATCACCTCCGCCACATCGCGCACCGGCAATCTCAGGCCACCAAACACGCTCTCCAACACGAGCTCGCCTTCCTCCGCGAAGGGTTGAGCGAGTTTCTCCACGTTCATGACAAACGCCCGCGCGAGCGCCCAGGTCGGCGCCTCCGCGTCGGACGAGTATTCGCCGGACGTGCGTTGCAACACCAGCGTCCCACCCGCCTCGACGAACTTCACCAGCGCCGTCACCGCCGCCGGCGTCAGCAGCCGCGAATCGTTGTCGATCAACAATCGCTTCCCCGAAAAATCGACGTCCGGCGAGTCGATCGCCAGCGGCTCCGTCCACGTTCCCGGTGACATCGCCGTCTCGCTCCACGCGAGCAGATCCAGCCAGCGATGCAGTTCGATATAGGCGTAGGACGTGAAACCTTCCAACGCGCCCGTTGTGAACGAATGCAGCAACCCCACTTCCGTCGGCAACACCGTCGATCCGGCATTGGCCGAAAACGCATCGCGCAATTCAGCCGAAGCGAACATCTCCCACGCCGGGTTTTCCTCCCACACCGGAAAAACATAATTCAACTGCCCCACTCCCGCCGCCGCACAGTTGAAAAAGAATTCGTTCATCCGCGCCCGATAATCGCCGGGAAACCGTCGCGGACTGATCGGACTGTGATCCTCACCGCGGAACGGCAGTCGATCCCGATCGCGCCCGAGATGCCTCCGGATAAACGCCGGCGTCTCCGTATTCTGGTCGCCATAGTAGAGACCGAACCCGGTGCGCAAACTCACCTCTTCCTGCACTGCGCTGTTCGCCATGGTGTTCGACATTCCGCCGATCGGCCGTTCCGGATCGAGCTGCCGTGCCAGCTGAAACACCTCCCGTTGAAACGCCTGCACCGTTCCCACATCGCGAAACGCGAGATAGTCCCTCCACGCCGGTCGGTTATCCAATGTGAACACCGCTTCGCGCAGATCGGTCATCGCTTTCACCTTCGGTTCCGGCATCGAAACTTCGTTGAAATCCGCGTAATCTGCTCCGTATGCGGTATTCAAACTCTGGATATCGCCATATCGTTCCCGCAGAAACCGCGCAAACGCGTTCTTCGCATAGGGCGAGAAGTCCAACGGTGCCTCTCGTTCGCTTGAGGTGCTGGCGAAGTCGTGATCCACCACCCCAAATGGATGCAGATGCCAGATCCACACCGAGGGATGCTCGCGATATCGCCGTAGGAAAACCTCCGTCGTTCGCAATGCCGACGCGCGATAGCTCGCTGCATGCAGCGAGGGCGCATTGAGCCAGCGTGGTCCTTTCGTCCCGTCGCGCTTCAGCGCGCTGTAGGGTTCTAGCCAATACTGCAGATTTTTAGGTCCGCCCAGACCCGGCGATCCGTAATACCATCGCCATAGCCCCAACTCCACGCCGAGTCCCGTCCGCTCCGCCTCCTGCACGATCGCATCCAGCGCCGCAAAATTGTAAACGCCCGGCAGCGGCTCGAACCACGCGAGATCCTGATACGCGGAAACCGTATTCAATCCATCGCTACGAAACACGTCGAAAGCCGCCGGCCCGACCTTCGTCTGCGCGGCGAGCAGCCGATGATACAGTTCCGCCCCCCAAAGCATCCGTCCCACCACCTGCTCGCGTTTCGGCAGCGGTCCCGCGCCATCCGCGCGCAGCGGCGGCACTCGAGCGGGAAAATCCGGATCCCGCACCCCAACCAATAACGCCGTGTGCGCCATCACCGCCCCGGTGCGCTTCTCCGCCAGCCAAGTTTTCAGAAACAACGGCCCCTGCTCCGAGGGGCGCAACGTAATCGCCCCGCGCCCGGCGAGGTCCCCACGCGTGCTGCCTCCTTCGTCCACGAGCTCGTTAACGAAATTATCCCAACGCCAGCGCAGTTCCCACTCTTCGCCCGCCGGCAGTTCGCCTTCGATCCCCCAATCGACCGCGACCTCTTCGCCCAATCCGAAAACATGATGCTCGCGCGGCGTTGCGAGCTGGATCGTCGGCAATCCGCTCGGCGCCTCCGTTGCCTGTTTCGCGAGCAAACGCACTTCAGCGATCCGAATCGGCTCGTGATCGAGATCCGACGTCCGCGTCACCACCACCGCCACGCCATGCACCGGCTCCGGTTTCCATTCCGCCGCGATCCGCTCTCCTTCGCGGCGCAACTCCGCGACTTTTTCCCAGCGCTCGGCCCGCAGCACTTCGACGTATCCTTCCAAAATCTGCTCCACCTGCGTCACGAGCTCGCAACGCTCCGGCTCAACCGGACGCCCCGGCTCAAAGAAAAACTCCAGCCGCGCCGGTTGATCGCCGAGGAGCCGGTAACTGCTCCGCGGATTGCCGTCCGCGAAGCTGGGCGCCCGTCCTGCAATCAGCGGGTGCCCTTCGTTGATCGGATTCTCGTAAACCGACGGCACCGCGAGCGCCGTCGGCGCGATGTTTTCCCACGCCGACACCGGCAACGCCGCAATCGTCAGCGCTGCCGCCCATCCTCCCATGGCACTGGCTAACCTCAGGCGAAGCCTCATCATCACGCTCCCGGAGTTCGCGGCTTCTTCGTTTCCACGTTCAGGTGGACCTCGTCGCGATTCTGTCCACCGATGACCGTTCCGTCATCGGACTCGTTCGTCGCGGTTTGTCGCAGACGCGCAAACAAATCACGGATGTCGCGAATGCCGCCCCAGGTGAACCAGATTCCGGTGATGAACGTGATGACGATCGGAACCACCAATCCCGCCACGAACCAATACGCCGACCACGCGGCCGTCGACCAGGGCGAGATCAGGTTCCACACCGAACCAATCACCATCACCGCCGCCCAGAACATCGCCCAGCCCGTGAGTCCGCCGGCGATCCATTTGTCGCCACGCGTAAAGTTCTCATCCAATCCGATCGCCCGCTGCCAGAACTTCGGCCGCTTCGCCGCCGCCGTCTGCACCACCGCTTCCACTTCCTCGCTGATCCGCGCGTAGCGGCCGCGATGCAACATGCGATCCATGTTGTAATCCTCGCGGCACGTGAGCAGCGACACCACCACGTAGAGCGCGATCGCCGTCAGCGCCGAGAAGAACGAGATCTGCATGCCGTTGAGCGGAAAATCGGGCAGGTATTTTTGCGCGAAAATCCCGCCGACCGACAACAGCGACCCCGTGAGCAATGCCGTCCAAGCCGCGGCAGTCGTGCCCTTTTTCCAATACAATCCCCCGATGATCGCCGCTCCGGCGCCGCCCACGTAGATGCCCATCGTGACCTTCCACCACATCATGATGTATTCCATCTGCTGAAACACGCATCCAAACACGAAGGCGAACAACGCCACGCCGCACGCCGCCAGCCGCAACGCGCGGATATGTTGCTTGGTTTCGAACGGTTTCTTCCGCAGCGGCACCAACACATCCTGCACGAAGATGCCGCCCCACGAATGCAGATGCGTGGAATCTCCGCCGAAAATGCCCAGCAACAAAATCGCGCACAACGCGCCTTTGATTCCGATCGGCAACAAATGTGAGAGCGCGATCGGCACGCTCATCTGCTGACGCGCCTGCGGATCGGCGATGGTCGAAGCCTGATCCACCGCGGCCTGCGCCTGCGCCGCGAAATCGGGATGCGCCAGAAACGTCACCGCGCACACCGCCAGCAATGCGATCACCGTGGTTCGCCCCATCTCGCGCCAGCGGCCAAGCACGCCCGACATGCGCGATTCATGCGGCGTCAACGCCGCGGAGTTGTAGGCGCTGTTGTTCTGCCACGCCATCGTTCCGTAAACGCCCAGCAGGATCTGCATCAGCACAAACCACAGGTTGAAATCCTCGATGCTGCGCGAATCGAAGGGATTGAGCAGCGATTCGCCCGCCGGCCGATTGGCGAGCACCTCCGTGATCTGGCTCCACGAGAACGTGAGCAGCAACGCCACGATGATCCCGAGGTAGAAGATTTGCGAAATGATCCCCTCGACACAGTCCGTCACCAGTTCCGTGATCAATCCGCCGCTCAACGTGATGAAGAGCGACACGCCGAGAAAGATCGCCATCAACACCACATACGTCGGCACGCTCGCAAAACCGAGGTCGACCGCCGTCGGCAGATCGAGAAAATACACGAAGAAGCGCGCGCCGATCGCCGGGATGATGCCAAAGTTGAACACACCCGCCACAACCGCGAGCATGCCCGTGAACACGCGAAAGCGCTTGCTGTAACGCAGCTCGAAAAACTGCGCGAGCGTCATCGCCCGGGTTTCGCGAAAGCGCCAGATCACGAATCCCGTCGCCGCGATTACGATGATCACCGGCGCCTCCAACAGCCGCCACCACGTGAACGTGAACCCCGCTTTCGCGACGATTTCGAAATACGCGACAAACACCACCGCCCCCGCGAACATCTCGCCGCGCGCCACGGCTAAAAGGTAACGTCCGGCCAGCCGCCCGCCCGACATGAAATGCGCCACACTTTTCATGTAGCGTTGGGCGTAGAGCCCGGTGACCACGACGATGGCCACCGGAATAGCCAACATTAACCAGTCTATCCAATGCATAAGTGGCAGGGTGTTTTAAAGTGCGGGTAAACAGCAAGGGGCGCGGCGCAGATCCGCAGGAAAATGGGTGGCCGACAGCCGCCGTCCACGCCACCGAACCCGCTCCGCTCTCCCGCCGCGAGACCCTCTGAATTTAACGGTTAAATCTCCCGCCGCCTCGTCGGTTCTTTTGCCGGCAGAAATGAGTAACCGATGGTGCTCAGATGGCTGTTGATCCGACGCAGCGCGTTGAACGCATCCACAAAATCACTACTGCTCGCGAGCTGCGCCGCCGAACCAGATGCGAGCCGTTCGTAGTGCCGCCGCTGCTGCTCCCGCGCCCATTCGTTGAGGTCGTGCTTTTCGCGCACCAGCGCCCGCGCGTCATCGATCTCGCGCGTGGTCAGCAATCCGATTGCAACCTCCAGCGACCGCAGCACGCGTCGATAAGCTTCCTCGATCGCTTTTCGATCCAGCTCCACCATCCCCATGTGCTCCCGGCGCTGCTTGATCAACGCGTCGCAAAGATGCTTGTCCACGAGATCGCCGACCGCCTCGAGTTCCGCCGAAAACGCCAGCAAGGTGAACTGCCACGCCGTGTCGCCCGTATTACGATTCTCCCCCACCCGGCTGAGATAGTTTTTGATCTCGATATTCATGCGATCGACCGCGTCGTCTTCTTTCTGCACGCGACGCGCGAGTTCTGCGTCTCCGCGGCTGAAGGCGCTCCAGAAATTCTCCAGCATCAATCGCACATGATCCGCCATGCGCAGCGTCTCGCGCGTGGCGCGCACGAGCGCGATCGAGGGCGTCTCAAGCACGCGCGGATCCAAAAAGCTTTCCTTCAGTGTCAGGTTCGCATCCACCAGCCGAGGCACCATCAACTCGGCCAAGCGATAAATCGGTCGCAGCAGCGGCAACGCGACCGCCGCCACGAGCAGGTTGAACGAGGTGTGCCACATCGCCGTCCGCCGCATCATTTCCCCCGGCATCGCTTCGAACATCGCCGCGCTCGCTGCGGGCAACCAGAGCAGCGGCAACGCGATCAACAGCTTCGCGATCACATTGCACAAGCCGAGCCGCCGGCTCTCCAATTGTGACCAGCCCATCAACAACGACGTCAGCCCCAAGCCCACGTTCGTGCCCACCACCCACACGATCAACGTCGCCGGAGCGAGCAACCCCGACACCGTCAGCGCCAGCCCGAGCACGATCGTTGCGGTCGAACTTTGCAGCAGCACCGCGAGCCCGCTCGCCATGATGAAAAGCAGCCAGCGGTGCCCCTGCAGGCGCAGCAGCACTTCGCGAATTTCCTCATCGGCGGTTAGCAGCCCCGCGCTCTCGCCGATCATTGTCATCGCCAGAAACACGAAGCCCAGCGCCAGCAGACATTGCCCAATGCCGCGCAACACCTCCCGGCTGCAAAACTGGTAACCGGTCACCCCCGCGACGATCAGCAGGCTCGCGAAATTCCCAATGTGAAACGAAACCAGCTGCACCGCCACCGTCAGGCCGACGCTCGCTCCCAACAACACCGCCAACACCGTCGGCGCGCCCAGTCCGCCCGCCTCGCGCCCCAGCAACTGCGATCCCAGAATCGCCAAGCCGGTTGACGACGGCGCGACCGTGCCGATCACCACCCCGCCTCCAAAAGCGCGCAGCCGACTCCGGCTTAGGCGCGACAACCATCGGAACAACGCGCCGCCAAACAGTCGGTCCAGTCCCTTGCGCAGGAACCTCATGCCGAACAGCGTCAGTCCGACTCCAGCAGCGATTCCGAGCAGCCCCATGTTAAGCCGACCGAGTTCCGCCGCCGCGTTTCCGCAGGGGCTTTTCGGCTAAAACATGGCGTTGCCTGTTGGCCTCGCCTTTCAACCGCGACGTGAACCGGCTCCATTCCCGATGGCGCATCGAGACACTCCTGTCCGCGCGAACCGGGCGGGCGAGAATCGGCCGGGTTAACGGTTAAGCGAAGCGAATGGTTCACGGCGCGACTTGCGACTTGGCGCCCGGCATCGCGAGGTTTCACTTAACAGTTAAATGCCCCGCCCAACTCTGAAGGCCGTCGCCGCCATCGCCGGCGTCACACCTGCCACCGTCTCGATGGCACTCCGCGGCTCGGGAAAGATTTCTGCAGAAACCACCCGCCGCGTCGAAAAAGCCGCCCAGTCACTCGGCTACCGGCCCGATCCCACCCTCACGCGGTTGATGAGCTACCTTCGCCAGGGCGAAACGCGTCCGGTCGCCACGCTCGGCATGATCACCGTCCGGGAAAAACCCGCCGCGTGGCGTGAGAATTCCCACTTGCGACGCTACTACGACGCCGCGCTCAAACGTGGTGCCGAGCTCGGGTTTCGCATCGAGGAACTCTGGCTCGGCGCCCCGAATCTCACGCCGAAACGCATGAAGGAAATCCTCCTCGCACGCGGCATCGAGGGACTGTTCGTGTTTTCCGGTTATCGTTGGAAGTATTTCCAGGATTTCGATTTTTCCCCCTTCGCGTGCGCGACCTACGGACGGTGGAACGGCAGCCAGCGCTTGATGGATCGCGCCGGCGAAAACTACTACCTCGATGTCCTTCGCGTGGTCACCGAGCTCCGCCAGCTCGGCTACACGCGTCCGGGTCTCGTGCTGCAAACCGAATTGGACGAACGCACCGGCCACCTCTACTCCGCCGGCTATCTTTGGTGCGAGCAGCAGCGGCGAACGCCCGCGAAAATCCCTGTGCTGATCGAGGACGAGATGAACGAAAAAGCCTTCGCTCGCTGGTTCCGTAAATATCGGCCCGACGCCATCATCGCACACACGCCCACCGCCGCCGACTATGCACGCTGGCTGGGTCGTCTCGGCGTGCGCGTGCCCGATGACGTGGGATTGGTCGCTCTCGACCTGGATCCCAACGATCCGCTTCAACCGTCCGGCATTCGTCAGGACAGCGAGCGGGTCGGCGCCGCCGTCGTGGACATGATCGCAACCAAACTCCAACGCGGCGAGCGCGGCCTCTCCGCCTCCCCACGTGTGCTCCTTTTCGAAGGCGAATGGGTTGCCGGCACTACGACGCGTCGGAAGTGAGCTTTTCCCAATTAACCATTAAATCCGCCGCGGCTTCCTCCGTTACCCGATCGAAGTTCCATCCTTCTATGCGTTCCTTTCGCCGTTGCACGTTGTCCTGGCTCGTTCTGTCCGCGTGTCTTCTCTCCGCGGGCGTGCAGGCCGCGTATTTTGAAACCTCTGCGCCCCCGCGCGAAAACGATCACTACGCGGGCGCCCGCTACCGCCTCTGGATTTCACCCGAGACAACCAGCGTGCGCGGCATCATCATTCGTCAGCACGGTTGCGGCGAAGGCGCGCGCCGCTACGGCCTCGATCACGCCAACGATCTTCAATGGCAGGAACTCGCCCGCCGACACCACTTCGCCCTGCTCGGCACCGAGCTGCGCAACACCGAAATGTGCGCGCAATGGTATCGCGTCGAAGATGGGAGCGGCGACGCCCTGCTGCGCGCGCTCGATCAACTCGCCGCCGACACAGGTCGCCCTGAGCTCGCCAGCGTCCCGTGGGCGTTGTTCGGTCACTCGGGCGGCGGCTATTGGTGCACGGGAATGTTCTTCCGTCATCCGGAACGCGTGCTTGCCTCGGTGATACGCTCCGGCGGCACCGCTTTTCTGCAGTGGCATCCCGCCGTGAAAGAAATTCCCGTGCTCATGGCCGCCGGCATCGACGACCGTGTCGATGGCCAGGAATACACGACCGCGCTCACGATCAAATCCTTCCGCGCTTACCGCCGTTTCGACGCCCCATGGGTGGTCGCGATCGATCCCAAAGCCGACCACGGCAACGCCCACGGCCGCCGCTTCTACATTCCATTTCTCGATGCGATGATTTCCTTGCGCCTCCCCGCCGAAGGCAACATCCCGCGCGTCATCGACACATCGAAAGGCTGGCAGGGCGATCCGGACACCGGCGAGATCTCCGCCGTCGGCGAACGCCCCCGGCGAAACTGGGCCTGGTTTCCCGACGAGTCGCTCGCGCAGAAATGGCAGGAGTTCGTTCACACCGGCACGGTGATCGACCACACGCCTCCGCCCGCCCCCCACGGGCTTCGCGTTGACACCTTCGGCGCACAATCGCGGCTGAAATGGGAGGCGCGCATCGACCTCGAAAGCGGACTCAAAGGTTTTCGCATTTACCGCAACGGAACGCTCGTCGGCGAGGTAAAGGGCCAGCGGAGCAACCACGGCGACGCCCCCGAGCCGGCCCACGTCGAGTTCAGCTGGGCGCTCTCCAGCGCCGGCGACTACTCCGTTCGATCAGTCAATCACGACGGCCTCGAAAGTGCTGAAAGCGAAGCCTGTCGCTTTGCGCCATAGCGCGACAGCTTCGGTTGTCGTCACTCGGGAGAAACCCCGCTCCCCTACTCCGGGGCGATCTCCGCGCCTTCGAGCTTGATCGTGTAAGCGTGCTCGCACGGCGCCTCTTCCGGTCCGAGGTCCGGCAGTTTGATCTTCAACGCCTCTCCCTCGCGCTCGACGCGCAGTTCTCCCGGCACTCCCAGCAAACTCACGCGCAGCGACTCGCTCGCTTTCACGCCGTGAAGCGTCAGCGTTTTCCCCGGCCAGCCCGCCGTGATCGCATAGAGCGTATTTCCCTTCTGCGTGAAAAACACCTGCTTCACCGCGCGTCCGTCGATCGGCTCCTGCCCGACCTGCTCCAACAACTCGTAGCGCACGCGATACTCGCCATAACCTTGGTCCGTCCGGACGCCTTCCGTCCACAGCACCGGCCGGCCAGCGGTTCGCGTTCCATAAATCGCCTCTCCGTTCACACCCAACCACGCGCCAATCTCGAGCAGCCGCTCTTCCATCACCGGCGGAATCGTTCCATCGGCCATCGGGCCGACATCGAGGAGAAAATTCCCGC
>JAFAAS010000093.1 GCA_023426435.1 Verrucomicrobiota bacterium | reverse complement strand
GTGTGGGGCATTTGGGACAGCCGGCGCGGGCGTGGCGGATTTTTCTGGGGTGGCGGAGGAGCTGGTTGAGTCGGGAGGCGATGGTGTTGGGCGGGTGGCTGCCGGTGGCGGCAGGAAGCGCGTGGTGGCCGGAGTTGAATGCCGCCGCGGCGGGGATCGGGGCGGTTGGGCTGGCGTGTTCGGTGATGGTGTATGCGGATACGCGGCGGGCGTTTTGGGCGGCGGGATTTGGCGCGGTGAAAATTTTGGGGACGGCGGTGGTGTTGGGAGCGGCGATGGCGTTTGCGTTGGGCGCGGCGCGGGAAGGAGCGTTGGCGGTGCTCGTGGCGGGAATGATGGCGAAATTTGCGTGCGAGGCGCGGGTGCTGCGTTCGCTCGATGACGTGGACGAGGATGCGCCGGCGGTGGGATTGGTGGCGTCGGCGCGATTGTTGAAAGGGCCGTTGTGGCGGGTGTTCGCGCTGCGTTTGCTGATGGGCTTTGTGGGCGGGGTATTGTTGCCGCTGGTGGTGGTGTCGGGTGAGGCGGACGAGTGGGTGCAATGGTGCGTGTTGGCGCTGGTGGCGGCGGGAGAGTGGTTGGAGCGGTCTTTGTTTTTCCGCGCGGTCGATGCGCCGAAGATGCCGGGGGTGGCGGCGTGAGTGCGATCGATGAGTTGCTGCGGGCGCGCGAAGGGCCGATGACGAGCGAGCTCGTATTGCGGCCGGGAGATTTCGGGCTGGGGCGGGTGCCGGCGCGGTTGAAACCGGTGGCGACGACGACGGCGGTGTGCGGGTTTTGCAGCACCGGTTGTGGGTTGAAGATTCATCTCAATGAAGCGGGCGAGGCGATCAATCTGACGGCGGATCCGGAGCATCCGGTGAACCTGGGGATGGCGTGTCCGAAAGGCTGGGAGGCGTTGACGCCGCTGGCGGCGAAGGATCGGGCGACGACGCCGTTGTTGCGCAATCGGGCGACGGGCGAGTTGGAGCCGGTGTCCTGGGGGAAGGCGTTGGCGGCGATGGTGAAGAATTTTCGGGGCATTCAAGAAAAGCACGGACGCGCGGCGGTGTCGTTTTTGAGCACGGGGCAGATCGTGACGGAGGAGATGGCGCTGCTTGGGGTGCTGGCGAAATTCGGGATGGGGATGCGTCATGTGGATTCGAATACACGGCAGTGCATGGCGACCTCGCACGTGGCGTATAAGCAGTCGTTCGGCTTCGATGCGCCGCCGTTCACCTATGCGGATTTCGAGGAGAGCGATGCGTTGATCTTCGTTGGGGCGAATCCGTGCATCGCGCATCCCATCATGTGGCAGCGGGTGATGCGGAATCGGCGGGCGCCGGAGATCGTGGTGGTCGATCCCCGGCGGACGGAGACGGCGATGGCGGGGACGCTGCACGTGGCGCTGCGGCCGAAGAGCGATCTCGTGCTGCTTTACGGATTGGCGAAGGCGTTGATCGAGCGCGGGGCGGTGAAGCGGGATTTCGTGGCGGCGCACACGAGCGGGTTCGCGGAGTTCGAGGCGTTTGTGGCGGAGTTTTCGTGGGAGCGGACGCTTGAAGAAACGGGGCTGGCGAAAGAGGTGTTCGAGCGGCTGGTGGAGATCGTGGCGCGGAAAGAGCGGGTGTCGTTTTGGTGGACGATGGGCGTGAACCAGAGTCACGAAGCGACGCGGACGGCGCAGGCGATCATCAATCTCGCGTTGATGACGGGGAATATTGGCCGGCCGGGGACGGGGGCGAATTCGATCACGGGCCAGTGCAATGCGATGGGGTCGCGGTTGTTTGGGAATGCGACGTCATTGATTGGTGGATACGATTTCGCGAACGAAGGACACCGGACGCATGTCGCGCGGATTTTGGGCGTCGAGGCGTCGACGATTCCGGATGCGCCGGGGCTGGCGTATGACCAGATTTTGGAGGCGATTGGGCGGAAGGAGATTCGCGGGTTGTGGGTGATTGCGACGAACACGGCGCATTCGTGGATCAATCAGCGGCGGTTTGCGGAGTTGCGGGCGGGGTTGGATTTTTTGGTGGTGCAGGACATGTATGCGACGACGGAGACGGCGCGGATGGCGGATCTGGTTCTGCCGGCGGCGGGTTGGGGCGAGAAGGAGGGGGTGATCATCAACAGCGAGCGACGGCTGGGGCTGGTGAGAAAAGTGGCGCGGGCGCCGGGGCAGGCGTTGAGCGATTTCGCGATCTTCAAGCTCGTGGCGGACGCGTGGGGTTGCGGGGAGATGTTTCGCGCGTGGAAGAGTCCGGAGGCGGTGTTTCGGATCTTGAAGGAACTGTCGCGCGGACAGCCCTGTGATTTTTCGGGAATTCGGGATTATGCGCACATCGAGGCGGAAGGGGGAATTCAGTGGCCCTTTTCCGCCGCGGATGCGGCGGCGGAGGAGGGAGCAAGGAGCAAGGGGCAGGAGGGGAGGAGGACGTCGCGGAGGTTGTTTGAGGAGGGGCGTTTTTTTACGGCGGATGGGCGGGCGCGGTTTTTCTTCGATCGGCCGCGGCCGATGCCGGAGAAGCCGGATGCGGAGTATCCGTTGTTGTTGCTGACCGGGCGCGGGTCGTCGGCGCAGTGGCACACGGGATCGCGGACGGAAAAGAGTGCGGTGCTGCGGAAGCTTGCGCCGACGGAGTTGTATCTGGAGATCAATCCGCGCGACGCGGCGCGGCTGAAGATTGCGGTTGGTTCACGGGTGCGCGTGCGATCGCGTCGCGGAAGCTGCGAGGCGCTCGCTTTCGTGACGCCGACCGTGCAAGTTGGGCACGTCTTTCTTCCGATGCATTTCGCTTCCGTGAATCAGCTGACCTTTCCGGCGTTCGATCCGCACTCGCGGCAACCGGCTTACAAGGCGGCGGCGGTCTGCGTCGAACCGCGGTGATGTTGAAGGTAGAACGCATTTTCATTTCGGCAGGGCACAACTTCTTCGGGCGTCACGGGAAGCCGGCGGGCGATCATGCGATTGCCGAAGTGGGCGAAGTCGAGTGCGTGGCGGGCCGCGGTTTGCGCGGAGATCGGTTCTTCGATTATCGGGACAACTACAAAGGGCAGGTGACGTTGTTTTCGGCGGAAGTTTTTGACGCGATGAAGGAGGAGCTCGCGGCCGCGGAGGTAAGTCCGGCGGCGTTGCGGCGGAATCTGTTGGTGCGAGGCGCGGAGTTGAACGCGTTGATTGGCCAGGAGTTTGCCGTGCAAGGCGTGCGGCTGGCGGGCGTCGAGGAATGTCGTCCTTGTTACTGGATGGATCAGGCGGTGGCGGCGGGGGCGGAGCAGTGGCTGAAGACGCGCGGAGGATTGCGCTGCCGGATTTTGACGGATGGCTGGTTGCGGCGGGACGGGTCATGAGCGCGGCGGAGGTGGGGTGGCTGGCCGGTGTGGTGCTGGCCGGGGGAGCGTCGCGGCGGATGGGGTCGGATAAAGCGTGGCTCGACGTCGAAGGCGAACCCCTGTGGCGGCGTCAGGTGAAGGTGTTGCGCGATGCGGGAGCGGAGCCGGTGTTGGTGGCGCGGCGGAGGGATCAGGCGGATTTGGGGGACGAGGACGTGTGGCAGGTGCGGGATCGCGTGGCGGATGCGGGGCCGATGGCGGGGATCGAGGCGGCGATGCGGGCGGTGAAAAATCCTTTTCTGGCGGTGCTGGCGGTCGACATGCCGGTGGTGACGGCGGAATGGTTCAAGTGGTTGGCGGAGCATTGTGGCGGGGCGATGGGTGTGGTGGCGGCGCGGGCGGAAGGCACGGAGCCATTGGCGGCGATTTATCCGCGCGGAGCCTTGGCGACGGTGACGCAGCGACTGGAGGGCGGGGAACGGTCGATGCGGGCTTTGGTGAGCGAACTGGTGGCGGGCGGACTCGTGCGATTGGTGCCGGTGCCGCCGGCGTGGGAGCGTCAGTTGACGAACTGGAACCGGCCGGCGGATCGCGGTGGGCCTTGAGGCTTGCGGCTGGAAGCGGCGCAAGGAAGTGGCGGCGGCGCGAAACTGTAAGCGTTGCGCGATAACGCGAAGACGCGTGGCGAGTGGAATTCGTTAAATTCGCTCGGCCGGCGTGACGAAACGGGAGAAGCACCGCTTTCAGGCCCCCGGGGCGGCCCTGCCATGGTTTCAACATCTTGTCGCAAACGTCCGCGATCCCGGTTCGCCGGTGTGATCGCGAGGTTGTTGGTCGTCCTCGTTTGGGCGACCGGCGCGATCGCGCGCGGGCAGGCACAGGAAGGAGAAGCGACGCCGGACGTCGCGCCGGGCGCGCGGGTGTTGACCAGTTTCGAAGACATCTGGCGCCTGACGCAGACGGAGCAGCAGCACTGGCATCGGGTGCAGCTGGATTACGTGGTGTATTACTATGATCCGCTCTGGCAGGCGATGTGGGGTCGGGTCGGCGAGGGGGAGAGTTATTTGTCGCTCGGGTCGCATGTGTTTCCGATCAAGCCGGGGCAGCTGATCCAAGTGGAAGGCTTCATGCGGCCGGCGCGCGGGATGCGCGTCGAGCAGCCGAAGGTGAAGATTCTGAAGGAGCAGGTGCCGTTGAAACCGGTGTCGACGCGCGGCGATGTCGCGAATCCGCAACGGTTCAACAAACGGCTGGTGAGCATCGAAGGTTACGTGGATCGGCAGACGATGCGGGATGCGAGCCACGCGGAATTGTCGCTGATCGCGGAGGGGCGGACGGTCATCCTGCAGCTTTTGTTGCGGAGCGATCAGCCGGTGCCGCAGTTGCGCGACAGGTTCGTTCGCGCGGAGGGAGTTTACTTTGCGCGGAATGACGAGGGAAGCGATGCGGCGCGCATCGAGATTTGGGTGGCGAGTGCGGAGAACATCGAGATTTACGGAACGCTCGATCGGGATCCGCGTTTTGATCTGCCGGCAACGTCGGCGGCGAAGTTTCCGGGGCTGCCCAACGATGCGCATGTTCGCGTCGTCGGGACCGTGCAGGCGCAGCAGCCGGGGGTGTCGGTGACGATCAACGAAGGCGGCGAGGAATTGCTGCTGTTGACGTCGCAAACCATCGCGATCCGCGGTGGCGATCAGGTGGAGGCGGTGGGACTCCCGGGACAATCGGGCGGGCGGGCGGCGCTGACGCAGGCGCTCGTGCGGCCGATGCATGCGACTTACACGTCGGTGCCGCAGCTGTGGGAGTTGTCGGAGGCGGAGAAGCAGAAGCGGCAGCGGGTGAGCTTCGACACGATCATTCATTACTACGACCCGGTGTGGAAGGTGTTGTGGGGGAAGATCGGCGGCGTGGAGGATTATCTGCCGTTGGGGAATCAGGATTTCGGCGCGAAATCGGGGCAGCGGATTCTGCTCGAAGGGTCGGTGTTGATGGCGAATGGCGGCGTGGTGGAGAACCCGCGCGTCACGATTCTCGAGGAAAACGTGAAGCTTGAGCCGCTGCCGACGCGTGGAGCGGTGCGGGATACGGAACGGTTCAACAAACGCTGGGTGGTGTTGGAAGGGTATGTGGATCGTCAGCTCGCGAACGGCGATGCGCGGCACCTGATGCTCGATGTGGTGACCGAAGGGCGGAGCATCACGGGGCGGCTGTTGCACGATGCGGGCGCGAAGCTGCCGAACTGGGAAGGCTCGTTTGTGCGCATGAAGGGCGTGTATAACTCCACGCAGGATCCCACGGGTGCGCTGCCGGCGATTGAATTGTGGGTGCCGTCGCCGGAGCACGTGGAGATGTTGGGGCCGTTGGATGGCGACGAACGCTTCGCGTTGCCGGTGACGCCGGTTGAGAAGTTGTCGTCGCTGGCTCCGGGAACGGCGGTGCGCATCGCCGGTGTGCTGCGCTCGCAGCAGTCGGGGCGGTTGATAGTTTTGCGCGACGACACGGGCCAGGTGGAGGTGCAGACGGCGCAGTCGCGCCCGAGCAAAGTGGGCGATGCCGTGGAAGCGATCGGCGTCGTGACGCGCGAAGGCGGCGAGGCGAAGGTGGGCGACGCCTTGTATCGGCCGTCGCAGCTGGCGCCGGCGGCGCCGCCCGAAGGTTTGCCGCGTCTGCGCCTGGCGGATCAGTTGCGGGAGCTGGCGCCGGAAGAGGCGGCGCGGAGTTATCCCGTGCAATTGTCGGGCGTGATCACGTGGGCGCGACCGAACGCGGACTTTTTCTTCATTCGCGACAGCAGCGGCGGGGTGTGCGTTTCGCGCCCGCCGGGGCACACGGATGTTTTGCTCGTCGGGACGCGCGTGGATCTCACGGGCGTGTCGGCGGCGGGAACATTCTCGCCCATCGTGCTCGCGTCGCAGGTGACGACGACGAGCCAGATGGATTTGCCGGAGCCGCGACCGGTGACGCTCGAGCAGGCGCTGACAGGCATCGAGGATTCACAGTGGGTGAGCATGAGCGGCTATGTGCGCGCGGTGGAGGAGGAAGGGCCGTGGATGCGCATCGAACTGACGACGTCGGCGGGAGAGTTTCACGCGATGATCGCGCCGCATGAGCGCTGGCGGAAATTGCCGGGCGCGGTGGTGCGAGTTCGCGGCGTGTGTGCGGCGATCACCAATCAGAAACGCCAGCTGACCGGTGTGCGGTTGTGGGTGGCGTCGTCGCGCTTCATCGAAATCGAAGAGCCGGTGCCGGAAGATCCGTTCGCGGTGACGGCGCGCTCGATCGCGAGCCTGCGGCAGTTCGGCGCGCTCTCGACGATGAACCGTCGCGTCCGCGTGGGCGGAGTCGTGGTGCATCACGAAGTGGGGCGTTCGATCAATCTCCAGGACGGCGCGGAAGGATTGCTGGTGTTGAGCCGCGATCAATCGGTGCTGCAGCCGGGGGACCGTATCGATGCGGTGGGATTTCCGGGCCGGGAGAACAGCCGCGTCGTCTTGCGCGAAGCGGTGGTGCGGCGGCTGTCGGCCGGCGAGGAGCCGCAGCCGGTGAAGATCGCGGATATTGCGCAGATCGATGTCGAACTCGACGGGCGGCTCGTGCGGGTGGACAGCACCTTACTCGACGTCGGAAAACACGACAACGGGTTCGAGTTGGTCGCGCAGCAGGACGATACGATTTTCGAGGCGTCGCTGGATCGCACGGAAGCGGGGCAGATCGCGGCGCTGGTGCCGGGGTCGTGGTTGTCGCTGACGGGGGTTTACGAGGTGCAGTTCGACGAGTATCGCCGGCCGCACGAGGTGCGCATCCAACTGCGCTCGCCGGACGATGTGGTGGTGTTGCGGCATCCGCCGTGGTGGACGACGCGGCGCGTGCTCGCGCTGGCGGGCGTGTTGTTCGTCGTGGTGGTGCTGGGTTTGGGTTGGGTGATGGCGCTGCGGCGGCGCGTGCGCGAGCAAACCGGCGTGATTCGCGAACAGTTTCAGAAGGAGAAAGCGGCGCGGCTCGAAGCGGCGCTAGCGCGGGCGTCGAAGCTGGAATCGCTCGGCGTGCTGGCGGGAGGCATCGCGCACGATTTCAACAACCTCCTCACGGTGATTCTCGGGAACGTCTCGCTGGCGAAGCTGGATTCGCGCATGGAGTCGGAGACGGTGCTTTGCCTGACGGAGAGCGAGCGGGCGGCGATGCGCGCGCGGGATTTGACGCAGCAGTTGTTGACGTTTGCCAAGGGCGGCGAGCCGATGCGCGCGGCGACGCGGCTGCCGGACGTGGTGCGGGAGGCGGCGCAGTTTGCGTTGCACGGTTCGAAGGTGCGCTGCGAGTTCGAGATCGCGCCGGATCTGCGGCCGGCGGATGTCGACAAAGGCCAGATTGGCCAGGTGGTGCACAACATCATCATCAACGCGAGCCAGGCGATGCCGCAGGGAGGACTGATCCACATCAGCCTGCGCAACGAGGACATCGGCGAAGGCCGCTCGGCGTTGAAGCCGGGGCGCTATGTGAAATTGAGCGTGGTGGACAATGGGTCAGGAATTCCGCCGGAGATGCTGGCGCGGATTTTCGAGCCGTATTTCACCACCAAGAAGCAAGGGAGCGGGCTTGGGCTCGCGACGGTTTATTCGATCGTGAAGAAGCACGACGGGCACGTCGAAGTGCAGTCGAAGCTTGGCGAAGGCACGACGATCCTGGTGTGGCTGCCCGCAGCCGCGGCGGCGAAGACCGGCAACGACGAGGCGAATCCGCCGGCGCACAGCGGCGGGAGGATTTTGCTGATGGACGACGAGGCGCCGATCCGGTTGCTGGGCGCGGCGGTGTTGAAGCGCGCGGGCTTCGCGGTGACGGCGGTCAACGACGGTGCGGCCGTGGTGAGTGAATATGCGGCGGCGAGTGCGGCGGGCCGGCCCTTCGATCTGGTGATCCTCGATCTGACGGTGCCCGGCGGAATGGGCGGCGCGGAAGCGATGGGAAAACTGCGCGAGATGGATCCCGACGTGTGTGCGATTGTTTCGAGCGGATATTCGAGCGACCCGGTAATGGCCAATTATCGCGCGCATGGTTTCCGCGGCCGGGTGCCGAAGCCGTATGCGGCGGACGATTTGAACGCCGTCGTGCAATCGCTGATGCGCGAACGGAAGTCGGCGGCGTCGGCGGTGGCGGGCTGATGCCGGTGCGAGGTTGTTTCTGACAAACGACGACGGAACAACTTAAGGGGGGCGGTGATCTTCACGAACCTTGACGTCGATGTCGGCGTCGCTGAAGACGAGGCGCGAGCGAGCGCCAGCGTCCCCCTTTCGAATCCGCCATGAAATCATTGTCCCTGTCAGGTTGCCTCATCCCCTCGAATGGTCTGCGCGTGTCGCTGCTGGCGCTGGGCGTTGCGCTGTGGTTGTCCGGCTGTGCGACGGGCGAATACACGTATGTGAAGACGACGGCGTATGGGGAGCGGTTGAGTTTTCCGTTGGAGCGCGGCCAGCCGAAGTGGGCGAGCAAGGACGGGATTTCGGTTTGGGCGGCGGGGCTTTTGCCGGCGGGAGACGCGGAGAAGAAGGAAGTGTTTTACGCGTTTGGCTTCTTTGATGAAAGCGGTGTGGCGCCGACGAAAGTGCGGATCGAGGATGTGTCGGACGAGAAGCCGATCCTGGTGGTCGAGGACAACGCGCCGAAGCTCGATGAAGGGAAGCGGTGGCGGAATGAGCCGCGGATGTTGAAGGCGGGTGCGCCGGAGATCCATTGGACGACCTATGTGGGGGATACGTTTCGCGTGTATCGTTTCGAGATCACGAAGGCGGATGGACGGAAGGTTGTGTTGCACCAAGCGATTTCGGTGCCGGCGTGGATGAAGGCGTCGATGCGGAAGGCGCTGGGGGTCGACTAGCGGTTGGCGGAACGGGGCTGGGGCGGGCGTGGTGTTGCTTGGGGAAAGGGCGAAACGCTCACGCGTTCCGCGACAAATGGCGGCGGGGACTGGCGCGCGGGGCCTGGCTGCGCGAACGTGTGACCGTTATTTCACTTCCCATTCAAGACCCCCCGGTTTTGCTGGGCCGTCTTTTTAACGACAAAGCCCATGAAGAAAGCCCGACTGCACTTCCCCCGCATTCGCCCGATTGCCTACGAAGGCACGAAGACGACCAACGCGCTCGCCTTCCGCCACTACAACCCCGAGGAGGTCGTCGACGGCAAGACGATGGAAGAGCACATGCGCTTCTCCATCGCTTACTGGCACACCTTTGCGAGCGACGGCCGCGATATTTTCGGCGGCGGCACGCTGCATCAGGGGCGTCCGTGGGAGAAGGGGAAGGATGGCGTGTCGGTGGCGTTGACGCGCCTCGATGCCGGCTTCGAGTTTTTCCAGAAAGTGCGTTCGCCCTTCTGGTGTTTCCACGATCGCGACATCGCGCCGGAAGGCCGCTCGCTGGCGGAGTCGAACAAGATTCTCGACCGCGTCGTGGCGCATGCGAAGAACCTGCAGAAGGCGACCGGGGTGAAGCTCCTGTGGGGCACGGCGAATCTGTTTAGCAATCCCCGCTACATGTCGGGTGCGTCGACGAATCCGGACGCGCATGTGTTCGCCTATGCGGCGGCGCAGGTGAAGAAGGCGATGGACGTGACGAAGGAACTCGGGGGCGAAAACTACGTGTTCTGGGGCGGCCGCGAAGGTTATGAGACGCTGCTCAACACGAATTTGAAACGGGAGCAGGATCACCTGGCGGCGTTTCTCCACATGGCGGTGGATTACGCGAAGCAGATTGGTTTCAAGGGCCAGTTCCTGATCGAGCCGAAGCCGAAGGAGCCGACGAAGCATCAATACGATTTCGACGTGGCGAGCGGCATCGCGTTTCTCCGCACCTACGGCCTCGAGAAGTTTTTCAAGTTCAACATCGAGACGAACCACGCGACGCTCGCGGGGCATACGTTCCAGCACGAAATCGAAGTCGCGGCCTCGCAAGGCATGCTCGGTTCGATCGATGCGAACACGGGCGACCTGCTCCTCGGTTGGGACACGGATCAATTCAACACGGACGTCAAAGAGCTCACGCTCGCGATGGTCTCGATCCTCAAGGCCGGCGGTCTGGGCACGGGCGGTTTCAACTTCGATGCGAAAGTGCGTCGTCAATCGATCGACCTGGAAGACCTCTTCCATGCGCACATCGGCGGCATGGATGCGTATGCGTTGGCGTTCAAGATCGCGCGCCGCATCCTGGCGGACGGCAAGTTCGAGCAGTTCGTGGCGCAGCGTTATTCGAGCTTCGACAGCGATTACGGTCGCGACATCGAGAAGCGCCGCATCGGTTTCAAGGAGCTGAACAAGCTCGTGCTGACGAAGCTCGGCGAACCGAAGCCGCGTTCGGGCCGGCAGGAGTATCTCGAGAACCTGCTGAACACGTATCTGCACGGCTGAGACGCGCGGAAACGTTGATCAAGAATTGCGAGCCCGGCGGAAACGCCGGGCTTTTTTGTGGAGGGCGCAGTGGGAACCTTTGCGGTTGCGGGAAAATGATGCGAATCGTTGATTTGGCGGCACAAATGGCAGCGCGCGCACACTGTTTCGGCCCGTGAAGATCACGATTCTCCAAGGTGCGTTTTTGCCGGTGCCGGCGCTGCGTGGCGGCGCGGTGGAGAAGATGTGGTTCGCGCTCGGGCCGGAGTTTGCGGCGCGCGGGCATGACGTGACGCATGTGTCGCGGCTCTGCGATGGCTTGCCGGAAACGGAGACGATCTCGGGCGTGAAGCACGTGCGTGTGCGCGGCTACGACCGGCCGGAGAAACTCGCGCACAGTTTGTTGCTGGATCTTTTTTATACGTGGCGCGCGTCGAGGAGCATGCCGGCGGCGGACGTGGTGGTGACGAATACGTTTTGGGCGCCGATCGTGCTGCCGCGGCGGTGCGGGGCGATTTATGTGGACGTGCAGCGGATGCCGAAAGGGCAGATGAGGCGTTATGGGCGGGCGGCGAGGTTGCGGGCGAATTCGTCGGCGGTGGTGGACGCGATTTTGGCGGAAGCGCCGGAGGCGAAGTCGCGGGTGAAGATGATTCCGAATCCGCTGCCGTTTACGAATGAGCGGCCGGTGGAATGGGGGCGGAAGACAAAAACGATTTTGTATGCGGGGCGGCTGCATCCGGAGAAAGGCATCGAGATGCTGTTGGAAGCGTGGCGAAACGTGCGCGCGTCGAGGAAGCTCGATGGTTGGAGGCTCGAGTTGATCGGGGCGGTGAAAAGTGCGGAAGGCGGCGGTGGGGAGGCGTGGGCGGCGAATTTGCGGCAGACGTTTTCGGCGGCGGACGTGGCGTGGTATCCACCGATCTATGACGCGTCGGAGCTCTATCGGGCGTATGAGCGGGCGACGGTTTTCGTGTATCCGTCGCTGGCGGAAAAAGGAGAGACGTTTGGCGTGGCGCCGCTGGAAGCGATGGCGTGGGGGGCGGTGCCGGTGGTTTCGGATCTGGCGTGTTTCCGCGACTTCATCGAACCCGGTGTAAATGGATTTTCGTTTAATCACCGCGGGGAAGGCGCGGTGCATGCGTTGGCGCGGGCGCTGGAGCAGGCGGCGAATGGCGACGTGCGGGCGATGGCGGAGCGGGTGACGCGGGTGCGTGAGACGCATTCGAACGCGAAGATCGCGGCGGAGTTTCTGGCGGATTTCGCGACGTTGGCGAAGCGGGCTTAAGAAAGATGCAAGGCGCGGCGGCGCGGAGCCGCGCGGTTTACGCAACGTTTGCAGAGCGCCGATGTAGCGCTCGGGCAGGAGCCGGATTTTGTTTCCGGCATTGACCCCTCCTGAACGCATCTGCGGCCGGGATTCCCCATCCTCATTCGCCCTATGAAATCGAGCCCTTCCGTTTCGACTCCCCCTCGTGTTCTCGCTTTCCGAGAGCATCTTCCCAAGCCCTCTCGTCTCTCCCTGGTCGGTCTGCTGGCGACATTGTGTGCGGCGCTGCCGGTTCGTGCTCAAACCGCGGCGACTCCAGCTGTCGATTCGGAGACGGACGACGAAGTGGTTGTCCTGTCGCCCTTCGAAGTTTCGGCGAGCCCGCCCAACAGCTACAACACCGCGACGACGCTCGCGGGTAATCGCCTCAACACGCAACTCCGCGACGTGGGTTCGGCGGTGTCGGTGGTCACGCCCCAGTTCCTCAGGGACGTGGGCGCGACGGACAACACCTCGCTGCTCCAATATACGACGGGCACCGAAGTCGGCGGCCTGCAGGGAAACTTCGCGGGTGCGGGCGACGCGGCGCAGCTCAACGAAGACACGGTGCGGCCGAATGAGAACACCCGGGTGCGCGGTCTCGCGGCGGCGGACAACACGCGCGATTTCTTTCGTTCCGACGTGCCGTGGGACGCCTACAATGTCGATCGCGTCGATCTGCAGCGCGGCGCGAACTCCATTCTCTTCGGGCAGGGAAGTCCGGCGGGCATCATCAACACCGGTTTGAAGAGCGCGCAGTTCCGCAACTTCGGGACCGCCGAGTTTCGCTTCGACAACTATGGCAGCGCACGCGCGACGCTGGACATCAACCGCGAGATCCTGCCCGGGGAACTTGCGCTCCGGATCGCGCTGCTCGGCGACGACGAAAAATATCGGCAGGATTCGGCGTTTTCCGACGACCGCCGCTTATATTCAGCCCTTCGTTACGAGCCGAAGGCGTTGAATCGCGGGGACACGTTTACGTCGATCAAGGCGAACTTCGAAACCGGCGGCATCGATAGCAACAACCCCCGCATGCTGCCGCCGTCGGATGCGATCACGCCCTGGTTCACGCAGATGAATCAGGCGACCTACAATCAGTTTCAGGCATTCGATCATTTGTCGGGTCGGCCCAATCACGGCCAGTTCCGCGTCAACCTCGCGGCCGGGCCGAAGAATCCGGCTTATCAGCCGCATCTCGGCACGTTCGCGTTTCCGTCGGCGCGCGGCGGTCCGACGATATTCATGTCCGGCGGAAACCAATCCGCGATGGTGACGGACATCATCGGAGCATTCGTCGGCGGCGGCGTGGGACCGGATGGGGCGGTTGACGGCGGCATCGCGGCGTTGCCCGACAACGGCTGGGTTTCGCTGCACGGCACGGCGCAGTGGGCGATCAATGCGGGTGCGCCCTTTTCGAAGGCGGGCCTGTGGAAGAACAATCTGCTGACCGACGCGTCCGTTTTCGATTTCTACAACCGGCTGATCGATGGCGACACGAAGCGCGAGTGGCAGAATTTTGACGTCGGCAACGTGAGTGTTTCGCAGACGTATTTCCGCAATCGTCTCGGCCTCTCGCTCGATTACTCGAAGGAGCGTTACGACAACGGCCAGAAGGCGCTGCTGCCCGGCGACGTGCGCCTGCAGATCGATCCGATGGCGGTTTACGGCGATGGTTCGCCTGACCTTGGCTTGGTCGCGGGAGGTGAGCCCTATTCGGACGGCACGCCCAATCCCAATGTCGGTCGGGCCTTTGTTTCGTCGAATAACGCGTGGAGCAATCGTTCGCTGTCGACGGAGCGCGAAGCGTTGCGCGCGACGGCGTTTGTGAAGCACGACTTCGAGGAAAACGGCCGGAGCTGGATTCGACGCGCGCTCGGCGTTCACACGGTGACGGGACTTGTGGGCAAGGACGAAGTCGAAAGCGACGCGCGCACCTGGCAGCGTTATGGTATTTTCGACGACGCCTTTTACACCCTCGCGGGCCGCAGCGATCAGCGCTTCAACGGCGCGTTGATTCCGACGCAGGTGGTTTATCTCGGTGACTCGCTGCTTGGGAAATCGCTCGCGAATGCCAACCTGCCGGCGGTGAGCGGCAACGTCGCGATGACGAGCGGACCGGTCCGTTATTTCAATTCGACGTGGAACGGCACCGTGAATCCCGGCGATCCGTGGCAGAATGGTTTTTATCTGCCGGATTCGCCGACGGGAGTGACGACGCAATCGGAGAACCCCGCGAACTACGTTGGTTGGAGCTCGACGCAGCTCAACCTCGTCGACGCCGATGCGTCGGAGGCGAATCGCGATCGTCTTACCACCCGCGCGACGCTCACCAAGGCGACGACCGAGTCCCAGGCGGTCGTCTGGCAAGGACGCTGGTTGGAGCGCGCGTTTGTGAGCACGATCGGGTGGCGCAAGGACATCGCGGAATCGTGGGCGTTTGACATGTCGCCGAGCGATTTTCCGGTCACGCAGGATCGCGGCGCGGTGAATCTCAGTCCCAGTCATTACAGGCTTCCGAGCGCGGGGCAGCGGGTGGAGGTCGAGTCGAAGTCCTACAGCTTTGTCGCGCACCTGACTGAATTGCCCTTCGTGCGTCAGGCGACGGAGCGGCTGCCGTTCGAAGTGAGCCTGTATTACAACCGCTCGACGAACTTCAAACCGGACTCGAGTCGCGTGGACATTTACGGCGAGGCGTTGCCGGCGCCCTCGGGCAAGACGATCGACAAAGGCATCCGCATCGAGACGAAGGACGGCCGCTATTCGCTTCGCGTGAACCGCTACGAGACGAGCAACACGAATGCGAGCAGCACGCAGATCAACGCCGCGTCGATCGGCAACTGGATGCAGCTCACGCAGAACTTCGCGAACGTGTTTGGTTATAACATCAAGCCCTGGGGTTACGATGCGACCGCGCCGGGCGCGCAGGGGAATGACACGGACATCTTCAACACCAACACCGGTGGCGATCCGATGCGTTACAACTTCCATTACTTCGCGAATCGCCCGTTGCAGGACGGCGAAGTGCTCTCGAACGACGGCAGCTGGATCGTGTCGCCGGCGACGGAGAGGCGGATCATCGACAACACCCGCGCGTTCCAGCGGGCGGTCGATCCGCGTTTCTGGCAGGCCTGGCGCATCGACACGTTTGGCGATTTCGGACCGTCGACGCGTGAGACGAGCTACACGGTGCCCACCGGATTCGCGATCACCGAGGACAATATTTCCAAAGGCTGGGAGATCGAACTCAGTGCGCAGCCGACGCAGAACTGGCGCGTCATTGCGAACGCGAGCAAGACCGATGCGCGGCGCACGAACATCGGCAACGCGAACATGCGCGAGTTCATGACGCTGGTCGCCGAAGCGTTGAAGGTTCCGGACGGCGTGTCCAAGCTGCACCACTACTGGGGCACGGAGGACGTCGTGACGGCGGGCAAGAACTGGTTCGATGGCGAAGGCCTGGTGGGCGCGCCCGGGAGCGAGTGGCGGCTTGCGCAGTTGGTGGAGAACACGACGGTGCCCGAGCTGCGCGAGTGGCGCGTGAATCTGATCACCAACTATGATTTCACGGCGGGCTGGTTGAGGGGCGTCAATATCGGCGCGGGCCTGCGTTATCAGAGCGATGTCATCCTCGGCTATCCGCCCACGGGAAATCCCAACGATCCCACGACGGTCGAGTATGATTTGAACAATCCGTTCCGCGGTCCGTCGGAGACGAATGTGGATCTTTGGGTCGGTTATACGAGGAAGCTGTCGGAGAAGTTGCGCTGGCGGATTCAGCTCAATGTTCGCGACGCGTTTCAGGACAAGGGCCTGATCCCGATCACGTTTCAACCCAACGGCACGCCGGCGGCCTATCGCATTGTTTCGGGGCAGTCGGTTTATCTCACGAACACCTTCGAGTTCTGAGCGCCTGAATGTGTCGCGCAGGGATCCTGCGGGTTGAGCGCCGGCTCGCCCGGAGGGTTCGCCCTGCGGGCGCGGGGGCGCGACGGATCGAACACAGACGGCACGGAGAACGGCCAAAACTATTGAACTCTCATCCCAAAGGCTTCGCGGGGGAGATGGCACCCGATGTCTTCGTCGGGCGTGGGAGCGGGGCGCCGGCGCAACAGCCCGGCGGGGACGCCGGGCTCCACCTTGGGGGCCGGGCGTTCGATGCGGCGATCTTCGACATGGATGGCGTTGTGACGGATACGGCGGCGGTGCATTCGGCGGCGTGGAAGCGGATGTTCGACGAATACCTGGGACGCCGGGAGAGCGAACGCGGCGAACCGTTTCGCGAATTTTCGCACGCGGTGGATTATCGCAGCTATGTTGACGGGCGTCCGCGCTATGAAGGTGTGAGAGCGTTTTTGGAGTCGCGCGGCATTCGCTTGCCGTTCGGTGCGGCCAGCGATCCGGCGAATGCGGAGACGATCTGCGGGCTCGGCAATCGGAAGAACGAAGTGTTCAACCAGATTGTCGAGGCGGAGGGCGCGCGGGTGTATCGCTCGACGATCGCGTTAATCGAAGCGTTGCGCGCGGCGGGCATCGGAGTGGGACTCGCGACCTCGAGCCGGAATGCGGCGTTGGTGCTGGCGAAGACGGGGACGGCGCCGCTGTTTGCGGCGGTCGTTGACGGGCTTGTATCCGAAAAGCTGAGACTAGAGGGGAAGCCGGCGCCGGATATTTTCCTTGCGGCGTGTGCGCAACTCGGGGCGGGGCCGCGTCGCGCGATCGTGTTTGAAGATGCGGTCTCGGGGGTGCGGGCGGGGGTGGCGGGCGGGTTTGGTTTGGTGGTGGGGGTGGCGCGGGAGAACAATGCGGCGGAGCTGCGGGAGAATGGCGCTCACCTCGTGGTGAGCGATTTGGGCGAATTGAGCGTCGAGGCGCTCGATCGGAAGGTTCGCGTCGAAGCGGTGCGGGTGTGAGTCTCGCGGCCTTCCCCATGATTACCCTGCAAAAGCCCCGCCTCGGATTCTGGCAGCTCTGGAACATGAGCTTTGGCTATGTTGGAATCCAATTCGGCTTCGCGCTGCAAAACGCGAATGTCAGCCGCATCTTCGAAACCCTCGGCGCGCGTGTGGACGAGATACCGATCCTTTGGATCGCGGGGCCGGTCACCGGCCTCGTGGTCCAGCCGATCGTCGGTTATTTGAGCGACAAGACCTGGAACCGATTGGGGCGGCGGAAGCCGTATTTCTTGATCGGGGCGATCTGTGCCTCGCTGGCGTTGCTGGTGATGCCGAATTCGCCCGCGTTGTGGTTTGCGGCGGGGATGCTCTGGATCATGGACGCGTCGATCAATCTCACGATGGAGCCGATGCGGGCGTTTGTCGGCGACATGCTGCCGGACGAGCAGCGGACGACGGGATTCGCGATGCAGACCTTCTTCATCGGGGCGAGCTCGGTGGTCGGGTCGCTGCTGCCCTACATGCTGACCAACTGGTGGGGCGTGGCGAACACGGCGCCGGAAGGCGTGGTGCCGGATTCGGTGAAGTGGTCGTTCGCGCTCGGCGGCATCGTGTATTTTGCGACGGTGATGTGGACGATTTTCACGGTGAAGGAGTATTCGCCGGAGCAGCAGCGGGCGTTTCACGGGGAGGCGGAAGGGCCGTCCGATCAGGACGAGCCGAGCTTCACGCTCGATGCGCGGCGTTATGCGATCAGCGGCGGCGCGCTGGTGGCGGGCGGGCTTGTATTCAGTTTTGTGATTCGCGCGCTCGGGTGGGATCGCGGGCTTTATATTCTTTCGTTTGGAGCGGCGGCGTATGGCTTGCTGCAGCTCGTGGCGGCGCAGCGTTACCGGGCGGGGAAAAAGCGCGGGCTGGTCGAGCTGATGCACGATTTGAACAACATGCCCGGACCGATGCGGCAGCTGGCGCTGGCGCAGGTGTTCACGTGGTTCGCGCTGTTTGCGTTTTTCATCTATGCGACTGCGGCGGTGGCGAGCCATCACTTCGGCAGCACGGATCCGCGGTCGGCGCTCTACAATGAAGGCGCGAACTGGGTCGGCGTGCTGATGGGCGTTTACAACGGCGTGGCGGCGTTGGTCGCGTTTACGCTGCCCCCGATGGCGCGGCGTATCAGCCGGGTGGGGACGCATGTTGTCTGCCTCGTGATCGGCGGCGTGGGTTTGGGATCGATGTATTTCTTCAAGGATCCGCAGTGGCTGATTGCGTCGATGATCGGGCTCGGCATCGCGTGGGCGAGTTTGCTGACGCTGCCGTATGCGATCCTGAGCAGCGTGGTGCCGTATCGGAAGATCGGCGTCTATATGGGCATGTTCAATTTCTTCATCGTCATCCCGCAGATTCTCGCCGCGGCGTCGCTCGGCCTGCTGGTGCGGACGATGTTTGGCGGACGCGCGATCGACGCGCTGCTGCTCGGAGGCGTGTCGATGATCGTCGCCGCGGTGCTGATGCTCCGCGTGAAGGACGAGCGCGGAGCGCCTCGAAACCTTTGATGAAAGAGCTTGGGGAAATCACGACCAACGAATGCGCCGGCGGCAAGGAAGCGATCATGCTCCGGGGCAATGTGTATCAAATTGCCAACGGTTACATGGGTTATCGCGGCACGCTGGACGAGTTTGGTCCGGAGCAGGCGGTGGGCGTCACGCTGGCGGGGATTTACGATCGGGTGGGCGAGGCGTGGCGCGAGCCGGTGAATGCGCCGAATGGCGGATACACCCAAGTGGAAGTCGACGGCGTGGTGGCGTCGGCACTCGGGAGCGACGTGCGGAGCCATCGCCAGACGCTGCAGTTTCGCAGCGCGGTGTTTGGGCGGGAGACGACTTTCGCGGTTGGCGAAAAAACGCTGACGTTGAAGTCGGAGCGTTTCTTGAGTGCGACGGTGCCGAATCTTGGCGTGATCCGATTCAGCCTTGGTTGTGATCGCGCGGCGGACGTCGTGATTCGCACCGGGATCGATGCGAACATCTGGGATTTGAACGGGCCGCATCTGCGGGAGATGGCGGCGGACAGCAAGGATGGCGTGTTGCTGGTGCAAGGGGTGACTCACGAGCAGGGCAAGCGGGTGCTTGTGGCGGAGGCGGTGGCCGCGAATTTTTGGGGTAGTCGCGGCGCGGACGGAGCAGCGCGATCCAAGGTGGAGATCGTCGAGGAAGGCGGGCGGATGTTGCGCGTGGTTTCGTTCCGGGTGGAGGCGGGTGAGACGTATGGGTTCGAGAAGTATTTTGCGGTGTTCACGGACAACGACCGCGTGGGCATGCCGCTGGTGAAGGCGGCGATCGAAACGGTGCAGCAGGCGCGCGCGGCGGGTTATGAAGCGTGTCGACGGAGCCATGACGCGGAATGGGCGGCGCGCTGGAAGCGATGCGACGTGTCGATCGAAGGCGATGACGAGGCGCAGCACGCGCTGCGTTACAGCATCCTGCAGCTGTTGATGGTGGCGCCGGTGAGCGGGAGCGGGAATTCGATCCCGGCGCGTGCGCTGTCGGGGCAGGTCTATAAAGGGGCGATCTTCTGGGACACGGAGATGTTCATGTATCCGTTTTTCCTGCACACGTATCCCGAGAAGGCGGTCGAGCTGTTGCGCTACCGGATTCGGACGCTCGATGGCGCGCGGCGGAAGGCGAAGTCGGAAGGACCGGGATATCGCGGGGCGTTTTACGCGTGGGAGAGCCAGGAGACGGGCGACGATGCGTGCTCGTATTTCAACATTGGCGATCCGATCACGGGGCGGGAGCTGCGCACGCATTTCCGGGACAAGCAGGTGCATATCAGCGGGGACGTCGCGATGGCGTTGTGGCGGTATTTCGAAGTGACGGGCGACGACGCGCTGCTGCGCGAAGGCGGGGCGGAGGTGATTCTGGAATGCGCGCGGTTTTATTATTCGTATGCGCATTTCAAGAAGGACCGCGGGCGCTACGAGATACTCGATGTGATCGGGCCGGATGAGTATCACGAACGCGTGAACAACAATGCGTTCACGAACGCGGTGGTGCGGGAGACCTTCGTGATCGCGAATGCGGTGGTGGCGCATTTCGAACGGAATCATCCGGCGGAGTTGAAGGCGCTTTTGGCGAAGCTCGCGATGGCGGAGGAGCTGGCGTGCTTCGCGGATGCGGCGGCGCGGTTGTATGTGCCATCGCCGGACCCGGCGACGGGATTGATCGAGCAGTTCGAAGGTTATTTCAAATTGCGCGATGCGACGGTGGAGGAGTTGAAGGCGAAGATGGTGCATCCGAACGAATACCTCGGAGCGGGGCAGGGGCTGGCGGTGCCGACCAAGCTCATCAAGCAGGCGGACGTGGTGATGATGCTGAGCTTGTTTCGCGGGCGTTACGCGGCGGAGGTGAAGAAGGCGAACTGGCTCTACTACGAGCCGCGGACGGAGCATGGCTCGAGCCTCAGCGCGTGTGCGTATGCGATGGTCGCGGCGGAGATCGGCGATGTGGAGAGTGCGTATCGTTATTTTTTGAAGACGGCGAAAATCGATCTCGAGGCGAAGTATAAGATCTATGTGGGGACGACCTTTATCGGCGGGTCGCATCCGGCGGCGAATGGCGGGGCGTGGATGACGGCGGTGTTTGGTTTTGGCGGGGTGCGCGTGGAGGGAGACCTGCTCGCGATCGACCCGCGGCTGCCGGAGAAATGGCGGAGCATGGAGTTCGGGCTGGATTATCGAGGGAACCGGTTTCGCGTTCGGATCGCCGCGGATGCGGTGGAGATCGCGAGCAGCGAAAGCAATCGCGGCGGGCAGGTGTTCGTGGTGCGCGGGAAGGCGGTGTCTTGCGCGGTGGGAAAGCGCGTGACGGTCGAACGGCCGGGCTCGTCGATCGTCGAGGGATCGGAAACAATCAGGTGATGCACATCATGAATGTTGGCTCGAAGATGCAGAACGGCCGGGCGGCGAAGTGGCGCGGTATCGGACGTGGTCGGGCGTGTGGGATTCTTGCGGCGTTCATGGCGGTGACGGCGAACGCGCAGATCGGCGCGGACATTCCGTGGACGACGATCGAAGCGGAGGAGATGCGGACCTCGGGCGTGGTGCTCGGGCCGGCCTACGAGCCGCATCGGGTGGAAGTGGAGTCGTCGGGGCAGCGCGCGGTGAGGCTCGCGCGACGCGGCGAATACGTGGAGTTCACGTCGCACGGTGACTTCGATGCGCTGGTGCTTCGCTACAGCCTGCCGGATGCGCCCGGTGGCGGCGGGGTTTCATCGCAGCTGGAATTGGCGATCAATGGACGCACGGTGGAAACGCTGGCGTTGAGCTCGCGCAATGCGTGGCTGTATGGGGTGTATCCGTTTTCCAATGACCCGGCGCAGGGCAAGCCGCGCAACTTCTACGACGAGCTGAGAAGGAAAGGGCTGACGATTCGAGCGGGTGACGTGGTGCGGTTGCAGAAACCGGACGACGACGTGGAGTGTATCGTGGATCTGGTGGATCTGGAGCGGGTGCCTCCTGCGGTGGAGCCGCCGGCGGGATCGTTTTCGATCGTGGATTTTGGCGCGGAAGGAGCAGGGCAGGCGGACGACACGGAGGCGTTGCGGGCGGGCGTGGCGGCGGCGGCGAAGCGGGGCGGCGTGGTTTGGGTGCCGGCGGGGGATTACCGGATTACGGGCGACATCGTGGTGCCTGCAGGTGTGACGATTCAGGGCGCGGGAATGTGGCACACGACGTTTGTTGGCGATGCGGAGCGGTATGGGCGCGCGGACCGGCGGGTGCGTTTCAAGCTCGAAGGCGAAGAGGTGCACCTGGCGGATTTCGCGATTTTCGGAGAGCTCAATTACCGCAACGACCAGGAAGCCAACGATGGCGTGGTCGTGGATGGCGCGACGGATGCGTCGGTGCGGCGCGTGTGGGTGGAGCACACGAAGGCGGGCGTGTGGGTTTACAATGGCGTGAATCTCACGATCGAGGGATGTCGGTTTCGCAACCTGATCGCGGACGGTGTGAATCTTTGTGTGGGAACAAGTCGTTCGGTGGTGGAGAACTGCACGGCGCGCGGGACGGGCGACGATTGTTTTGCGATCTGGCCGGCGCCGTCGGATCAAGGTTTCGATGAACGGGCGGAAAAGCCGGGGCGGAATGTCATCCGGCGATCGACGGGGCAGGTGACGTTTCTCGCGAACGGGGCGGCGATCTATGGCGGAGCGGATAACCGGATCGAGGAGTGTTTGTTCACGGATATCGGCACCGGTTGCGGTATCCTAATCAGCACGACATTTCCGACGGCGGACAAGGAAGGGAAGGCGGACAATAATTTCAGCGGAGTCACGACGGTGAGGAACGTGCGGCTTGTTCGCTGCGGCGGTTACGATCACTCGTGGGCGTGGCGGGCGGCGCTGCAGATTTGCGTGGATCGGCGCAGCATTGCGGGGCTGCGGATTGGCGAGGTGGAGATTCGCGACAGCATTTCGGACGGGATTTCGGTGGTGGCGCCGAAAGAGCCGCATGGAGGCGGGACGTTGTCGGATGCGGTGTTGGAGAAGGTGCGAATCGTGAATGTCGGTTTGGGCAGCGGGCAGGAGCGTGGGCTGTGGATCCGCGCGGATGCGGCCGGAGAGATGACGCTGGTGGATTCGGAAGTCGGGACGGTGGCGAATGAATCGAGCGCGTTTCAGGTTCGGACGGGATCGCGTTAGCCGGGCGGATGCCGGTGGGCTTGACCGGCTGGCGTGGCCGGAGCACTAAGATGCGCATGCTTTCCGTTGCCCTCGCTGGGAAAGTTACCCTTCAGGACGTCGCGGCCAAGGCCGGCGTTTCGATCTCGACGGCGTCGCGTAGTTTGACGGGGGCGGTGAGTATTTCGAAGGACACGCAGGCGCGGGTGCGCTCGGTGGCGGAGGCGCTCGGGTATCGTTACAATCCGCTGCTTGGGGAAGTGATGCGGTCGACGCGGCGCGGGACGCCGAATCATCATCTCGGCACGCTCGCGTATATCACGCCGTATGACGACGTGAAGGAGTGGCGCGCGACGCCGACGTTGTGCCGGCATTGGTCGGCGGCGCGCGATCAGGCGTCGCTGTTTGGATTTGGCGTGAGCGAGTTTGCGCTGACCTCGCATGGAATGACGGCGCGGCGGTTGGGGGAGATTTTGAAGGCGCGAGGGATCGCGGGGATTTTGTTGGCGGCGTTTCCGAAGGAGCCGTTCGAGCTGGTGTTGCCGTGGGAGCATTTTGCGACGGTGCCGGTGGGGCACATGATGCAGACGCCGCAGCTCGATTGCGTGGTGAGCGATCACACGCAGGCGGTGTTGCTGGCAGGCCGGGTGCTGGCGGCGCGCGGGTATCGGCGGATCGGGCTGGCGATCGAAAGCTATCAGAACTCGATTACGAATCACGGCTGGGCGAACGGCTACGCGGCGTTGCCTGTGGAGAATGCGGACGTGGCGGCGATCCCGCCGTTTTTGCCGGCGAAGATCACGGCGCGGGCGTTTGTCGAATGGGTGAAGGCGCAGCGTGTGGACTGCGTGCTGACGCTGTCGACCTTTCGCAACGAACCAAACCGGATGGCGGAGTGGCTGGCGGAGGCGGGGTGGGAGTGTCCGCGGGACATCGGGTTGGTTTCGCTCGACGTGACGAGTGCGACGTCGTCGTGGGCGGGAATCGATCAGAATTCGGACGAAATCGGGAAGGCGGCGGTGGACCTGGTGATTTCGAAATTGAGGGCAGGCGAGCGAGGCATTCCGAAAGTGCGGCGGAGCCTGTTGGTGCATTGCCAGTGGCGGGAAGGGCAGACGGTGCGGGCGCTGGATGCTGAGGGGGCGGCGTGTGTCTGATGCAAACGGGTTGGTGCCCGGGGCGGGGCTCGAACCCGCACGCTCTTACGAGCAAGAGATTTTAAGTCTCTAGTGTCTACCATTCCACCACCCGGGCGAAGGCGGACGAATGTCGCGGTCCGGGCGGGGAGCGTCAATCTCGGCGGGAGGCGAGGTTCGTTCCGTCGGAAATGAACCTTGCCGGGCTTTGGGGTGCGCATCACGTTGCGCGCCAGTGAAAATCGGCTTTCTCGGCGGGAGTTTCGATCCCGTGCATTTCGGTCATTTGCTCGCGGCGCAAGACGCTTACGAGCAGCATCAGCTCGACCGGTTGGTTCTCGTGCCTGCGGCCCAGGCGCCGCTGAAGCCGAGGGATGTGCAGTCGTCGCCGGAAGACCGGCTGGCGATGTTGCGGGCGGCGGTCGAGTGGGATCACCGTTTCGAGATTTCCGATTTCGAGCTGCGCAAAGGCGGGGTGAGTTACACGGTGGATTCGGCGCGGCATTTTCGCGCGATGTATCCGCAGGATGACCTTTACTGGATCATTGGCGGCGATCAGTTGCCGAAGCTTCACCTCTGGAAGGGCATCGAAGAGCTCGCGCAGCTGGTGGAATTTATCTTTCTGGAGCGGCCCGGCTATCCGGTGAAGGCGCACCCGGAGATTCCGGGTTTGCGGCTTCATCGTTGCGATGGCCATTTGCTGGCGATCAGTTCGACGGAACTGCGCGAGCGCGTGAAACACCAACTCTCGCTCGATTATTTCGTGCCTCACAAATCCATCGTCTATATCCGCGAAAAGAATCTATATCGCGAAACTCCATGAAAGGAACCTCCTCTGCGTCGCTCGACCTGGTGAAACTCTGTTGTCGCGCGCTCGATGAAAAGAAAGCGATCGACCTGCGCGTGCTCGACGTGAGCGAGCAGTCCTCGATCACGGATTATCTGGTGATTGCGACGGGTAATTCCGAGCCGCACCTGCGAGCGTTGCGGATCGAGCTCGAAAAGGCGCTCGATGCCAGCCGGACGCGGATCGTCGGGATGGAGATCGTGCAGGAGAGCGGCTGGATCGTGATCGATGCGTTCGACGTGATGATCCACGTGTTCCTGCCGGACACGCGCGAGCGTTACGGCCTGGAGAATCTCTGGAAGGATGCGCAGGAGGTATCCGTGGCGAAACTACTCACGGTGCCGAAGGCGCGGAAACCGGCGGCGAAGAAAAAAGCGCCGGCGAAGAAGAAATCCGCGAGCGCGAAGACGCGGAAAACCAAGAAAGAGTGAGGCGGAATGCGGTTTTCGCGGCCGGGATTTTGACACTTTTATCAGAGATTTTGGCTAAAGTTTTTCGCGGCGCGGAAAGGTGGTTTGAAATTCCTAGGGTGTTTACACTGCGGGGTTTCACTTGCGTAAGATACCCTAATCCGGCTGAATCGCGGCACTGCTCGCCTTTGAGCATCTATATCATCCATCCATAAATACCATGAAACAGCAGAAGAGGAACCACGGCTTCACCCTCGTCGAAATCATGATCGTTGTCGTCATCATCGGCCTGTTGGCCGCGATGGCGATCCCGGCGTTCCAGAAGGTGCGCGCCAGCTCGCAGGAGAAGGCGATTGTCAACAATCTCCGCCAGCTCTCCGGCGCGGCTCAGCAATACTTCCTGGAGCACGGCGTTGATACCGTTGCTTACACGGACCTCGTCGGCGACGGTAAATACATCAAGACCATCCAAACCGTGGCCGGGGAGTCTTATCCCACGGGCATTGGCCAGGACTCGACCCAAATTTCTGCAACGGGCTCGAAGGTCTCCGGCAAAGCCGAGATCTCCTACAGCAACTAAGGTTGCCCTCGATGTGTGTCTCAAGCCGTCCCGTTTTGGGACGGCTTTTTGTTTTTCGCTTATGGATCGTTGGCTGAGTGCTTCCCTTCGCGCGTCTCTGGTTGAGCAACGTTCGCGTCTGGTTTTGTTCGGGCTGATCGCGGTGCTTGCGCTCGTGCTGGGGTTCTGGGCGTTCACGCCCTATCGCGCGGTTTATCTCGTGCGACATGGCGGTTACGCGGTGATGCTGGTGGCGTTTGCGCTGTTCGTTTACCAGATCGTGCGGTTGCTGGGGCGGGCCGAGTTGGGGGCGAAGTGGCGGGCGGGCGGATGGAAAATAGTGCTCTTCGTTGTGGGAGTTTCGACCGTCCTGCACGTGCAGGAGCCGCATGGCTTCAAGGTGGTGAATGACGAATTCGTGCAACTCTCCACGTCGCAACGCATGCATCATCTGCGCGAGGTGAGCACGATTGCGCGCGGGTTCCAGTTGGGAACGACCTTCATGCCGATGCAGGGCCACGTGGACAAGCGGCCGATCTTTTATCCGTTCTTGTTATCGCTCGTGCATGACCTGACCGGTTATCGGCCGGAAAACGCGTTCCTGTTGAATGCGCTGCTGACGCCGGTGTTGCTCGGTTTGGTTTATCTCGTGGCGCGATCGGTGGCGGGTGTGGGGGGAGGCATTACCGCGGTCTTGTTGTTGGCGACGATCCCGCTGCTGGTGCAGACGATTGCAGGCGGGGGATTCGAGGTGCTGAACCTCGTGATGATCGTGGCGACGCTTTATCTTGGGATGAGGTTGGCGCGGTCGCCGGATGCGGCGAGTCTGAGTGCGTTCTGTTTGAGCGGCGTGCTGCTGGCGCAGGTGCGCTATGAGTCGGTTTTATTCATCGTGCCGGTGGCGGTCGCGATTCTGTATGTGTTTTGGAAGAACGAGCGCGTGTTGCTGCCGTGGCCGGTGTTGATGACGCCGCTCTTGCTTGTCGTCTATCCGCTGCAAGTGAACGTATTCAAGCTGCGACCGGAGTTGTGGCAGCTCGACGATCGGCCGAGCGGGTCGGGGGTGTATAGCTTCGACTACTTCTATGACAATGTGGGGAAGGCGCTGAACTATTTCCTTTCGTTCGATCGCTCGCATGCGAATTCGCACTTGGTGGCGGTGGCGGGAATCGTGGGCGTGGCGTTTTTCTTTCTGCACCTCTTTCGGGAAAATCGCAGCCTGCTGCGGCAGAATCCGGAGCAGGTGGTGTTCGCCCTTTTCGTGCTCGGTCTGTTTGGCCAGGCGGTGTTGATGATGTGCTATTTCTGGGGCGCTTACGACGAGCCGCTCACGGTGCGGTTGTCGCTGCCGACGCAGTTGTTGTTCGTGCTGGTTTTCGTTTTCGTGTATCCGCTTCTTGTTACGAAAGGACACAAGTGGCGGGGGCTCTCGGCCGTGGTGGTGGGCTACTTCTTTTTTTGGACGGTGCCCACGGTGGCGCAGCGAGCGTATGCGCATACGAATCTCGCGGCGGAGACCGCGAACTGGCAGCGCGAATATCTGCAGTCGCGTTCAGATCGCGGCTTCATCGTGCTGGATCAGACGATGCCGATGCTCTGGGTCACCCATGGCGTCGCGGCGGTTTCGTTCGACGCGGTGGCGGAGCGGACGGAGGAGTTCATCTATCACTATCGACGGCGGACCTTCAGCGACTATCTGGCGGTGCAGAAACTCGAGATCCGGGATTTCACGCGTGAGGCATTGGAGCCGATGGCGGGCGTCGATTTGGGCGACGCGGTGGAGTTGGAGATCGTGAGGGAAATCGTTTTTCGGCCGACCTATGTGATTCGACTGAGCAGGATCGTCTCGCTCGACGAGGAGCGGTTGCGCGCATGGGGGAAGCGAATGGCGCAGGCGTCGGATGCGGGCGAGTCGGCGCAAGACGAAGCCACGCGGAAGACGCTCGAGGCGGAGTTGGTTCAGGAATGGCTGAAGAACCTTCCGTAGCGGCTTGTTGGGCTCTGGCGAACTGAGTCAGGGCTCGCTGTTAGCTACGTCCGATTTGGCGGCGCGGATGGCGTCGATGAGCGGCTGGAGTTTGGGCCGGGCTCGGTGGTGGGCGACTGCTCGGGCCTGCTCGAGCTCGAGTTCTGCGGCCTCGAATTGGCGATAGCGCGAGAGTAGGAGTGCGGCGTAAACGTGGAGCAGCTCGGGGTGGTCGCTTTGTTGTTGAGCCCAGCGAGCCCAGGCGAGTGCAACTTCGGGTTGCTGCCGATCCCAGGCGCTCAGCCAGCGATCGATGCCGGAGACCGTGCTGGGAAAATTCCGCAGGAGTCGCGGCCGGAAATCGTCGGGGCTATGAGGGGGATCTGCCTGCCACAGTTGGAAAACCAAAAACGCGTGCAGGATGAGCAACGTGCACGAAGCGACGATCGATATTCGGGCGCCGAGAAGGACGAGGCGCGGGGAGGTGCATATCGATTTTCCAGATACATGTCCGGCGGCGCCGGCGAGAAGGGCGGCGGGCATGAGCAGGACGGCGTGGTAGAACACGCCGTCGAGCAAACCGGCGACGAGGCAGACGGCGAAGGCGACGGCGGCGACTTGCTGGGGGGGCGACGCGGGAGAGGTGGGGACCTTCGCGCGCAGCCCGCGCCACGCCTGGCGCAACAGCAGCGCACCGAAAGGGACGGCTCCCAGCAGGCCGACATCGAGTGCGAGTTGGAGCGGCCAGTTGTGCGGCTGGTTTCCATCCTGTTTCGGGCGGATGAAGCGATAGGAATCGGAGCCGTGTCCGAACCACGGTGAATCGATGATCTGGGTCCAGGTGACGTGCCAGAAGCTGAGCCGGGTGGAAGTGAGTTCATCGGCCGAAGACGCGGCGGCGGAACGTGCGATGGCGCTCCACCAGCCGAGGTAGGGTTCGGGTGACCAGCTCAAGCATGACAGAATAAACCCGCCGCCGAACACTGTTGTGACACGCCGGAGAATCGTCGGACGACTGGAGGCGGGAGCGACGATGAGCCAAAGGGCGATTCCCGCGATCAGCGCGAGCAGCGGGGCGCGTCCGCCCGACCAGAGCATTCCGCCGCAGTTGATGACGGCGATCAGGCAGGCGAGCCGGTGCTCGCGCCGCGCCTGCGGGGCGATGGCCCACCAGCCCAAGCCCGCGATGGTGCCGATCATCATGTGCAAACCGAAGAGCCGCGCGTGGCCGTAGTGAGAGAATTCGTTGACCGCGGTGCCCGGGGTCCAGGTTGTCCAAATGGCGAGGCATCCCGCGGTTGCTCCGGTGGCGATGGCGGCGAGAAGAAGCCGCACGCAGGCAGGATCGCGCGCGACGTGGCGGGCGACGACGGCGCCGGCGATGATGCAGACCCACGTTGCGGAACCGACGAGTGCCGGGGCGGGACGCGCGGACATCAACGCGGCGGAAACGGCGACGGCGGCGGCGATGATCAGCAACCATCGATCGATGACTTCGCGCCGGGCGTCGCCGACGAACGGCGAGATCGCCCCGGGGAAGAACAACGCCGGCACAAACAGGAGCGGAGCGAAGCGGTCGTAGTCGAAGGGGAGATTCGAAAGGAATGGAAGCGTTGCCACGACGCCGGCGCACCACCACGCGGCCGCGCGCGACGGAAGCGGATTTTCGGCGGGAGCGAGATGCGTCATGGTGCGGAGGCAGCGGCGGCGTGTTCGATCAAGGCCACGAAGTCGTCGGTTGATCCCTCGGTCGCGGCCGCGAGTTCGCCGGCTCCGAGGCGGTATGCAAAAATCGAATACCCGATGGTTGCGTCGGGCTGGCGCAACTTGAGATAGGTCGCGAGTCGCTGGAATCGGAAGCGCGCGTAGTCGTCGGCGAGGGTTGAAAGCTGCGCGGCGTCGATTCCTTCCTGGCGGAGGACGCCGGTAGGGCCGATGGCGTGATCTCGGATTTGTTGCGCGAGACGATGCAGGTTTTGATAGGCAGTTTCCAGTCCGGGACTCCAGCCGTGACGAGGGTAGGGCCGCGGTCGCTGCAGGGCGGTGGCGCTGATGCAATAGAGCCCCGGCTGCAACTCGAGCCATGCGTCTGCCATGGGAATTTCGGTGGAGGGAGTAAGGCTTCGCGCCTGGATTCCTTCGTAGAGGGCATCGCCCATGCCGAAATATTCGAGATACACGGGCTCGTGCGGTTGCCGGTGAGTTTGGAGCCATCGGCTCAATTCGGGAAGATCCTGCCCCCAGTCGAGCGAACTGTCGACGAGGTGCCAGTAGGCGCGTTGAGGGCCGCCGATGATCTGGTTGAAGTAGGCGAGGTAGTGCGGCCTGATCGCGACGGATTCGGTGAGGTGCCAGCCGGCGCACGCGAGCAGAAGAGCCCACCCGAATCGTCGTGCGGAGGAGAACAGCAGCGGCAGTCCGCCGATGAGGATGAATAGGACGGGGTAGGTGGGAAGAATGTGGCGGTGGCCGATGTTCAGGCTGCTGCCGAGCGCGGCGATCCAGTAGAGCGAGAACAGCGTCAACAGCGGCGCGGCCTGCCAAAGTTGGCGGGTGCGGGTGGTGCGGGTGGCTGATTGAAGAGCCTGTCGTATCCAGAGTGCCAACCCGATGGCTGCGGCGAGCAGCACAGGCGGGGACGTTTTGACGAGGAATGCGAACGGGAAGAATCCCAACCATCCGTCGACGCCCAATTCGCCGCGGAAAAAAGCGATGCGGTTGCGGGAAAATTCATCGACGAAGGCAGCGCCGTAGAGAAACGCTTCGGGCAGCAGCTTCCCATCGCGGAGCCAGGCGAGCATCCGCTCCTGAAATGTGCCGGCGTCGAGCAGTCGCTCCCAGGGAAGAATGAATCGAAGACTGGGCGAGAGTTCGTCGTGGGCGGAGAAACGGAAATCGTAGAAGGCCCAGATGACGCACCAAGCAACGACGCCATGAACGGCGCAGGTGCGCAGGAGGTGAAGCATCGCACGGCCGACGTCATGCCTGCGGTGGGCCTCTCGGAAGAGATGCAGCAGACCGAGAAGGATCAGCATGGGGCCGAGGAGGACGGCGGAGAACTTGGAGACGCAGGCAAGTCCGAAGGTGACGCTGCTCAACAGCAGGCGGGCGAAGCTGGGGCGTTCCAGGTGCCACCACCAGGCGCTGACGGCGGCGAGGAAGAAGAACGCCATCGTGGTATCGGACGTCGCGAGCGAACCGTGCGCGAGAAACGTGGGAGAGAAGGCGAAAAAAACGAGAGAGACGAAGGCGCTGCGCCAGCCGAAAAGTCGTCGGGCCCAGAAGAAGATGAGCAATCCGGTGCCGGCGCTGAAGAGAGAGATCATCGCGCGGCCCGCGAAGATCATCAGGTCGGTGTTGTTGCCGGAGCGGTAGAAGAACTCGCGTCCCACGCCCCAGATGTGGGCGTGCGCCCAGTCGGGGTTGTCGGTGTCGGAAGGAAGGAGCGGCTGCAGCGCCTGCATCGGCAGCGCGGCCCAGCGCTGCGGAAGGTTGCCGTTTTCCGGATGCAGCCGGAAATCGCCGAGCGTGTTGTAGGTGTGTCCGGCGGTGAGATGGGCGATTTCGTCGAAGGTGACGGAGGTGCCGATCTTGGCCGTCAGCCCGAGCACGGCGTGAAACAAGGCGAGAAGGACGGCGAGCGAGACGAGAAAGGCGGGCGAAGGTGGACGGGTGGGGCGAACCACGTTTTGAACTTGGACAAAGTTTCGAAGCGAAACAACCCTCGCGGGCTTCATGAACGCTGCCGAATACGCGAACCTGGATGCTGTCGAGAAGACGCATTGGTATTACGCGGGCAAACGGGAACTGGTGCGCGGGTGGATCGAGCGCGTGGCGCCGCCGAAAGCGGAGCACGTGTTGTTGGATTGCGGTGCGGGCACGGGGCGATTCGCGCTGGAGATGCAGGAGAGGTGTCGCGTGCTCGTGCTCGACGATCATGCGGAGGCGTTGGAGTTGTTGCGGCGGCGATTTCGGCCGGAGCAGGTGATTGCGCTGAAAGGCGATTCGGTGCCGCTGGCAGATGCATCGCTCGACTATGTGACGGCGCTGGATGTGCTCGAGCACGTGCCGGACGATGCGGCGGTGGTGCGCGGTTTTTACCGTTTGTTGAAGCCGGGCGGCGTGGCGGTGGTGACGGTGCCGGCGAGCATGGCGCTGTGGAGCGATTGGGATGAAGCCCTGCATCATTTTCGCCGATACGATCGGCGGCAGTTGACGGCGCTGTTCCCGGCGGAGCAGTGGGAACTCGTGCATGTGAACTACACGAATGTGGTCGCGTATCCCGCGGTGTGGCTGGTGCGGAAGTGGCGGAAGATTTCGCCGGCGAAGGCAGGGGCAAACGGGAGCAGCGTGCGGGCGGAGGATCGGGAGCCGGCGGCGTGGATGAACGATTTGCTCCGAAGGATATTCGTGCGTCTCGGGACGTGGCGGGTGCCGTTTCCGTTTGGCGTGAGCTTGATTCTGGTGGCGAGGAAGCGGTAGCGGCGTGGGTGGAGTCGCCGGCTTCTAGAGCGTTTTCAGAAAAACGATAGCCCTTCAGGTGAACCACAGAGGCACAGAGGCACGGAGACATCCCGTGGCCTTCCTCTGTGTGCTCGGTGCCTTCGTGGTTCAAATCGGGATTTCCGATTCGGCCAACGGCTACGACTTTATTTAATATGCTATAGTGTCGTGTCCCACAGGAAACCTCGATAAATTGGGGCACCTAACAGCGGTTGTCATTCTGAGCGTAGCGAAGAATCCAGGGCGATGATCGGCCGCGGACGCACACGTGGATTCTTCGCTGCGCTCAGAATGACAGCCATCATTTGCCATTCGAATTCCTAACGTTACTTGCGGGACAGGACACTAGAGCGTTTTCAGAAAGACTATAGCCCTGCAGGTGAGCCACAGAGGCACAGAGGCACGGAGAGATCCCGTGGCCTTCCTTCTGTGTGCTCGGTGCCTTCGTGGTTCAAATCCGGTTTTACGACTCGGCCAACGGCTATGACATTATTGAATATGCTGTAAGGAGATTAGCCGCGACGAATCGGTGGAAACCGCGAAGGACGCGAAGAGGCGCGAAGTTAAATAAAGGCACCCTCCACGATGAGGGGCGCGTTATTCGAGGCCGGTGCGCCGTTTGATGATATAGTTCGGACGGCGCTTCACCTCGTCGTAAACGCGACCGAGGTATTCGCCGAGGATGCCGATGCCGACGAGTTGAACGCCGCCGACGAAGAGGATGAGCGTGACGAGCGTGGTGAAGCCGGTCTGCGCGACCTCGATGCCGAGCAGGCGGCGGATGACGAAGAACATCGCGAGGCTGAAACCGCTCAAGCTGATGAGGATTCCGGCGAAGGTGACGATGCGCAGCGGAAGTTTCGAGAAGCTGATGAGGCCGTCGACGGCGTAGCGAAGAAGTCGATACAGGCTTTGGCCGGGCTGGCCGGCGGCGCGGTCGTCGCGGTCGTAGAACGTTTCCGCGCGGCGGAAGCCGACCCAGGCGCGGAGGCCGGGGAAGAAGCGGTGGCGTTCGGGGAGGCGGTTGAAGGCTTCGACGGCGGCGCGGTCGAGGAGGCCGAAGGTGCCGGTGTTGGGTTCGATCGGAAAGTCGGAGAGCCAGCGGAAGCAGCGGTGGAAGAGTTCGAAGCCGAGGCGGCGGAGGCCGCGCTCCTTGCGCGAACGGCGGACGGCGAGGACGACCTCCGCGCCCTCGCGCCAGCGGGCGATGAGGTCGGGGATGTGTTCGGGCGGATCCTGCAGATCGGCGTCCATGGTGACGACGGCGTCGGCGGTGCTGGCGGCGGCGAGGCCGGCTTCGAGTGCGGGCTGGTGGCCGAAATTGCGGGAGAGCTCGACGAGCTTGAAGCGGGGATCCTCGTGATGAATCGCCTGGATGACGTCGCGGGAACGATCGCGGCTGCCGTCGTCGACGAAGATGACGGACCAGTCGATCGGGGCGTGTTCGGCGAAGACGGCGCGGAGCCGGCGGCAGAGCTCCGGGAGAACGGCCTCTTCGTTCCAGACGGGGATGACGATCGCGACGTGGGGCGAGGGTTTCAACGGAAGACGTTGTATTTGATTATGGCATACAGCGCGCGAAAGCCGTCGCGCCAGCCGATCTTTTTGCCCTCGGCGTAGGTGCGGCCGTAGTAGCTGATGCCGACCTCGTAGATGGCGACGTCGAGCTTGGCGACCTTGGCGGTGATTTCGGGTTCGAAGCCGAAGCGGTTTTCCTCGACGCGGATTTTCTGGAGGACCTCGCGGCGGAAGACCTTGTAGCAGGTTTCCATGTCGGTGAGGTTGAGGTTGGTGAACATGTTCGAGAGCAACGTGAGGATCTTGTTGCCGACCATGTGCCAGAAATAGACGACGCGATGGGCGTCGCCGCCGGAGAAGCGGGAGCCGAAGACGACATCGGCGCGGCCGTCGAGGATGGGTTTGAGGAGCTTGGGGTATTCGTTGGGGTCGTATTCGAGGTCGGCGTCCTGGACGATGACGGCGTCGCCGGTGGCGGCGGCGAAGCCGGTGCGGAGCGCGGCGCCTTTGCCCTGGTTGACGTCGTGGTAGAGGATTTGGTCGACGAGCGGGGCGATTTGGGTGCGGAGGAGGTCGCGGGTGCCGTCGCGCGAGCAGTCGTCGACGATGATGATCTCCTTGTCTTTGACGGGGGCGGCGCGGACCCGCTCGACGATGTGGCGAATGGTTTTCGCTTCGTTGTAGCAGGGGATGACGATGGAGAGTTTCATGCCGGCGAGCGGAAGTTAGGCGACGGGAGTTTGAACGGAAGCTGAATTTGGGGGAGTAAGGGGTGGTGCGTTGACGGGGCGATGGGTGCCGGCATGCTCGCGGCGTTTGTATTCCCGACTTCGCACTTTGATCGCAGAGCCCGGGGCGCAGCGAGCGGCGGGCAACCTCGGCTGGCTCATGGCCGAAAAAGCGCTTCGTCTTCTGTTGAACTTCGGAGTGGGGATTTGGGTTTCGCGGTATTTGGGACCGGAGCGGTTTGGCTCGTTGAGCTATGCGATGGCCTTGGTGGCGGTGGTGGCGGTTTTGGCGGAGCTGGGATTGGACGCGGTAGTGCGACGCGAAGCGATCCGTTCGCCGGAGAATGCGGGAAGCGTCATTGCGGCGGCGGGATTGCTGCGCTGGATCGGAGGGATTTTCAGTTACGTCCTGCTGGCGTCACTGGTAGGGCTGCGGTGGACGAATGCGGAAGAACGCATGCTGATCCTGGTGTTTGGGCTGACGGTGTTTCAGCCGGCCTTGCTGGTATTCGATCTGTGGTTTCAGGCGAGGCTCGAGGCCAAGTATGCGACGGTTGCGCAGATTTGCGCGCTGGCCGGGGGGGCGGCGGCGCGGGTAGCGATGGTGCTAGCTGAGGCGCCGCTGGTTTCGTTTGCGTGGGCGGCGGTGGGCGAGATGGCGATCGCGGGAGTTCTTTTTGCGCTGCTGGCGGGACGGCGGGGCATGAAGCTGCGATGGTCCGAAACGGGGCGCAGGTTGCCGCGCCGATTGTTGAGGGAAGCGTGGCCGTTGATGATGTCGGGATTTGCCGTGATGCTCTATATGCGGATCGACGCGGTGATGCTTCGAGCGATGCGCGGAGAAGAGGCGGTGGGGATTTACGCGGCGGCGACCCGATTCGCCGAGATCTGGTATTTCGTTCCGGTGGCGCTGGCGTCGAGTTTGCTGCCTGCACTCTTGCGCGCGCGGGAGCGTGGACCGGCGGCGTATCGGGAGCGCTGGCAGCACGTATTCGACTTGAACGCGGCGCTGGCGTTTGCGGTGGCGGTTCCAGTCTCGGTTCTGGCGCCGTGGCTGATGCGCATCTGCTATGGAGAGGCATATGCCGAATCCGCAGACGTGCTGATGTTGCACGTGTGGTCGTGCTTGTTCGTGTTTGTGGGTGTGGCGCGTGGCCAGTGGCTAGTGAACGAAGGACGTTCGTATTTTTACTTTGGAGCGAGTGTCGCGGGGGCGGTTGCGAATGTGGCGCTCAATTCATGGATGATCCCCCGGTGGGGCCCGAAAGGCGCAGCGGTCGCGACGCTTGTGTCGTTCGCCATCTCGGCCTGGCTGACGTCATTTGTCCACCCTGGTCTGCGGGCGATAGGCGAGTTGCAAACCCGCGCGCTGTTGATCCCGGTCCTCGGGTGGCGCTATTTCAGACGCTCCTGATGCTGCCCATCGCAACCCATCGATTGCTGGTTCGCTGGCGCCGCCGACTGTTCGAGCTGGTGGGCAGCGATCGCTATTCGCGACCGGGCTTGAACGGACTGGATCGCAAGCTCGAGAGACATCTGGACTTCGATGGAGGGTTTTTCGTCGAAGCGGGGGCGAACGACGGGGTGAGGCAGAGCAACACGTATTGGCTTGAGCGTTATCGTGGCTGGCGTGGTATCTTGATCGAGCCTGTGCCTGAGCTGGCGCGGGAGTGTCGGAAGAATCGCCCGAACGCGACCGTGGTGGAGGCGGCTTTGGTCGAGCGTGCTGGAAGTGCGGATACAATTGAGATGCGATTTGCGGGTTTGATGTCGACGGCTTCGGGCGCGTTCGGCGCGAGAGGCGCCACAGAGGCACACGTGGCGGCCGGGTTGCAGATGGAGAAGCTGAAGACGACGTATGCCGTGAAGGTGCCGGCCCGAACGTTAACGCAGGTGCTGCAGGCGGCGAATTTGCAGCGCGAGATTCATCTCTTAAGTCTCGATGTGGAAGGAATGGAGGCGGCGGTATTGCGCGGTTTGGATCTAGATCGGTTTGCTCCCCGGATGATTTGCGTGGAAACGCGGACTGGATCTAACATCGCTGAGATTTTGGGACCGCGCTACGATATGGTCGAAGTTCTGGCCGACTACGAGACTCGTCGGGACGTGCTTTATGGGAGGAGAAAAGAATGAGCGTTTCGCGGATTCCTGTGGTGCTTTTCACATATAATCGGCCGGCTCATCTGAAGCGAACTCTGGACTCTCTGAAGCGTGATCAAGTGCGATCTCTGATGGTATTTTCCGATGGGAAAAAAGGGGCTGGGGACGCGGAAGCCGTGCGCGCGGTGAGGCAGGAATTAAAGGGAATCGACTGGTGCGAGGTGTGTATCGTGGAGCGTGAAACGAACCTGGGATTGGGCAGGAATGTGCTTGCGGGCGTGAGCGAAGTAGCCGGCCGCCATGAAGCATTTATTGTTTGGGAGGACGATCTCGTTTGCGTGCCGGGGACATATGAGTGGATCACAGCCGCATTGCGCCGCTACGGGCCGGATGAGCGGGTGATGAGCGTGACTGCGTGGACGCACCCGCGGGTCACTCCACGAGATGTCGGCGGGATGCCCTACTTCGATGGCCGAGCGGAGTGTTGGGTGTGGGGGACATGGGCGCGAAGCTGGCGAGGGATGGTCGAAGAATCGGCTCTCGAAAAGATGAGGATCGCTGAGGCACGTGTTGCGCCGGATTTGTATGGGGCGGATTTGCCGATCATGGCGAAGACGGAGAAGCGTAAAAATATCTGGGCGGTGCGCTGGTTGTATCATCACTTGCAGCACGGCGGACTGTGTCTTCGTCCTCCATGGAGCATGGTCGAACATACTGGGTTCGATCCTCAGGCGACCTTTGCGGCGGACGCGACGGAATGGGCAAATCCACCGCTGCGAGATTCGCCGCTGGTGCCTGATGTGTGGCCGGAGGTGCGCGAGCATCCGCACTGCCGGGAGCTATGGGCGGCTGCGAATCGGAAGGCGGGCTGGCGTTTCATCGTATCGCGTGTCGGGCGAATGATGAAGCGATGGAATCGATAAGGACGATGAAGGCGTTCTTAAAGCGATTCATGCCGAAGCGGGTGTGGTGGTTTTTTCGCGGGCTTTTCGGATGGCGTTGGTTCGATGGGAATTTTTCGTCGTGGCAGGAAGCTGAGGCGGCGAGCAGCGGATACGACGACGAGTTGATCGCTCAACGTGTGCTGAAGGCCACGACGGAGGTTCGGGAGGGACGCGCGGCATTTGAGCGGGATGGGATTACTTTCGCGACCTATGTGCCGGAACCCGGATTGACCGCGGCTTTCGAGTTCATCGCGACGGAAGCGGGACAGATAGGGAGCGTGCTGGATTTCGGGGGGGCGCTCGGAACGACTTATTGGCGTCATCGTTCGCAGTGGGTAAAGCTTGGTTTAGAACGATGGGATGTAGTGGAACAGCCGGTCTTTCTGCGTGTGGCGGAGACAGGCTGGGATGAACGTCTAAGTTTCTTCCCGAGTGTTGAAGCGGCGGAACAAGTGCGACGACACACCGTTTTATTGGCGTCGGGATCGGTGCAATATCTGCCTTGTCCGCGCGAGTCGTTGGTCGAGTGGATGAGCTGTGGATTCGATTGGATCGTGCTCAATAATCTGCCGCTGCATCGATCGGGTCCGGATCGCATCGCGCTGCAATGCGTGCCCCCTGAGATCTATCCCGCGAGCTATCCGGTCCGTTTTTTCAATCGGGCCGGGTTTCTCGATCTCTTCGCAGGGCGCTACGAAATGGTTGCCGAGTTTGCGTCGGAGGCAGAGTGGCAGGTTGGATATCAGCGATATGCTTCGACGGGTCTGTTACTGAAGCGCAAGGCGCGGCGATGAATCATTACTGCACGTATTTCGATCGGGGGTTTTTGATTCAGGGGGTGGCGATGTGGCGGTCGCTGGCGGCGGAGGATCGGGATTCGGTTTTGTGGGTGCTGGCGCTGGATGAGTTTACGGCGGAGGTGTTGCGCGAGGTTGGCGGGACCTGGTTGCGCGTGGTGCGGTTGGAAGAAGTTGAAGCGGGGGATGAGGGGTTGTTGGCGGCGAAGGCGGATCGGACGAAGGCGGAGTATTATTTCACGCTGTCGCCGTGCTGGCCGCGGTGGTTGTTGCGGAAGCGGCCGGAGATCGAGCGGGTGACGTATCTCGATGCGGATTTGTTTTTCTTTGGGGATCCGGGCGCGATGTTCGAGACGATGGACGCGGCGGGAGCGAGCGTGATGGTGACGCGGCATCGGTTTCCGTCGTGGTTAAAGCACTACGAGAAGCACGGGGTGTTCAATGTGGGGGTGTTGAGTTTTCGGAGGGACGAAGCGGGGCTGGGATGTTTGGACGCGTGGCGGGCGCAGTGTGTGGAGTGGTGTTATGATCGGTTGGAGGACGGGAGGTATGCGGATCAGAAATATTTGGACGGGTGGCCGGAGAGGTTGGGACGGGCGCTGTTGGTGTTGGAGGAGGCGGGGGTGAATGCGGCGCCGTGGAATTGGGCGGGAGCGAAGTGGGAAATAAGGCGGGAAACGCGCGGTGGGGGCATCGCGCCTCCATCGGTGGGAATCAAAGTCGATGGCGGGGCTTTGGTGGTGTTTCACTTTGCGCGGTTTCGGCCGGTCTGCGGGAGGTGGTGGTGGCAGTCGGGGCAGCTCGATTACGGCGTGATGCCGTGGCGGCTGCGGAATGCGCTGTATGGCGCGTATTGGCGGGCGTTGGACGCGGCGCGGAAGGAAATCGCGGAGCGGAGGCCGGGGTTCGATTTTCCGGAGCGGGCGGGGAGATTCGACCGGAGCTTTTGGCGGGGGCTGCCGCTGCGGGTCGTTTTCGGGAGCGACTGGGTGCGGGTGGGGGACAGGTTTGTATCCGGAAGATGGGGACTGGGGCGGTGGTCGGGGCGGGTGTTGGCGGCGTTGAGACGAATGGGGCGGGCCGGGAGGCAGTGACGCCTGCCGCTACAGCTTGCGGCGGAGGCGGACGAGTTGTTTGCGGAGGAAGCGGACGACGGAGAGGGCGTCCCAGAACCAGCAGCGCCAGGCGGGGGCGTAGCGGTGACGGACGGTGATTTCCTCGCGGTAAACGCGCCAGTCGCCGCCGTCGCTCGTGCCGGCGATGCCGCAGGCGGAGATGCGGAGGGGGATGGGTTTGAAGCGGACGCTGTTTTTCCAGAGGCGGAGGTTGAAGTCGTAGTCGCCCATCACGCGTAGTGAGGTATCGAATACGCCGTTTTCGTCGAAGAGCGCGCGACGGTAGAAGGTGGCCTGGTGGTGGACGAAGTTGCGGGCGAGCGGGCGGACGTGCGTGGCGAGTTGGTAGATGCGGCCGTCGTCGAAGGCGGCTTGTCCGGTGACGACGCCGGCGGAGGTGGAGGTGAGGGTTTCGAAGGTTTCGGCGAGAACCATTTCACCGACGAGGCGGTCGTCGGCGCCGAGGAAGAGGATCCAATCGCCGCGGGCGGCGGCGATGCCTTTGTTCATGGCGTCGTAGATGCCGTGGTCGGGTTCGGAGATGAGGACGGCGATCTTTGCGCGATGAGCTTCGAGCCATTCGCGGGTGCCGTCGGTGGAGGCGCCGTCGATGACGACGAGCTCGGGATGGGCGTGACGTTGAGACCACACGCTGGCGAGTGCGGTGGCGAGCCGCGGGCCGGGGTTTTTGCAGACGATGATGACGCTCAGCGTAGGCGCGGCGGACATGCGTTGGCGGAGAATCGAGGTGGACGGCGCGGAGTGTCGACAACGAACGCGGGGGAGGACAGGTTGCGAAGGATGTCGGATTCAACTTCAAAGCGCGCGACCGGGACTGTGCCAGTCGTGAAGCTGGCGGAGATTCCGAGGCTGGCGCGGGAGTTGGCGGAGCGGGTGAAGGCGGGCGGATACAGACCGGATGTTTTGGTGCATATCGAAACGGGAGCGCGGCTGATCGCGGCGGAGGTGGCGCGCGAGATGGGCGTGGAGAATGTGCCGATGTGGGTGCGGCGCGGTGGAACGGGGTTGAAGTTAAAAGTAGCGCCGTTGGTGGCGCGGCTGCCGGTGGGGTTGCGGAACCGGTTGCGGAAACTGGAGGAGAGTTCGGGCGTGCATCGGCATACGAGCCGGGTGGCGGCGTTGCCGCAGGGAGTGGCGTTCGCCGGCAAACGGGTGTTGTTGCTCGACGACGCGGCGGATACGGGACGGACGATTGCGGTGGCGCGGGAGTTGTTGCGGGGAAAAGGAGGGGCAGCGGAGGTGAAAGTGGCGGTGCTGGCGGCGACGACCGAGGCGGGGCGCGGGGAGGTGGATTTCTTCTTGTTGGAGAAGAATTCGCGGATGCCCTGGTCGTCGGACAGCGAGGAGCGAGTGACGGCGGAGCGGCGGATGGAGGAGTTGCGACCGAGACATGCGCCTCGCGATCTTTGATGTGGATGGCACGGTGCTGCGGGGGAACTCGTGGCAGGAGTATTTTTGGTGGACGGTGCGCGAAGGGCGGGCGGCGGCGCCGGGATTGTTGGGCCGGCTGGTGTTGCGCAAAGCGGGGCTGTTGAGTGCGCGAGCGCTGCGCGAGGCGGCGTTGCGGCCGCTGCGAGGGTTGAAGGAGGATGAAGTGGCGGCAGTGGGGCGCCGGCTATTCGACGAGCGGCTGCGGAAGCAGGTGCGGGGGGCGGCGCGGGCGGAGGTTGAGCGTGTGCGGAAGGATGGATTTGTGCCGGTGCTGGCGACGGGGGCGTTTGAATTTTTGGCCGAGTGCGTGGCGGAGGAACTCGGGGTGACGGAGATCGTCTGCACGCGATTAGAGTATGAAGGAGGGCGTTGCGCGGGACGTATCCATGGAGCGGAGACGCGGCGGGAAGCCAAGGCAGCGGCGGTGCAAGACAAGTTTGCGGGACGCGCAGTGGATTGGGCGGGCAGCCGGGCGTATTCGGACGATGCGGAAGATGCCCCGCTGTGGGCTTTGGTGGGAGATCGGGTGATGATCCGGCCGATGGGCGGGCGCGGTAGGTCTCAGCCTGACGGGGTGCGAGTGTTGGAGTGGTCGGACCGTTGAGAAAGATCGCAACGGAAAGCGATGACGTTGAGCGCGCAGAAAACGAGGGCGCTGAGAAGCGCGAGGGTGGCGCCGTGTTCGATCAGAACGGGGGGGCTTTGAAGGGGCGAATCCGCGGGAGCGCGCAAGTCGGGTGGCAGGATCGCGAGAAGGAGTGGCTCATCGAGGACGTCTCGGACGGATTGCGGGCGGAAAGGATGCAGCGCGCTCGCGGAGAGGTCGTTCAGCAAGATCGCGGCATTGCCGGTGGCGACGTAGGTGCGGACGACCTCGATTCCGATGCGGTCGAGGAGGCGTTTGCGTGGAAGGTGAACGGTCAGGTTGACCTCGGTGAGTGCGATCAATCCGGCCGCGGCGATGGCGGCCCAGCCGAGCGCGAGAAGCCGGACCGGGCGTGTGGCGCTCGCAGCGAGTTGCAAGAGCGCGTAGACTTGAGCGACGGCGCCCGGAAGGAAGGCATCGAGGTAGCGTGACAGCGGACCGATTTCAGCGAGCCCGGCGCCGCGGCTATATCCTATTGCGGCGGCGTGGAGCAGGGTGAGGCCACCGAAGCCGAGCGCGCAGCGATCGGCGAGGTCCCAAGGCGTGCGTTGGCGAAGGCGGACGACGAGCAGCAAAGCGAGCGGGACTTGGATGACCAAGGCGAGTGCGCCGTGTTCGATCCAAGGCCACGCGAGGCAACGCGAGAACAGTTCAAGGAATTGATGGAGATTGGTCGCGCGGAGGGAGTGATGGTGGGGTGCGTCGACGCGGAGAAGGAGTCCTAAGAGGACGATGAGCCCGAGCACAGTGGCTCCGGCGAGCCGGCTCCGGCGGGTGGATCCGGATGATTTTGGAATCGCAAACGCGAAGGCTACGCCGCTGGCGAGGACACCGCCGCCGTTGGTGAACAGGACCAGGAAACTGGCGAATGCGCCGAAGCACCATCTTGGCGAGAAGGGACCGGCGCAAACAGTGCCGACAATGGCGGCGATCGAGAGCAGGTTGGAGAATGCGAATTGCGATTGGAACCCCCAGAGGGCGTTTTGCCACCCGCCGGTCGAAGAGAAGAAGATCGCGGTGGCGAAGAGCAGGAGAGCGCGACTCCGAGCGGCGAGAGGAGTGAGCAGCGGGCGAACGACGATCGCAGCCGTGGCGGCGTGGAGCACTGCGATGAGAAAGAGTTGGCCCCAGACGTTCCAATAGCCGGAGAGGGACAGCAGGAGAAGGTCGGCGAGGCGGGTGAGGGCGATGCGGTGCTCGTTGTGAGGACGAAAGAACGCGTCCCAATCCAAGTCGCCGCGCAGCCAGGGAAGGAAAAGCGCGGACGCTTCGGCGTCCCATTGGTCGAAGAAAGGGAGAGGCGAGCCCCAGACGTCGATCAACCACGCACGGCTGAAGAAGACGAACAACGCGAGCGCGGCGCAGAGAAGGACGGGAGCGGGGGCACGTTGAAGAAAGCGAACGGACATCAGTCCTGAGTTTTGTCGCGCCAGCGGGGGAAGGTGAGGAGGAGGATTTGGAGGTCGAGCCAGATGCTCCAGTTTTCGATGTAGTAGATGTCGTGCTGGACGCGGGCGGCGAGGTCGGTGTCGCCGCGGAGGCCGTGGACTTGCGCCCAGCCGGTCATGCCGGGTTTGACGAGGTGGCGCGGGAGGTAGTGCGGGATCTCGCGGGAGAGCTGGTCGACGTGATAGGGGCGCTCGGGGCGCGGGCCGACGAGGCTCATGTCGCCGCGGAGGACGTTCCAGAATTGGGGAAGCTCGTCGATGTTCCAGCGACGAAGGAAGGCGCCGATGCGGAGAAGGCGCGGGTCGCGGCGGGCGGTGGAGTGGCGCGCCGAGTCGGTGGCGGCGGCGTCGGGTCGCATGCTGCGAAGTTTGTAGAGCGTGAAGGAGCGATGGCCGGCGCCGATGCGGGTTTGGCGGAAGAAGATGGGGCCGCTGGGAGATTCGCGTTTGATGAAGGCGGCGGAGACGAGAATGACGGGGGCGGAAAGAACGAGGCCGATGAGCGCGCCGGCGATATCGATGGTGCGTTTGAGCGCGCGGGAGAAAAGGCGGTCGATGGCGAGGGAGTCGACGCCGAGGACGGGGACGCGTCCGATGGTTTGCAGGCGGAGGCCGCTGAGAAAGATGTCGAAGGCGCCCGGCACGATTTTCCATTCGATGTAGCGGCGCTCGCAGAGATCGACGATGCGTTGGAGGTCGGGGCGGGGGAGGTCGAGTTGGGTGGCGATGAGGACGTCGGGGCTTTCGCGTTGGAGGATGTTTTCGAGGTCGGCGAAGGAGCCGAGAGCGGGCGGGGAATTGTCATATAATGTATGACTAATATCCGGTCGTTCGCTGGGAAGGGGGATGAAGCCGATGAGGGCGAGGGGGTGGTGGGGATGTTGGGAGAGTTCGGTGGCGAGGGCGCGGGCGTTGTCGTTGCAGCCGAGGAGGACGGTGCGGCGGCGGAGGTGGGTGAGGAGCGGAGTGCGGGTGAGGGCGGCGTAGGCGAAGGTGCGCCAGAGGTGGAGGAGGGCGACGACGCAGGCGAAGGCGAGGAGGGCGAAAAGGCGGGAGATGGGCGGGTCGAATTTGAGAACGAGCGAGATGCCGAGGTAGGCGGCGAGCCAGAAGGCGGCGCCTTTGAGAATGGCGTTGAGACTTTGATAACGGCGGAGGAGGAGGCGGGAATCGTAGAGGCCGAATTGCGCGAAGGCGGCGACGAGGAGGGCGACGCCGACGAGCAGGAGCGGCAGGTAGGTCGGAAGCGTTGCATCCGGAACGTCGATACCGAGGCGGCCGAGCGGAGATTCGTAGCGGAGGAGCCAGCCGAGAAGGAGGCCGGCGAACGTGACGAGCGTGTCGCCGGCGAGCAGCGCGAGAGGGATGACGGTGTCGCGAAGCGGATTGGAGGGGCGGCGCACGAGAGTTGAGGCGGCGGGGTCGGGAGACCCCGCCCTACAGGGACGGAGAGGGTTCGAGGAGGTCGACGAGGAGCGGCGAGGGGAGCCAGCCTTTGGGTGGGAAAAGGAAGGAGAGGAGGTTGGCGGCGAGAAGGTTTTCCTGGACGTCGAAGAGATCGATGGGCGGAGGCAGATCGAGATTGCGCGTCAAAACGGGATAGCCTTCGCGGCTGCGGCGGTAGGCGCTGATGGGCGACGAGGCGAAATCGGGCGGGGTGGAGTTTGAATTGAGAAATTGGATACGCGCGGGGAAATCGGTGTGCGACGCGGCGGCGGACGCGGAGCCGAGGTCATCGAACCACGCGGCGAGCGCGATGATGTAGCGGGCGGTGGAGGCGCGGGGGTCGCCGCGGGCGTCGAGGGTGTCAGCCACCTGGCGGGTCAGCGCGTGGAGTTGCGCGAACGTCGCGAGCCGTTGTGGAGCGAGGGTGTCGTGACGCCACCACGGTGACGTGAGGAAGAGCGGATCGTTGAGGCATTCGAGGGCGAGGGCGCGGGGGATGACGGGATCGTCGGCGTTGCCGCGATTGAGGCGGGCGAGGGCGAGGCCGAAGTAGACGCCGCCCTTGTCGGGGACGAGTTGGGCGGCGGCGCGGAAGTGGCGTTCGGCGCGGATCGGATCGGAGACGAGCAGGTGCCAGCCGTAGTTGAAGTGAGCGATTTCCTGGTCGGGGTTGCGGGCGAGGGAGGCTTTGAACAGCCGGGAGGATTCGGCTTCCTTGGCGGGATCGGCGGCGAGTGCGAGGGCTTGGTGGTTGAGGAGAGGAGTGGGGTCGGGGCGCGCGAAGCAAGCGATGAGGACGAGGGAGAGGAGGGAAAGAATGGCGATGTTGAGCTGGGGTTCGCGAGCGAGAGAGTGTTGAGCGGGAGGCGCAATGAGGGCGGCGAGCGCGGCGGTGACGAAGGCGAAGGCGGGAACGTCGAGTTGGAAATCGAAGAGGGAGAAGATCAGGTAGCCGGCGAGGGCGGCGCAGGCGAGGGCGCGGGGCGAGGGCGGTTCGCGGCGTGGCGGGCGGGTGCGGATCAGTTCGCGAAGGAGAAGGGTTGCGAAGGCGAGGCCGCAGAGCAGGCCGGCGACGCCGGTTTCGGCGTAGAGCTGAAGCGGGGTGCTGTGGAGTTGGAGGACGTTTTCCACGCCGCCGTCGAGTTGGGCGCGGTAGCGAGGAAACACGAGCGGGGTGGTGCCGGGACCCCAGCCGAGCAGCGGTCGGTCGTTGCCCATGAGGAGACCGGCGTGGGCCATGGACGCGCGTTGGCGGTCGCTTTGGGCGAGTTCGGCGGGAGAGGTGTGGGAGTCGAAGAACAACGCGCGGGTGCGCGGATGGGCGAGAGCGACGGCGAGGAGGAGGAGGGTTCCCGTGGTGCAGACGATGAGGAGCTGTTTGCGCGGCAGCCGGGCGTAGAAGAGAGCGAGGACGGCGAGCGCGGCGACGGCGATCAGTCCGCCGCGGCTGCCGCTGGAAAAGAGCATGAGTGCGGCGAGGGCGGTGGAAAGCAGCCAGGCGAGACGCGCGGGACGGTAGGAGGAGGAAAGGGCGAGGCCGAAGAAAAGCGGCAGGGCGAGGACGGCGAGGCCGGCGGTGTAGTTGGAGTGGCCGAGCGGGTAGGGATTGCGGGCGAGAAGGCGCGACAGAAGCGGCGCGGTGCGTTCGGGGTCGAAGAGATCGAGCAGCCAACGGGCGACGCTGAGGGCGGCGACGACGGCGAGGAATTGCGCGAGGCGGAGGACGAGGGTGCGAGCGCGGTTGGAAGGATCGGTTTGCAGCGAATCGTGCAGCAGGAAAAACGTGGCGAGCGCGCCGAGGGGGATAAAGCTGACGAGGAGGCTCGGGCCTTGGTGAAGGCTAAGCGCGGAGGAAAGAAGGAGGATTGCCGCGAAAAGGGAGGCGGTGAGCGTCCAAGGCCGCGAAGGAAGCGAGAACGATTCGGCGAGCCATGTGCGGGTGGACAAGGCGAGCAGCGGCGCGGCGGATGCGGACCAGAGGAGCAGCAGCCACGGCATCGAGTAGGCGCGCGTGGCGCCGGAATCGACGACGGTCAGCAGGAAAACGCAGGCGATGGCGACGAGACCCAGCAGCCGGACGAGGCGGGGGGCGAAGACGGAGGCGGGATCGCGCATGCGTTTGCCGGATGACAGCGGTGGGAGGAAGGGGCGGCAAGCCTCGGGGTGGCGCGTGGCGTTGGCGGGAGAAGGATTTATGAGATGTTGACGGAAGAACGGGAGTGGAAGCGTGTTGGCGTTCCGGGTGGAGGCGCGAGAAGCGGAGAGTCCTGCGGGAGGTTGACGGTGGGCGGGCGGGAGCGGCAGGCTCGGGCGGATGTCGACGGATGAGAAACAGGGCGCGAAGAAATTGCCGGTGTTGAAGCTGGTGGTGGGGGCGATTGTGGTCGCGGTGGGCGCGCTGGCGTTGTTGCGCGGGGTGGATGTGCGAGGCGCGATCGATGAGGGGTTGGAGGTGATTCGTGGGGCGGGGGCGGTGGTGTTTTTCGCGGCGATGGCGTTGTTGCCGGCGGTGGGCGTGCCGGCGTCGGTGTTTACGTTGACGGCCGGGCCGGTGTTTGGGCCGAAGCTTGGGATGCCGCTGGTGGTGCTGCTGAGCGTGGCGGCGATGATGTTGAATATCGTGATGTCGTATTTCCTGGCGCGGCGGGCGTTGCGGCCGCTGTTGGAGAAGGTGTTTGCCCGGCTGGGTTACAAGGTGCCGGAAGTCGCGCCGGAGGACATGATGGATTTGAGCATCGTGGTGCGCGTGACGCCGGGGTCGCCGTTTCCGGTGCAGAACTATCTGCTCGGGATGGCGGGCGTGCCCTTTGGAAAATATGTGCTGGTGGCGTTCATCGTGCAGGCGATTTACACGCCCGCTTTCGTGTTGTTTGGCGATGCGCTGCTGCACGGGAAGGGAAAGATGGTGATGATCGCGGTGAGCCTGCTGGTGGTGGCGGCGGTGGCGACGCACTGGGTGCGGAAGCGGATGGCGAAGAAGAAAAATGAGGGGGCGGAGGGGCGGCTCGGCGGGACGCCTCGCCTTACCGGGGAAACGGAATGAGTGCGCGGGAACAGGCGCTGTTCGGGGAGTCGGACGACCGCGTGGAGTCGGTGAGCGAGTTCACGCGGCGGGTGAAGACGCTGTTGGAGCGCGGGCTGCGTCCGGGCTGGGTGCGCGGGGAGGTATCCAATTTACGAGCACAGGCGAGCGGGCACTTTTATTTTTGCCTGAAGGATGCGGGGGCGACGTTGAATGCGGTGCTGTTTCGCGGGGATGCGGCGCGGCAGACGGTGAAGCTGCGCGATGGCGCGCAGATCGTGGTGTTTGGCGAAGTGAGCGTGTATGAAGCGCGCGGCAGCTATCAGTTCATCGTGCGGGCGATCATCGACGATGGGGAAGGGCGGTTGAGGAGGGAGTTCGAGGCGTTGAAGCAGCGGTTGGCGGAGGAGGGATTGTTTGCGAGCGAGCGAAAGCGGATGTTGCCGGAGATGCCGGCGACGGTGGGATTTGTGACTTCGCCGGCGGGGGCGGCGGTGCAGGATTTTTTGCGGATTTTGAAGCGGCGCGGATGGCGCGGGCGCGTGGTGGTGTTGCCGGCGAAAGTGCAGGGGTCGGGAGCGGCGGAGGAGATGGTGGAGATGCTCGCGCTGGCGGAGCGGCTGGGGGTTTTCGATTTGATTGTGATTGGGCGGGGCGGGGGGAGTTTGGAGGATTTGTGGGAGTTTAATAAGGAAGTGCTCGTGCGCGCGGTGGCGGCGTGCGGCGTGCCGGTGGTGTCGGCGGTGGGGCATGAGATCGATTTTACGCTGTGCGATTTCGCGGCGGATGTGCGGGCGGAGACGCCGAGTGCGGCGGCGGAGTTGATCTCGAGTCACTTCGTGGCGGCGGCGGAGCGGGCGTTGGGTGCGGGCGAGGCGATGGTGCGCGCGGGGGAGCGGGCGATCGACGAGGCGGCGGCGCGGCTGGATCATGCGCGATCGCGGCTGCGGTTGTTGTCGCCGACGGCGCAGGTGGAGCAGGGGTTTTTGCGGCTGGATGATTTGGCGGGACGGCTGGCGGCGGCGCTAAAAGGAACGGTGCAGGAGCGGCGGCATCGGCTGGCGGAGGCGCGGGGTTTGTTGGTGCAGCGGTCGCCGGAGCGGCGCGTGCAGGTGGAGTCGCATCGGTTGCTGGCGCTGTGGAAGCGATTGCAGGCGGCGAGTCCGAAGTCGGTGTTGAATCGCGGATTCGTGATTTTGCGCGATGAGGAAGGCAGGCCGGTGGCGAGGCGGAAGGACGTGGCGAACGGGCAGCGGTTGAGCGCGGAGTTTGGGGATGGGGTGGTGGACGTGCGGGCAGAGTAGGTGGCCGCAAAGAGGCGCCGAAGGCGCAAAAATCAGCGGAGGGCGTGGCGGGAGAGTGTCACCTATTAGGTGACACTCTGGTTTGGGAGCGAGGTGGTAGAGAATGAAAGAGGTCGGGGGTGGAATATTTGCGGGAGGTGGTTACGGTTTCGGGACGATGAAAACTTGGAGATGGGTGGCGGTGTTTTGCGGGGTGGGGTTGGGAATTGCGGCGGGGAAAACGACTATGGAAACGAAGAAGAATGAAATGACTCCGGAAGAGGCGGCGGCGTGTGCGATCGACGAGAAGTCGGCTTGTGGGCTGCCTTCGAACGTGATGATCGACATGGCCAACACGAAGGTGCAGCGGACCGATGCGGAGTGGAAAGCGATGCTCACGCCGGCGCAGTATCGCGTGACGCGGAAGCAGGGAACGGAGCCGCCGTTCCGCAACGAGTATTGGGACCATCACGAGGACGGCGTTTACTTTTCGGTGTGCAGCGAGACGCCGCTGTTCGACTCACGCGACAAGTTCGACAGCGGGACGGGCTGGCCGAGTTTCACGAAGCCGATTCAGAAGGAGTTCGTCGGCGAGACGGTCGATTACAGTCACGGCATGCTGCGCACGGAAGTGCATTGCTCGGTGGACGGCGCGCATCTCGGGCACGTGTTCAACGATGGGCCGCGGAAGAAGGGCGGGCTGCGTTACTGCATCAACAGCGCTTCGCTGCGGTTCATGCCGCGGAAGGAGTATGAGGCGTGGGTGGCGCGGAATGGGGCGGCGACGGTGGAGGCTGCGAAGGTGGCGGGGAAGTGAGGGTGCAACCCTTGTGGCCGGATACGTCACCGTAGCCGCGAGACGGGTGACCTGCGGATGTCTCCGTGGATTCTTCGCTTCGCTCAGAATGACAAAAACGGGCGGAGCGAGGTCTTAGTTCGCAGCCGTGGTGGAGGTGCGGGTGCGTTCGGCTTGGACGGCGGCGAGGGCGTGGCGGCGGAGGTCGGCGGCGGCGTCGGGGGAGAGGCCTTCGGGGGCGTAGTCGGAGGGGAGGGTGTCGGCTTCGAAGAGCGTGAGATACCAGACGCAGGCGCCGAGGTAGCGGCCGGCGGTGTTGGCGTGGATGGCGTCGGCGCGGAATTCGGTCTGGCCTTCTTTATTTTTGGTCCAGCGCCAGCCGACGTTGAGGCTGGTGCGTTGATCGGGGACCTGGTTGGCGGGCGGATTCTTGAAATCGAAGGTGGGGTCGGGCGTGTAGGTCCAGCGCGGGGTTTGGCGGGCGAGGTTGAAGGCGTCGCCGACGGGGATGAGGCGGAAGCCGGTTTCGGCGGCGAGGGCGCGATAGGTGTCGCGAACTTGTGAATACATTTTCTGCGGCGTGAAGCCGTCGTCTTTTTGGAAGAAGGCGTGGTCTTCGCGGTAGGCCCAGATTTCGTGGATGACGATTTCGGCGGTGGGCGCGTGCTGGCGGATGGCGGCGATGAGTTGGTCGACGTAGGGGTGGTAGGTTTCGGGGCGGAAGCTGAGGTGGCTGACCTGTTGGATGGTGACGATGTCCCAGTCGGTGGCTTCGAGCGCTTCGATGATCGTGACGGAGCGTTTTTCGCCGGTTTTGGGGTCGGCGAAATTGTGGTAAGCGCGGCCTTTTTCGTCGCCGGCTTGGGCTTCGGCGAGGTGGCGGGCGTGGCGTTCGAGGGAGCAGCCGCCGATGCTGGCGCGGCCGAGGGTGAGGTCTTTGTTGCCGGCTTTCGCGATGGCGGGAAGGAAGGCGGTGGCGTCTTCGGAGAAGCTGTTGCCGATGGCGAGGAGTTTGAGTGCGTCGCGTTCGGCGGCGGAGAGGACGAACGGGAGGAGAATTGCGACGGCGAGGATGAAGGGGCGAGCGAGTCGGGGGGATCGGAGGGGTGTCATGGGGATAAGGTGAGGGAGCGGGAAGGGAGGGAAAAGAAAAAGGCCCGCGGGGCGGCGGGCCTTTTTAGTTAAGACGATGAATCGGAGATCAGGCGGTGGGGAATTTGACCCATTTGGCGCCGGCCTTGGAGCTCTTCACGACGGATTCGATGAACGCCATGCCGGCGATGCCGTCGTCGACGGTGGGGAAGTCGTATCCATTTTTTGGAGCCTTGCGGCCGGCGATCTGGTCGGCGATCGCGGTGGCGGCGGAGCGGTAAACGTTGGCGAAGGCTTCGATGAAACCTTCGGGGTGTGCGAACGGCGTGCGCGTGGCGCCCTGGGCGGCGGGGGAGAGGTAGTTGTTGCCGCGGCGGTGGACGACGGGAGGAGCGTCGGCGCGTTTGAAGATGAGCTCGTTGGGATCTTCCTGGTGCCACTCGAGCGAGCCCTTCGTGCCGTAAACGCGGATGTTGAGGTTGTTTTCGTCGCCGTTGGAAATTTGCGACGCGTAGATGATGCCTTTTGCGCCGCCGGTGAAGCGGACGAGGCAGTTGCCGTCGTCGTCGAGCGGGCGGCCGGGGATGAACGTCGAGAGTTCGGCGCAGATCTCGTCGATTTCGAGGCCGGTGATGTAGCGGACGAGGTTGTGGGCGTGCGTGCCGATGTCGCCCATGCAGTTGGAGACGCCGGAGACGGAGGGGTCCATGCGCCAGTTGGAGATGGCGCCGTCGCCTTTTTGTTCGAGGGCGGTGATGGCGTAGCCCTGCGGGTATTCGGCGACGATCTTGAGGATTTTGCCGAGCTTGCCGGTGCGGACCCATTCGCGGGCTTCCTTCACCATCGGGTAGCCGGTGTAGTTATGCGTGAGGGCGAAAACCTTGCCGGTTTTCTGGACGATCTCGCGGAGCTTCAGGCCTTCCTTGCGGGTGAAGCAGAGAGGTTTGTCGCAGACGACGTGGAAGCCGGCTTCGAGGAAGGTTTTCGCGACGGCGAAGTGGGTGTTGTTGCGCGTGACGATCGAGACGAAGTCGATGCGTTGGTCGGCGGGGAGGGCGGCTTCTTTTTGCGCCATTTCCTCGTAGGTCGCGTAAACGCGGGACGGATCGAGGAAGAAATCTTCGCCGGAGGCTTTGGATTTTTTCGGGTCGGAGGAGAAGCAGCCGGCGACGAGGTCGATTTCGCCATCGAGGCGGGCGGCCATGCGGTGGACGGAGCCGATGAAGGCGCCGCGGCCGCCGCCGACCATGCCCATTCTTAATTTGCGATTTAGCTTCATGGGGAGTTCGGGAGGTTGAGGGGAGGGAGGCTTAAGAAGCTCCAAGGACCAAGATCCAAGCTCCAGAGAAAGACCAATGTTCAAACATCATTGGTTATTGAGGTTTGGGGATTCTCTGGTGCTTGGAGCTTGGATCTTGGAGCTTTCGCGCTCGTCAGAGCGCGACGGGTTTGCCGGTGGCGGCGGATTTGTAGGCGCCGTCGATGATCTTCATGAGGGAGAGTGCCTGGTCGGGGGTGTTGAGCGGTTTTTCTTTTCCCTCGAGGGCGAGGATGAAGTTCATCGCGGAGCGGACGCGGCCCATGGGCTGGTCGGGTGGGACGGTGATGCTGCGATTCACGGGGCGGCCGTGCTCGTGCGTGTAGAGCTCGCACGTGTCGATCGCGGTGCCGTCGAGCCCGTCGATGCCGAAGAGGCGTTGGACGAGACCGCCGGCTTTGGTGCCTTGGAACGTGACGGAGACTTCCTCGCGCTTGTTCATCTCGGCCCACGAGACCTGGAAGGACATTGTCTGGCCGGTCTTGAAGGAGATGAAACCGTGCGCGGCGGCTTCGACGTCGGTCGCGCCCTTGGCGACGTCGGGGATGCCCCACGGGCCCTTGAAGGTTTTGTCGGTGATGTGGTCCTGGTAGGTTTGCGCGAGGATGTGTCCAGGTTCTGGATACCCCATGAAGTGGAGGCCGAGATCGATCATGTGCACGAGATCGATGAGCGGGCCGCCGCCGGAGAGGGCCTTGGTGGTGAACCAGCCGCCGAAGCCGGGGATGCCGCAGCGGCGAATCCATTTGGCCTGGCAGCTATTGATGCGGCCGATGGTGCCGTCCTTCACGTAGTCCATCATCGCGTAGGACTCGGGGCGGGCGCGGTTGTTGAAGTTGAACATCAACGTGCGCTTCGATTTTTCGGCGAGGGCTTTCATCTGCGTCATTTCGCGGGCGTTGAGCGCGGGCGGTTTTTCGCAGAAGACGTGTTTGCCGGCCTTGAGCGCCTGCATGGCGAGCGGCGCGTGGAATTTGTTGGGGACGATGATCGAGACGGCGTCGAGATCGGGGAGCTCGCGGAGCATTTGGGCGACGTCGGTGAACGTGCGCTCGATGTTGTGTTTGGCGGCGGCGTTTTTGGCGGCGGCTTCGTTGACGTCGCAGAGCGCGACGATGTCGGCGCCGGCGTTGCGGAAACCGGTGGCGTGGTAGGCGGCCATGCCGCCGGCACCGATGATGGCGATTTTGATGGGCATGATGAGAGTAGAGTAGCGAGTAGCGGGTAGTGAGTAGCGAGTAGTAGCAGGCGTGAGGGCCGGTGCGAATGCTCGCTACCGGCTACTCACTACTCGCTACTGTTTCTTACTGATTCTTTTTGTCGAAGGCGGCGTCGAAGGCGACGGCGCTGCGGGCGAAATCGAGCTTGCGGAGGAAGGCGGCGGATTCGGTGGCGCCGTGGACGCGGTCCATGCGGATATCCTCCCATTCGACGGAGAGCGGTCCGCGGTAGTTGATGTCGTTCAGGGCGACGATGATTTCCTCGAAGTTGATGTCGCCGCGGCCGACGGAGCGGAAGTCCCACTGGCGGCGGGCGTCGCCGAAGGTGGTGTGTCCGCCGAAGACGCCGACGTCGCCGTTTCCGTGGCCCCACCAGACGTCCTTCATGTGGGCGTGGTAGATGCGGTCGGAGAACGTGCGGAGGAATTTCACGTAGTTGACGCCCTGATACCCGAGGTGGGACGGGTCGTAGTTGAAGCCGAAACGCTTGTGGTGTTTCACGGCTTCGAGGGCGCGTTGGGCGCTGGCGATGTCGAAGGCGATTTCGGTCGGGTGGACCTCGAGGGCGAAGTTGACGTTGTGTTTGTCGAATGTTTCGAGGATCGGGCCGAAGCGCTTGGCGAAGTCGGCGTAACCAGCATCCCAATACGCCTGCGAGGTGGGCGGGAAGGCGTAGATCGAGTGCCAGATGGAGGAACCGGTGAAGCCGTTGACGACGGCGGGGAAGTCGTCGGAGTCTTTGCGGCCGGGTTTGGCGTTGAAGAACGCGCGCGCGGCTTTGGCGGTGAGGGCGAGTTGTTTGGCGGCGCGTTTGCGGACGCCCTCGGGGTTGCCGTCGCCCCAGATATTGGGGGCGAGGATGGCTTTGTGGCGCTCGTCGATGTTGTCGCAGACGGCCTGGCCGACGAGGTGATTGGAAACGGCGAAGCAGGTCAGGCCGTGATCGGCGAGAAGCTGCCACTTTTCGGAGATGTATTTCTTCGAGGAAGCGGCCTGATCGACGTCGAAGTGGTCGCCCCAGCAGGCGAGTTCGAGGCCGTCGTAGCCCATTTTCTTGGCGAGCGGCGCGAGCTCGGTGAGGGGAAGATCGGCCCACTGGCCGGTGAAAAGAGTGACGGTTCTCGGCATGATGATTTCGAAGGGGTTGAGGGTGCGCAGCAGGACGCCGCGGTGGGGGTTTGGTTTCGCGCCGAGGGCGGGCGGCGGCAAGGGTGAAGTTGGGTGGAGCGAAAGACCGAGACGCGGGAGCGAAGGGGATGAGGTGGATGACGCAACGCTGCCATGAAGGGTAAGGCGGGGGCGTGGTGTTATGCGGGGCAACTTTCTCACAACATGAATGCACGATTTTTGAGTGTGGTGCTGATCGCGATGGGCGCCGTGAGCGCGGTCGTGGCGGCGGTGGATGGGGCTTATCAGCCGATGCGGGTGATCCAGACGGATGCGGCGATGTTTCCGCGACGGGTGTTGGATCTCGGCATCCAGCAAGGATACGCGCAAGTTTCGGTGCAGGTGGATGAGAAGGGGAATCTCACCGATCATTTGGTCACGGGCTATTCGCACGAAGCGTTTGCGGAGACGGCGGTGGCGGCGTTGAAACGGTGGCGGTTCGAGCCGGCGCGTTTGAATGGGCAGCCGCATGGTGCGACGTCGGATCTGACGTTTAATTTCGAGAGTCAGGGCTTGGTGGTCGTGGATTTGTCGGTGACCCGCTATGTGGAGATTCGCGATTATCAGATCCGGCCCGGGCACTATGTGTATGGAGTGAAGCGGATGCGTCAGTTGGATCGGATTCCGACGCCGACGAAAGTGGTGGTTCCGCCGTATCCGGTCGCGCCCTCGGAGCAGCCGCGGGCGGCGAATGTGGCGGTGACCTTTTATATCGATGAAAAAGGGCGGGTGCGGTTGCCGGCGGTGAGTCGCGACGTGGCGGAGGACGACGCGATTTTCGCGATGGTGGCGGTAGACGCGGTGTCGCAGTGGGAGTTTGAGCCGCCGACATCGGGAGGTGTGCCGGTGCTGGTGCTGGCGCGGCAGGAATTCAATTTCACGCCCGATCGGGAGGTTGCGGGGGGTGGAGTGGCGCCGCAGGCGCCGGTGGCGGATGCGGAGGCGGGCGAGTAGCGGGGGCGAGCTACTTCGTGAATCGAAAACCCGGCGGGTGGACGCCGGGTTTTTTTTGGGTGAAGCACGGTCAGGTTGACCGTGCTACGGGGGCGGCGGGGTTGGGGAACCCTGCGCGACATTCGTTAGCAGTTGGAGGCTTCGCGGATGTAAGCCGCGAGGGCGACGCGAAGGTGTTGGCGAGCGCGGTAGAGCCGGGTCTCGACGCCGCGTTCGGAGCATTGGGAGATTTCGGCGATCTCGCGGTAGGAGAGGTGTTGGTAGTGATGGAGCAGGACGGCGCTGCGAAGATCGGGCGGAAGGGAGGCGATGGCTTTGCGCACAGCGAGCTCGAGTTCGTCGCGGGCGACGGCGGCGCCGGGTTCGGGTTCGTCGCTGGCGAGATCGGGAAAAGGAGGAAGATCGCGGCCGTCGTCGGACTCGAGCGAAGGAGTGTCGAGTGAAACGGCGGGATGGCGGCGTCTCCAGCGGTGATGGTTGTGGCAGAGATTGGTGAGCGTCGTGAACAGCCAGGCGGAAAGGTTGGTGTCCGGGCGGAACCGATCGCGGTTTTGGTAAAGGCGAACGAACACGCTCGCGACGAGGTCGTGGGCGTCGGCGGAGTTTTGCAGGTAGCGGTAAGCGTAGGACAGGAGCGGGCGCTGCCAGCGCGCGATCAGGCGATTGAGCGCGGTGGTGTCGCCCTGTTGAAGGGCGGCGAGGCTGGCGCAATCGGTGGTGGCGTCGGAGGGCACGGGCGCTGGGGCGGCGCTCAGTTGATCAACTCGAGTTGGGCGTCGGAACGGGCGACCATGCCGAGGTAGCGGCTGCGTTGCTCGGGAGTCATGACGTCGGCGGTGGCGAGCACCAGGCGGCGGGTGGACTCGAAGCATTCGCGGCTGATGTTGCGGCGGGTTTCGACGAAGCGGGCGAATTCGAGGAAGTCGACCTGGTCGGTGGTGCGGCGCGTTTCTTCGAAGGCGATGAACTCGGCCTGCATGCGGGCGACCTCGGCGGCGAGGGCGCGGAGGCGCGGGCTGGAGGCTTCGTGGAGATCTTTGATGCGGGTGAATTGTTCGTCGGAGAGATTGAGCTCGGTGCGGATCCAGGAGAGTTGACCCTCGAGCGAGTCGAGACCGGCGGGGCGATTGAGCGCGTAGTAGCCGAAGTGGGCGCCGAAGCCGACGAGGGCGCCGAGGAGAAGGGTGGGGATCGTGCGGTTCATCGGTTTTGCGCGAAGGTGTTGTCGGCCTTGAGGAGCGGATCGATGAGCTGAAGGTAGCTGCGGGCGAGTTGGGCGCTGCGTTCGCGTTGCTGTTGGTTGACGCGGACCTCGGCGAGGAAGAGGCCGAGGAGGGCGCAACTGGCGACAAACATCGTGGCAAACGGCAGGCGAGCAAACCAGGCGTCGATGGTGGACCAGGCGCCGCGACGAGCATGGGGGTGGCTGGCCTCCTCGGCTTCGGCGATGCGGCGCCAAACTTCGGACGTGAGGCGGGTGGACGGCTCGGGCGTGTTGGACCAATGGTCGAGGAGCGGATCGAGAGGGTCGTGGGGCGATTGCATGGCGAAGCGAGCAGCGACAGCTCTGCGGTATAACACCGGCGGGGCGGGATGCCCTTCGTAAATGTGGGGGAGGGTGCGAAAGCGATTTGTTGCGCGGCGAGCGCGCAACCTACCCGGGCGCTATGGGCTATTGGTAGAGCCAGTAGCGTTGGCTGGCTTTGCGGTAAACCTGACAGCGGCGTTTCCAGTCATCGAGCCAGGCGCTGAGATTGGTTTGGGCGCCGTTGCGCTGGAGGGTGCGGAAGAATTCTTCGGAACCCATGTGGCGGAGAAACCCGCTGGCGGAGGCGTCGGTGACGGCGAAAGGATTTTTTCCTCCGCCCAGGCGGCAGCCGAGAACCATGAGGTGGAAGCTGAGCTCGGTGGGATTCCAATCGTCCCAATCGTTGACCTCGACGAAGACGCCGGTGGCGGGCTTGCCGTCGCGGCCGGGGACGCTGACCCGGCGGAAACCGATGCCGGGAATGTTGAGTGCGCGGAGTTCGCGTTCGAGGACGTCGCTTTTGACGGTTTTGTGGGAGAGCCCGCGGAACGCGTAGTGTTCGCCGACGCCGTGGCGGAAGCCGATGTCGAAACCGACGCGAGGGTCGGCGTAGGTGCCGAGTCCAACCATGGCGTAACCGATGACGGCGGAGAAGTCCTGGATCATCGGGGATGTTGGCACCCAAGTGAGACCGGTTTCGGGCCAACGCATGGTGCGGCGCCATCCGCGCATGGGAATGACGGTGAGGCGTCCGTTGGCGCGGGCGGTTTCTGAAATGGCGAGGACGCCGGGCAATTCTTTCGCGAGGCGCGCGAGTTCGGCGATGGTGAGCCCGTGGACGTAAGGAACGCGGAAGGCGCCGACGTAGCTGGTCCATTTTGCGTCGAGCAGAGGTCCGGAGACTTTGATGCCGCCGAGGGGATTCGGGCGGTCAAGGACGATGACCTCGACGTTGTTTTCGAAGCACGCCTCCATCGCGAGCTTCATGGCGCTGACGTAGGTGTAGCTGCGTGTGCCGACGTCCTGGAGATCGATGACGAAGGCATCGAGACCCTTGAGCATTACGGGCGTGGGTTTGCGCGTCTGGCCGTAGAGAGAGTAAACGGGAAGGCCGGTCCGGGTGTCGGTGCGGTTGGGGATTTTGATTTCGGCTTTTTCGTTGCCGTAGATGCCGTGCTCGGGACCGAAGAGGGCGACGAGTTTCGATTGTCGCGAGCGGCGCAGGACGTCGATGGTGCTGACGCCGTTGCGATTCACGCCCGCGGGATGCGTGAGCAGGCCCAGGCGTTTGCCTTTGACGGCGGCGAAGCCCTGAGCTTCGAGCACGTCGATGCCGAGCATGAGCTGCGCGGTCGCGGGCGTGACATTCGGCGCCGTGAAACGCGTGGAAGGCGGTGCGGGATTAACGGCGCTGCCCGGAGCGGCCGCGGGACGGGTGGGCGGTTGGCTGGCGCTGCAGCCCAGCAAGCCGAGGAGAAGGGCGAGGAAGGCGAAAGTTCGATCTAAGGAAAAGAGGCGGCGCATCCCGGACATCGGCGGGCACCTTTGGCGGACGAGGAGGGTCCGTCGAGAGGGAATGGCGCCGAAGAGGTGTGAAATCGCCCGCAAGCGGGCTCCTACAAAAGGCGAGTGGTGCGAATGGCGCGGGCGAGGAGTGCGGAGGTGGAGCGCAAGGCGTCGGAGAGGGGCAGCTCGGGTGGTGAGATTGCGTGGAGCGAAGGGTCGGAGCGCGCGAGCTCGGGCGGGATGGCGCCGGCGAAAACGTGGACGCGTTTTCCGAGGGCGCGGGCGCGAGTGACGACGGCGCCGGGGCCTTTGCCGCCGAGCGAGGTGGCGTCGAAGCGGCCTTCGCCGGTGAGAACGATATCGGCGGCGGCGATGCGAGCGTCGAGATCGAGCCAGGCGGAGACGAGTGAGAAGCCGGGAAGAAGTTTTGCGTGGGCGGCGCACATCAGGCCGAAAGCGATCCCGCCGGCGGCGCCGGCGCCCGGTGTCTCGAGGAGAGTGGTCGGTTGGGCGTGATGTTGAAGGAGGAGGTTGGCGACGCGGGCGCTCGCCGCTTCGAGGTGGGGGACGTCGGCGATAAGCAGGCCTTTCTGCGGGCCGAACGTGGCGGTGCAGCCATTGGGGCCGAGGAGAGGATTGGTGACGTCGCAGGCGATGCAGATGGGAGGAAGTGTGGGATCGATGCGGCCCGCGAGGTGGGTGAGATCGTTCCACGTTGCGGGAGATGGCGGCGCGAGGCGGAGGCGGGACGATGTTTCGAACGAGAGACCCAATGCGGCGAGCGCGCCGAGACCGAGATCGTTGGTGGCGCTGCCGCCGACGCCGAGGAGGATCGCAGCGGCGCTGCGGCGCGCGGCGGCGAGCATGAGCTGGCCGGTGCCGAGCGAGGTGGTTTGCCAAGGATCGCGTTGTGAAGGTGCGAGAAGAGCGAGACCGCTGGCGGCGGCCATTTCGACGATCGCGATGGGAGCGTTGCGGGGCGTGGAGTCCGGAAGTGCGAGTTGTGCGCGAGCGGGTGCGGGAACGGAGGAGAGCGGGACGAGGCCGAAGGAGGCGTCGATCGGATCGCCGCGCGGGCCGTTGGCGGTGCAGGAGTGAAGTTGCCCGTGGGCGGAGCGGGTGAGGATTTCGCTGAAGCCCTCGCCGCCGTCGGTGAGCGGAGCGAGGTCAATTTGCCAGTCGGGATGGAGCTCTTGCAGAACTTCGGCTGCGAGCGTGCAGGCGGTAGGTGCGGTGATGGCGTCCTTGAACTTATCGAAGGCGAGAAGGATGCGCATGCGAAGCGAATGAGAAGCGAGGCGTGTGGACGCGATGGAATTTTGAGGACGGCGGGCTGCGCGGAAATTGTCGGCGGAGTTTTTGGTCTGACGGGCGCAGACGTGGACCCAACATAAAGAACGCTACTTGGAAAGTTGCGCAGGTGCCTGCGGGCCCTTCGGGGGATGAAAATCGGGGAGTTTTTGGCCAGGCCAAGATATGAGTCATGAACGCGCGTTATATCTGAGCGGACCCAAGGGGTAGGGGTTGACGCACGATAATACCACGACAGGTAGTGGGCGCTTCGCCGGGGATTGTGCGTCCGCATTCACGTGGCGGCGCGCGGCCCTTTTGTTTCCACCGCATTTGTCTGTCTGAACTCCTTCGCCATGTCCCTTTTGACCTCTCCTGCGAGCTCCGGCTCGGTTTCCGTCGACTTGTTTCCCATCCGCCGCGGTGCGGAGTTGTTGAACCGGGCGATCGCTCGGGAGGATCGCATGGTGTTGAAGCGCGACGGTTCGCGGGTGCGTTTCGATTTGAACAAAGTCACGCGGGCGATCGCGCTGGCGTTTTACGAAGTGCGGACGGACAACGCGGTGAATCCGTATCGGGACGATCCGCTGGCGTGTTACGGGCTGGAGGCGGAGGCGTTTCAGGAAGTGGTGCGGATTGCGGAAGGTGTTTCGCAGATGCTGGAGTTGTTTTATCGCGACGGGAAGCATCCGACGATCGAGCAGGTGCAGGATGCGGCGGAGAAGGCGATTGCGGCGGCAGGGCATTGGGAGGTGGCGCGCGCGTATATGTTGTATCGCGTGCGGCATGCGGAGCGGCGGCTCGCTCATTACGCGGACAATGGGATGTCCGATTACATCGTGATGGCGAAGTATGCGCGCTATCGGCCCGAGCTCGGGCGGCGCGAGATTTTCTCGGAAGGCGTGGAGCGGGTGCGCGACATGCATCTGCAGTTTTTTGCGGACAAACTCGACCGGGTGGTGCCGAAGGAATTGCCGACGGAGATTGCGCAGCTGGCGGGTGCGAATGCGGAGCTGCTGGTGCGCTCGCTGGGCGGGGTGACGCTCGACCAGATCATTGTGGATGCGTTTGCGCAGGTGGCGGCGAAGAAGGTGTTGCCGAGCATGCGTTCGATGCAGTTTGGCGGTGAGGCGATCCTGAAGAACCACAGCCGGATGTTTAACTGCTCGTTTTCGAACGTGGATCGCGTGGAGTTTTTCCGCGAGTATCTGTTCCTGTTGTTGAGCGGGTGCGGCGTGGGCTTTTCGGTGCAGAAGCATCACATTGCGCTGTTGCCGCCGCTGCCGGCGCGGGCGCCGGAGGCGGATTTGCCCGTGTGGCATTATCACGTTGAGGACACGATCGAAGGCTGGAGCGATGCGCTGCACGCGCTGTTCGTGTCGATTTACGAAGGGAAGAAAATCGAGTTCGACTATTCGGCGATTCGTCCGCGCGGGGCGCCGTTGAAGACCTCGGGCGGCCGGGCGCCGGGACATCTGCCGTTGAAGAAGGCGTTGAACAAGGTGGAGGAGATTCTCGTGTCGGCGTCGGGCCGCGCGCTGCGGCCGATCGAGGTTTACGACATCAACATGTTTGTGGCGAAGGCGGTGCTGGCGGGCGGTATCCGTCGTTCCGCTACAATTTGTCTCTTCTCGCCGGATGATGAGGAGATGATGAACGCGAAGACGGGCAACTGGTTCGAGACGCATCCGCAGCGGTCGGCGTCGAACAACTCGGCGGTGCTCTCGCGCAGCGACCGCAACGAGGAGCATTTCAAGAAGCTGTTTCGGGCGCAGAAGGAGTTCGGCGAGCCGGGATTCTTCTTCAACGATCATCCGGACGCGGGCTGCAATCCCTGCGCGGAGATCAATCTGTTGCCGGTGGTGGACTGGGAGTTGTCGGAGGAGGAGCAGACGCAGCTCTATCGTTGGGGGTATAAAGGCGAGTTGCCGGGCATGACGCGGCTGTCGGGATTCCAGCACTGCAATCTGACGACGATCAACGGGCAGGCGGCGACGAGCGACGTGGCGTTTTATCGGGCGTGCATCGCGGCGACGGCGATCGGGACCTTGCAGGCGGCTTACACGGACATGCCGTATCTGGGGGCGGTGACGCGATTGATCAACGAACGCGACGCGCTGCTCGGGGTGTCGATTTGCGGGTTCATGGATAATCCCTCGGTGTTGTTCGATCCGGAGGTGTTGACTCGGGGCGCGCAGCTTTGTCGGGCGACGAACAAGCTCGTGGCGGCGCTGATCGGGATTCGGCCGGCGGCGAAATTGTCGACCTGCAAGCCGGAAGGAACGGCGTCGCTGATCCTCGGCGCGGGGTCGGGCATTCATCCGCATCATGCGCGGCGTTATTTCCGGCGTGTGCAGGCGAACCGGAAGGAGCCGGTGTATTCATTTTTCAAGGTCGCGAATCCGCAGATGACGGAGGCGTCGGTTTACAATCCGGATACGGACGACGTGATCACGTTTCCGGTGGAAGCGCCGAAGCGGGCGATTTTGCGGAAGGATTTGACGGCGGTGCAGTTCCTCGAGCTGGTGAAACTCGTGCAGACCTCGTGGGTGATTCCGGGCGGCGATCCGGGATCGCGTTCGCCGGAGCTGCATCACAACGTGTCGAACACCTGCACGGTGCGGCCCAGCGAGTGGGAGGAAGTGCAGGAGTTTATCTGGAGCAACCGCCAGTTTTTCACGGGCATCTCGCTGTTGCAGGATGCGGGGGACAAAGCGTATCCGCAGGCGCCGCGGGAAGAGGTTTCGAGCGAGGCGGATGTGGCGAAGTGGAATGCGCTGCGGCCGTATCGCGTGGATTACACGAAGATGCGCGAGGAGTCGGACGTGACGGAGCTCAAGGCGACGGTCGCGTGTGCGGGCGGGGCGTGCGAGATTGTGTGACGGGCACGGTGGAAATCGGTTGGCGAGGACGAGCCCGACGGGGACGTCGGGCTCCACCGGCGTCGGGCTCCACCGGGGTCGGTCACGCTTCGCTGATGTAGGTGAAGCGGGCGACTGGTTGGCCGGCGACTTCGACGGTGGAGCAGAACATCGCGAGCGGGCGGGCCCACCAGCCGCGTTCGCCGTAGAGCGCTTGGTAGATGACGAGCGGCTCTGCGGTCTCGCTGTGGCGGGCGAGTCCGAGGACGAGGTAGTCGTTGCCCTTGTAGTGGCGGTAGCGGCCGGGGCGCGGGGAAGGGGAAGTGGACGACATGAAGGCGGTTGAGGTTTAAGGTTGGACGCTGAAAGCGGCGGAGGCAGGTTCGGGCGGATGTTGCACCTCTGCCAGGCTGGATACGAAGGATTGCTCGCGCGGGAGCTGACGGGGCGGCGCGGGTCGAGCGTGGGGGAAAAAGGCGCGGGGTGGGTGTGGGAAAAGCGCGGATCGGCGAGCGCGCGGCGGGAGTGTGGCGAGCTGGCGTTTGCGCATCTCTCGTTGATGGACGTGGTGGAAGTGCGAGGAGAGTCGGTGAATGGATTGGCGCAGAAAGTGGCGGAGTTTTTTCTCGGCAGTTTGCGTGGGGAGCGGATCGAAGCGGCGTGGCCGAATGTGTGGGACGGCCCGGGGGAGATGGTGGGGTTGGGGAGGCGAGTGGCGTCGGTCGAGGCGGCGTTTGGAGAGTTGTTGAAGAAGAAACTCGCGCGGGTGGGGAAGCTGGCGACGGCGGAGCGGCCGCGCGTGGTGGGAGCGGCGCGGGGGTTGTGGGTGTGGTTTGTGGATTTTGGGCGGGCGTTGGTGGCGCGGGAGGCGTGGTTGCATGGGCCGCGGCGAATGGCGGACGATCCGCTGGCGCCGTCGCGGAGTTTTTTGAAGGTGGAGGAAGCGTATTTGGTTCTTGGATGCGAGCCGGGGGCGGGGGAGACGGTGTGCGATTTGGGGGCGGCGCCGGGCGGGTGGAGTTACAGTGCGGCGAAACGCGGGGCGCGGGTGGTGGCGGTGGACAACGGGCCGTTGAAAGGCGGGGCGTTGAATCACGCGGCGATCGAGCATCGGCGGGAGGATGCGTTCAGGTTTTCGCCGGCGGACGGGGCAATGTTTGATTGGCTCTTTTGCGACATGGTGG